>CAYMSD010000048.1:0-22348 GCA_964393015.1 uncultured Klebsiella sp.
TAGATGCGGAACTCGGTTCCCGTCCGAGGAGCGCTCGAAACCTTCAGGTGCCCACGCGCAGTGTGGACGATAGTCTTCACGGTCGAGAGCCCGAGCCCCGTGCCCTGCCCGCGGGGCTTGGTGGTGAAGAACGGTTCGAACGCGTGCGCAAGCACCTCGTCGGACATGCCTTCGCCCTCGTCGTGCACGCGGATCATGGTCCAGAGCCCGTCGGGAACTCCATCGACGCACGCCGGCCGTTCGCTCGCGCGGATCGAGACCACCTCGAACACGACCTCGCCGCCTGAAGGCATGGCGTCGCGGGCATTCACAGCGAGATTCAGGGCGACTTGCGTGAACTCCGTCGGATCGATGCGGATGGGCGCGACAGGGCGAGCAGGGTCGGGTGCGGCGATGCGCAGCCGTGCCTCGCCCCGAAGCGCCTGCCGAAGCAGCGGTTCCTCCTGCCTGAGGAGTTCGAGCGGACACACGACCCTGGGCGCGCTGGCCTGTCTTCTGCTGAAGTCGAGCAGTCGTCGCGTGAGGGCGCCCGCGCGCTCGAGCGCCTGGTCGACCATCGCGCCGTAGCTCTGCGCTGCGGGAGTCTGCGCCCCGAGCGCATGCAGTTCCTCCTCGAGCAGCTGCTTCGCACCGCCGATGACGATCAGGAAGTTGTTGAGGTCATGGGCCACGCTGCTCGCCATGCGTCCGAGCGCCTCGAGCTTCTGGTTCTCGCGTAGCAGCGACTCGCGGTTCTGGCGGTGGATCGCCGCGCCAAGCAGCAGCGCGGCGATGCGCAGGGTGTCGACCTCGACCCGCTCCCACGACTGGATCGCCGCGCAGGCGTCGAAACCCATGAAGCCCCACCAGCGGTTCCCCTCGAAGATCGGCTGCACGAGGATCGACCTGATCTCCTGCAGCTCGAGGATCGGGCGCTCGCTCTCGGGAAAGTCGTCGACATCGCCGAAGACGGGCTGGCCCGAGCGGAGCACCTCGCCCCAGCGGCTGAACCCTGCGTCAAGCGGCATCTGCTGCAGGCTCGGGTTGTCGATCTGCGCGGTCACGCCCTCCGCGCACCACTCGAAGCGCTGGCTGACGACATCGATGCCGTCGCGTCGTTCGACCTCGAAGATGTAGACGCGACTCACGCGCGTCGCCTCGCCGAGGATCCTGAGCGCATCGGGAACGAGGGTCTCCCATGGCTGTGGTCGGCTGAGGCGATCGGACGCCTGCGTCACCGCCGCAAGCACGGCGTCTCGGCGCGCGAGCTTCGCTTCGGTGCTGCGGGCTGGAGTCTGGTCCACGGCGGCAGCGTAACCGCCGTCGGCGCAAGGCGGAGGGCCGTGCGGGCTACGCGCGCCTCAGCAGCGCATGCTCGAACGCCTGCGGCTTGCCCCAGGGCGTCATGTGGACCGCCTGCACGCTCCGCTCGAGCGTGAACGCGGGGGACAGCTCGTCGGCGATGGCCCCTGCGCTCGCCCGCCTCACGGGAAGTCCGCTGCAGCGCTCGGGCCCGTCGGGGCCGAAGCCCGCGATCAAGGCGAATCCGCCCGGAACGACGCTGCGCGCGGCGATCTCGGCGTAACGGCGCCGATCGGCGTCGTCGATGAGGAAATGGAGGCACGCGCGGTCGTGCCAGAGCTCGAACGGACCGAGGGAAGAGTGATCGAGGATGTTTCCCTCGATCCACGAGACCCGCGTGGCCTCCGCGCCGAGCCGTTCCTTGCCGCGCGCAAGCGCCGCTGCAGCGACATCGAGGACCGCCACCGACCCGACCCCGAGTCGCAGCAGCTCGCCCGCGAAGGTCGATTGCCCGCCACCGATGTCGATCGCCGATCGCGGCACGCGCGGAAGGCTTCGCACGATCTCGAGCGACCATGCGGGTCGCTCCTCGAACCAGCTCAGCTCGGCGTCCTGCTTCGAGAGATAGACGGATTGCCAGTGCTCGCGCTGCATCGCCTCACAGCCGTCCCTTCAGCATGCCCTTCCAGTAGAGCATCGGCAGCACATGCCGCTTCAGCATGTACATGCTCCATCGCTCCTTGCTCTGGTCGAACGGGAAGCTCTCCTGCGGCTTGAGTTCGTAGTCGAACTCCGCGAGGATGAGCGAGCCGTAGCCCGTCACGAGCGGGCACGATGTGTATCCGTCGTACCGCGCGCTCGGCTCGCGCCCCGCGAGGACATCGAGGATGTTCGTCGCGACCACGGGCGCCTGCTTGCGGATCGCAGCGCCTGTCTTGCTCGTGGGAAGGCTCGAGCAGTCGCCGAGCGCGAAGACATCGGGGTGGCGCACATGCCTGCAGGTGTGCTTGTCGACCTCGACCCACCCGCTCGGCGCGGCGAGCGGACTCCGCTTGATGAAGTCGGGCGCCGACATCGGCGGCGTCACATGCAGGAGGTCGAACCTCTGCACGACCTCGGTGTTCGTCGCGAGATCGTCGAAGACCGCCTCGCGCGCATCGACGCGCACTTCCTTCAGGCTGTGCCTGAAGCGGGGCGCCTCGATCCCCTTGCGCCTGATCACCTCGAGGAGCGCCTTCGCGTAAGGCTCGACCTTGAAGATCGCGGGTTCGCCCGAGTAGAAGTGGATGCGCGCCCGGTCGCGCACGCCTTGCCGGCGGAACGCGTCGTCGGCGAGATACATGATCTTCTGGGGGGCGCCGCCGCACTTGATGGGCGTCGCGGGGTGCGTGAAGACGGCATCGCCGCCCTTGAACGACCGAATCGCATCCCAGGTCGAGTTCACCGACTCATACGCGTAGTTCGAGCAGATGCCGTTCCTGCCGATGTTGCCCTCGAGCCCCTTGACCTTCCCCCAGTCGAGCTGCAGGCCCGCAGCGACGACGAGCATGTCGTACGGAAGTCGCTTGCCGCCCGCGGTGACCACGGCATGGCCATCGGGGTCGAACTCCGCGACCGCCTCGCGCACCCACTCGACGCCGTCGGGGATCAGATCGGCTTCGCGCCGCCGCGCAGCCTCGCGCGGCAGCACGCCCGCCCCGACCAAGGTCCAGAGCGGCTGGTAGTCGTGCGTCTCGCTTGGGTCGACGACCTGCACGCGGAGGCCCGCTCCGCTCCTGGCGAGCCGGGCGGCGACGGAGATTCCCGCGGAGCCGCCTCCGACGATGACGACGGTGCGGACGGGCGAACGAGAGGGGGCTGTGGACATGGGCTTCCTCGGTTCGGGGAGTCCGTTGGAGCGTGGCGGGCCACGGAAGGTTCCCATTCGAACGCCGCGCTGGAAGGAATCTGGAAGAATGTCTCCGCGAGCGGGAACCTGCGCCCTCGTCGGTGCCTCACAAGCCTCCCCGCCGACCTTCGCGCCCGCGGAGCACCGTACCATCGCCTTCCAGAAGGGATTCCGCCATGTTCCTCCGCATGATCTACGACGAGAAGCTTGCAGAAGCCGCCTACCTGATCGGTTGCCAGCGCACGGGCGAGGCGATCGTGATCGACCCCGAGCGCGATGTCGACCGCTACGAGAAGCTGGCCGCTGCGAACGGGCTCAGGATCGTCGCCGTCGCCGAGACGCACATCCACGCCGACTTCGTCTCAGGTGCCCGTGAGCTGGCCGAGAAGGGCGCGACCGTGTTCGTCTCCGACGAGGGAGATGCGGACTGGAAGTACCAGTGGCTCGACAAGTCGTCGGGCGGCGGCAGCTACAGGCACCGGCTCCTGAAGGATGGCGACACCTTCATGATCGGGAACATCGAGTTCAAGGCGATCCACACGCCAGGGCACACGCCCGAGCACCTCTCCTTCATGGTCACCGACCGTGGAGGTGGTGCGGACAAGCCGATGGGTGTCCTGACGGGCGATTTCGTCTTCGTGGGCGATCTCGGCCGCCCCGATCTCCTGGAGTCGGCGGCCGGCATCCAGGGCAAGGCCGACCCGTCGGCGCATCGCCTCTACGAGACGGTGCAGAAGTTCATGAAGTGGCCGGACTACCTGCAGGTCTGGCCCGCGCACGGCGCCGGAAGCGCCTGCGGCAAGGCGCTCGGCGCCGTGCCGACCACGACGGTCGGCTACGAGAAGATGTTCAACGCGTCGATCCTCGCCGCGAGGACCGAACAGGGGTTCGTCGACTACATCCTCGACGCGCAGCCCGAGCCGCCGCTCTACTTCGCGCGCATGAAGCGCGACAACAAGATCGGACCGACGGTGCTCGGCGGCGTTCCGCAGCCGAAGCGGCTCTCGGTCGAGGATCTGAAGGCGATCGATGGAACCAAGGCCGCGATCGTCGACACGCGCCCATGGGCTCTGTTCAAGGCGGGGCATGTGCCCGGCTCGCTTCATCTGCCGCTCAACAACAGCTTCAACACAGACGGCGGATCGCTGATCGGCGAGCACGAGCCCATCGTCATCATCGCGGAGGGCGCGCGCGTGGATGAGGCGGTGCGCGACCTGATCCGCGTGGGCTACGACAACTTCGTCGGCTGGTTCGACCCGAGCGAGATCGACTCCTACCGCGCCGCGGGAGGAACGCTCGCCGGCGCGATCGAGAAGTCGGTCGGCGAGGTGCGCGTCATGCTCGACACCGCGAAGCCGTTCGTCCTTGATGTCCGCCGCGCGACCGAGTTCAAGGAAGGCCACATCGAGGGTGCCACGAACATCGCGCACACACGCCTGCTCTCGCGGCTTGCGGAAGTCCCGAAGGATCGACACATCCTCGTCCACTGCCGCAGCGGCGCCCGCTCGGCGCGCGCGTGCTCGCTCCTTCTCAAGCACGGCTACCACTGCATGAACCTCGCGGGCGGCATGCTCGCGTGGGAGCAAGGGCGCGAACTTGTCCAGCGGTGATTCAAGCCGCCAAGTGCGCGAGGAGCATGCGTGATCTGGGCATGGCTCGGCGCCGCGGCGGTCGGTCTCTCGCTCGGGCTTCTCGGCTCGGGCGGCGCGATCCTGACCACGCCGATCCTGGTCTATCTCGTGGGGCATGACGAGAAGAGCGCGATCGCGGAATCGCTTGCGATCGTCGGCGCGATCGCAGCCGCGGGCATGCTTCGCGCATCGCGACAGGGGCGTGTGGACTTTCGCAGCGCACTCCTTCTCGCAGGCCCGGGCATCGTCGGGACCTCGCTCGGTGCAAGTCTCTCGATCTATCTGTCGGGTGCCGTCCAGCTGGTCATGCTGGCGGCGCTGATGCTGACGGCTGCTGCGCTCATGTTCCGCAACGGCAGACGCCTGAAGGCGGATGCGGAAGGTCCGCGTGAGGCCGGCACGCGCACCGCACCGCGACCCGGACGCATCTGGGTCGTGATGCTGCAGGGCGTCGCGCTCGGCCTCGCCACGGGACTCGTGGGCGTCGGCGGCGGCTTCCTGATCGTGCCTGTCCTCGTGCTGCTGCGCGGGCTTCCGATGCCGACCGCGATCGGCACCAGCCTCGCCATCATCGCCGTGAACAGCTCGATCGGATTCGCACAGTATCTCTGGATCTTCCGCGACGGCGAACTCGTCCGCGTCGATTGGACGGTCATCGGCACCTTCGCGGGGCTTGGGATCGCCGGCAGCCTCGTCGGAAACTTCCTTGCGGGCCGCATCGACCAGGACACCCTGAAGCGGATCTTCGCGGTGTTCCTCGTCCTGATGGCGGGGTACATCCTCGCCCGGCAGGCTCCACGGGTGTTTCCCGAGGCGTTCCCATCCGCACAAGGGGCGATTTCCTCGGTTTTCTTGCCGTGATTTGGAACCGTCGGAGGTCTCCGACCTCAAAGTCCACGCTGCCCTCCGTCCGCGCTCGAAGAGAGGGCATACGCTGATCTCTCCACGCTGAAAGGACCTCGACCATGCAGAGCACCGCCACCGCCGAATCGGCCCCAACGACCGTTCAAGGCTCGACCTTCGTCGAGATCGCACCCCGCGAGCTGCAGGCGCGCGTGGCGAAGGGAGAGCTCGTGCTCATCGATGTGCGCGAGCCCGACGAGCACGCCCGCGAGCGGATCGCGGGGGCGCGTCTCCTGCCGCTCTCCCGCTTCAACGCCGAGACCGCGGCGTCGTGGGTGGCGCCGGGGCAGGGCGTTGCCTTCCACTGCCGTGGCGGGCGCCGATCGCTCGACGCATGCAGGATGGCTGCGTCGCTTGCGGCGCGCGGCATCGTCGTCCACAACATGACCGGCGGCATCGACGCGTGGAAGAAGGACGCGCTTCCCGTCGAGCTCGACACGAAGGTGTCGGGAATCAGCATCATGCGGCAGGTCCAGCTCGTCGTCGGCGTGCTCGCGCTCGCGGGCAGCGCACTTGCGTGGTTCGTCGACCCGCGCTTCGTCGCGGTTCCGGCGTTCCTCGGCGCGGGCCTGACCTTCGCGGGCGCGACTGGAACATGCGCGCTCGCGTCGATCCTCGGCGCGATGCCGTGGAACCGTGCCGCAGGCGGCGCCAAGTCCTGCTCGACGGGCACCTGCGGCTGACCCATCTCTTTCGTCCGAACCGACACGGAGGCGCCAGATGCACAAGGATGCAGCGACTTTCTACGAGGAATGGCCCGCCCGCATGAACGCGATGAAGGCGGCGCCGGGCGGTGCCGACATCGGTCGCGCGTTCGGCCCGTTCTTCCAAGGGCTCATGAAGGATTCGACCGCAGAGGGCGGGCTTTCCGTGAAGCAGAAGGAGCTCATCGCGCTCGGAATCGGCATCGCGAGCCGCTGCGAGCCGTGCATCTACGCGCACGTCGAGAAGTGCCTGAAGGCAGGCGCCACGCCGCGGGAGGTGATGGACGCCGCGGGAGTCGCGGTGATGATGGGCGGCGGGCCTGTCTACACCTACTCGACCGTCGTCGCGGATGCGATCGCGCAGTGCGAGAAGACGGCGCAGGTTCACTGATCGACCGGTGTGCTCCTTCGAGGGTTGATGGCCATGGACTTGAACTGCGTGCGTTCTGCTGCATATGCGGTTTTTTCGATGATGTTCCTCGGCTGCGCGCCGCACGCCGAAAGTGGGCAGGGCGCGCCAGCCGCGACCGTGATCGAGGACGAGCCGCCCGTCGGCTCGCGCGCGCGTGATCGCGGCATCTGGATCCAGCTGCTTTCCGACCATGCGAAGATCCGACGCACCGTCGTCCACCGCGAGGAGGGCGACCTCGGCATCGTCGAGGCGGTCACGGAAAGCGACGACCCCGCGGTCGCAGCGCTCATCATCGACCACGCGCAGGCGATGCAGGCGCGGATGAAGTCCGGCGCGCGCGTGCGCGCGTGGGATCCAGTCTTCCGCGAGCTCTTCGATCGGCATGACCTGGTGCAGGTCGAAGTCACGCCGACAGAGAAGGGCGTGCGCATCGTCGAGTCGAGCCGCGACCCCGAGGCGATCGCGCTCCTGCGCGCGCATGCGATCGGCGTGAGCGAGTTCGTGCGGCATGGCCACGATGCGGGAGGGCGTGAGACTGCGCCGTTCGCAGTCGGTGCGCCGCTCCCGCCGCCGGAGGTCGCGATCGGCGGAGTTCCGCATCGGTTCCTGCTCTCGCAGCCGAGCGAGGCCCAGCTTGCCGCGCTGAAGGCGGAGGGTGTCGGCCGCGTGGTGAACTTCCGAAGGGCCGACGAGCCCGGCACCTACGACGAGGCGTCGGTCGCCGCGTCGATCGGTCTCGACTACGCGGGCATGCCGTACAAGGACGCCGCCGAACTCACCGATGCGCTGCTTGCGGAATCGCGCGAGGCGTTCCGAGTCGCGGAGAGCGGTGGCGCGGTGCTCGCGCTCCATTGCCGCACGGGGAACCGCGTCGGCCCTGGCTGGGCGATGCACCGCGCGCTCGACAAGGGCGACTCGCTCGAGGACGCCATCGCGGCCGCGAAGGCCGTGGGGCTCGTCGACCCGCTCTACGAGAGCATCACCCGCGACGCGATCCGCCGCGCGAAGGCGCAGGATGGAGGGGTCGCAGCGATCTGGGCGGCGATCGATGCGCCGCGCTCGAAGGCCGAGGAGGCGCAGAAGGCGCTCGCAGAGGACGCGCGTTCAGAGATGTTCGCTCGGCTCGTCGCTGCGCTCGGCGAAGCGATGGCCGCGCCTGCGGGGGACGGCTCGGCGGGCGGCCCTGTCAATGCGATCTCCGTGTGCAAGACGGAGGCACCGCGCATCGCCCAGGCGGTGTCGCGCGAGAAGGGCGTGATGATCGGCCGCACGAGTGATCGTCTCCGCAACACTGCGAACGCGGCGCCTGCCTGGGCGGTCGAGCTGCTCTCTGCGCGCCCGGAGACGGCCCGTTTCTCCGCGAACACCGATGGATCCCTCGGCGTCACGATGCCGATCACGATCTCGGCGCAGTGCCTCGCGTGCCATGGCGCGCGCGACCGCCTCGCGCCCGGCGTCGCAGACGCTCTCGCGAAGCTCTACCCGAAGGACAACGCGACGGGCTACGACGACGGCGATCTTCGCGGCTGGTTCTGGGTCGAGGTGCCCGCGGGCGCGGGCTCAGGCGCGCGATCGTCAGGGGAGTGACGGTGGCGCGGCTCACGCGCGCGCGGCTTGCCGCCGCACGGGGCGCCTGCCCCTGCGGGGCTTCGTCGCGGACGCGCGCTCGGCTTCCTCGCGCTCTGCGAGCGCCGCAAGGATCTTGCGCCGCAACGGGTTCGGCATCGCACCCTCGCCAAGCCGCGCGCAGGCGTCCTGAACGAGGTCGAGTTCGCGGAAGACAGCGCGGCAGCGCGCACAGACTTCCGCCTGCGGCACCGCGAAGCCGCGGGCGACGCCGCCGCGGTCCATCGCCTCGAGCTTCGCCTTGAGGAGATCGAGGCAGACCTGCTTCTCGAAGATCGGCATCGGGGCCTTGACGAGCGAACTGCGCGCCGTCATCGCCTTGCGCAGCGCAAGGCGCGCGCGGTGGAGACGCGTCTTCACGGTGTTCTCCGCGAGGCCGAGCGTGGCCGCCGTGTCCTCGACGGAGAGTTCGAGGACCTCCTTCAGCACAAGCGGCATGCGAAGATACTCGGGAAGCCGCGCGATCTCGGTCTGGACGCGCGATACGGCCTCGTTCCGCTCGGCGCGGTGGGCCGTGTCGTCGGGTGCCGCCACGACCTCCATCACCTTCGTCTCGCTCCACGGCATCAGCTGCGAGAGCGCGGGCGTTCGGCGGTCGATGCCGCCCTTGCGGCGTGCGCGGGCCTTGCACGCGCGCACCGCGATCGCGTAGAGCCAGGTCGCCGGGTCGGAGTCCCCGCGGAAGAGATGCCACTTGCGATAGGCCTGCAGGAAGGCGTCCTGGACGGCGTCCTCGGCGTCCGCGAGGTTGCCGCACAGCTTGCGGGCGAGACCGTGGATGCGTCCGCCGGCGCGCTCGAGCAGCACGGGAATCGCCTCGGATGCGGGCGTGGCGGGACCGAGCGAATCACGCGAGGGGCGGCGGGGCGGCTTGTGGGCGTTGGCAACCGACATCGGGCGGAGATCGTAGCAGTGCGGGGCGCCATGGTCCGTGGATCGACCTGCTTGACAAGTGCGCGGGCCGGCGTCGCGGCGGAAGCCCCGACGATCAGGGCTTGCGGTACAACGCACGGATGCTCTGGGATTCCGCGGGTTCACCGTCACGCCGTCTCGTTTTCGCCTTCATCCTCTCGTTGATCTCGCTCTGCATGTGGTCGCCGCGCACCGCGTGCGCGCAGCCCGTCACGGAGATCGTGCAGAGCCCGCGGGGGACGCTCTATCTCGAGGACTTCACGCTCGCGCTCTTCCCCGACGCAGGCGAGCGCGTGACGATCGCGTGGCTCGACGGAGCGCGCGACATGGTTGCCGCGGAAGATGGCGTCCTCGTCGCCTCGACCACGCTTGGGTTCTTCGGCTACACCCCGGCTCCCGAGGAGATGTTCGAGGAGGGCGTGTTCACCAAGCCGCTCTGGCAGGCCGATGTGCGCGACGGCGCCGTTGCCTCGGACGGCGCGCGGCTGATGGCGCTCGGCACGGCGCCCGGCGCCGATGCGCCCGAGCACCTCGTGCGCGTGGTGCGCGAAGATGGTGCGTGGAGGACTGAGTCGACCGACATATCTCGCGGTGCCAAGGTGCTGCGCCTCGAGCGCGCGAACGGACTTTGGGTCGCGTTGCTCCAGCGTGCCGCGACGGCGGAGCCTGCGGTTGCGATGTCGCCGCGGATCGAGATCTGGTCGTCCGCCGATGGCCTTGCATGGACGCGTGGCAGCGTGCCTGCGCGCGCGACGAACTCCATCTCGGAGTTCTTTCCGAGCGACTTCCAGATCGCGGGCGGAAACGGGGTGTTCGTCGCGACGGCGTGCGGCACGATCCTTGTGGCCGATCTCTCTCAGGCGAAGCAGGGCGCGCTCGTCTGGCGCGAGGCACCGCAGGTCTTCGGCCTCGGCGTCCGGATCGGAGGCGCTGCGTTCGCGAACGGCGAGTTCGTGCTGACGGCGCCGCAGATGGCCATTGCGACGAGCGCCGACGGCCGCGCGTGGAGACTGCGGCGTGTCAAGCCAGAGGTCTCGCCCGACTCGAACGGATCGGTGAGCGTGCAAGGCGAGCCGAGGTGGAACATCACGCGCGAGGACGGCACGCAGGCGCTCGCGTCGGCCGATGAGGTCTACCAACCTGCAGGCGAGGCGCCGCGCGCGCCCGAGCTCTCGTCGCTTGTCGGCGTCGAGCAGGTTGCGGGTGCGCCTGCGGGTCAGGTCGCGGTGGCGCAGGAGTTCGTGTGGTTGCGGCGCGGAAGCCCGAAGCCCGAGGCCGGTTTCTTCGTGGGTGCGACTCGGTCCGTGGCCGCGAACGCGCAGGGCGTCGCAGTCGCCAGCGAGCGCGTGCAGTTCGCTCCGTGGAGCGCGTTCGGAGCGGGGGGAGGGGCGCCTGAGTCGGCGACGAACCTCATCCACGCGGTCGTCGGCGCGAGCGAGGCGATGTTCCTCGCGGTCGGCGTCGACCCTGAAAGCGCGAGCGGCGCGGTCGTCGTCGATCGACGCGAGGCGGACGGTTCATGGAAGCGCGGAGCGACGAACCTCGGCGACGATGTCACGCCGCTCGCCATCGCGAACGCAGCGGGCGGCTGGGTCATGCTGGCGCGCCGCGCGACGGCCGTGGAGGCGCAGGGCGGCGCAGATCCGTGGTACCAGCCGAGGCTCGAGGTGCTCGCGTCGATGGACGGCGCGGAGTGGCGCACGGTCGGCGAGACGCTTCAGGACCTTCCAGGAGAGGATCCGGGCGCGCGATATGCGCTTGCCGTCGGTCCGTCGAGCACGGGCGACGCACTCGCGATGCTGGTGGCGGCCGGCGACCGCGTGTCGAGCCGCGTCGGCGCGGGCGCATGGTCGACGCGTCGGCTTCTGCCGTTCGACTCGCTTCTGCGCGGTCAACCGGTCTTCGCCGCAATCGACCGCGATGGTGTCATGTACTGGAGCGACGGCCGAACGGCAATCATGCGTTCGGGCGACGGCGCGCGCTGGCACGCCGCGCGCTTCCGCGAACCGAACGATGCGAACGGGTTGCCGCGACGGTCGGGAGCGCTCTACGCGGACTCTGGCGTCGTGCGTGTTGCGACCGACTGGCGAGAGGAGATTGCGACCGCAGCGGCCGCCGACCTCTTCTCGCGCCCCGGCATCGAGCGGCCCGCTGCGAGCCGTGCTGCGGCGATCCCGGCCGGCATCCCGCAGCTCTCGCGGGTGGTCTGGACAGGCGAGCAGTTGCTCTGTGCGGCGCCCGAGGGGCTGCTCGTTTCGTTCGACGGCGTGCGGTTCGACCTGAAGGCGAAGTTCGAGCTCGGGAATCGCGCGCCCGAGCTTGCCTCGGACGGTGGGGTCGCGTGGATCTGGCCGCGTCGCATCTCGACGCTGCAGGAGTCGAAGGCGTTCGTGGTCGCCTATGCGACCGGCGGCCTGTCGAGAAGCGTTCAGCTGCCGATCATCGTGAACGGTGGAGCCTGCGCAGGGGAGCGCGCCGTCTTCATCGGCCGGGCCGATGCGAACGAAGACTCGCCGCCCGTCGTGGCGTGGTCCGATGATCTCGGCGAGTCGTGGAGGACGGCCACGCTTGCGGACGATCTGCGGGCAACGGGCGTCGGCATCGTGCGTGCGCCGTTCGGCTGGGCGACCGTGTGCACGCGAGTCGGTGGCGAGGCGGTCCTCGCGGTCTCCGACGACCTCATGTCGTGGCGTCTGCAGCCGCTCGGGAGCGCTGGCGGGATCGTGCCGCAGACGCTCGGGGTCGTGGGCGACGCGCTGGTGCTGCACGGACCCGCGAACGAGGCGTGGATCCCGCAGGGCGACCAGATCGCGTTCACGCGCGACGGGCTGGACTGGACCGTTCGGGCCGTGCCGAACGGCCCGTTCTCCCCGGGCTTCGCGCGCTCGATCTCCACGGTTTCCTGTGGTGATGGCCGCGCGATCCTGCGCGTCCTCGGTGGCGTGCTGGTGAGCGATGACCTCGAGTCGTGGCGGCCCCTCGACCTGCCGACGCCGGCGTATCAGGCGACGGTGGTCGGCATCGCGGATGGCATCGCGTTCCAGTCGATCGATTCGAACACATCCGTCGACAAGCCGTCTGCCTCGATCGTGGCGACCGCGCTGCCACCGCGGGAGGAGGCCGAGTCGATTCCGCCGATGGTCCTCGAGTCGGTCGCCCCGAAGAAGGCGACGGGCGACGAGCTGTTCGCCGTCGCGGTCGCCGCGTGGGACCGCGAGATGGTGGAGGCGAAGAACGCGCTCGGCCGCGAGCGCGAGTGCGCGCGCGTGATCGAGGCGTGGCGGAAGCATCACCCGAACGCGCCGCTTGCGAAGGGCGCGCAGTTCGCGGTGGGCGTGATCCTTCGGTTTCTCAATTCGGAGACGAGCGAAACGACGCTGGTCTACGCGCTGGAACTCGCAGAGGCCGTCGGTGGCGAGGGCCGTGACAGCCTTCCAGCCGTGCTCGACGCGTTGCGCGCGATGGGCGGGGAACCGATCGCCGAGCTTCTTCAGGACATTCGAAATCAGCGGGAGGGCCGCGGTCGGAAGAGGGAGTTCGACAGGGTTGTCAGGGGCAAGGTCGAGCCGATGCTGCGGTCTGCCGACTTCGACCTCGAGGCCGTGCGGCTGCGCGCGGGCTTGAACGACGGGGGTCTGATGGGCGGGGGCGCCGCGTTCGACCTGGTGAGCGCCTACTCCAACGGCATCGGTGTGCCGAGGGACGACTCCGCGACGCAGTAC
The DNA here is from genome assembly GCA_964393015.1 of uncultured Klebsiella sp. Taxonomy (GTDB): domain Bacteria; phylum Planctomycetota; class Phycisphaerae; order Phycisphaerales; family SM1A02; genus QWPT01. The sequence continues at coordinate 13,080 of CAYMSD010000048.1, forward strand.
TGGATGCTGCGCGTGAAGCAGTCAGGCTTCCTCGACGACAACGCGGGCAACCCGTTCGCGGGGTTCCTCGACCACGCGAGGAACACGCGTTCGATCAGCTACCTTCTCGATGCAGAGGCGGAGTTTGCCAAGGACGGTTCATCCGAGCCGACACCGCAACTCCTTGCCGATTCCCTGCGCCGTGCCGCGGAACTCGGCTCGTGGCGCGCGATGACGACCTTCGCGGTGCTCCAACAGCAGTCGGGCGGGTCGCCCGCAGAGCAGCGAGAGGCGCGCGAATTCCTGATGCGCGCCGCAAGCCGTGGCTATGCGCCCGCGTTCGCGGCCCTCGAGATCGAGACCCTCAAGGGCCGTGGCGTGCTGCCGAATGGCCGTCTGGCCGCCGCGTACATGCGTCTTGCGGCGGACGCCGGAGTTCCGTACTCGATGGCGAGTCGTGCGGGCGCGATCGCCGCGGGCGCGTGCACGACTGAGGATCGATCGGCCGCGATGCAGTGGATTGAAAAGGCCGCTGCTGCCGATCCGCAGGGCGCCGAGGCGTATCGCAACGCCTTCAACGCAGGATCGCTGACGCCCGTCGTGTCGATCGAGGAATTGGCGTCGGCATCAACCGAGTCGACGCTCGATCTCGCGGCGCGGTTGCGCGATGCGCGCGCGGGCAACGCGGCAGCGGCCTGGGATGTGAGCCAGGTCTACCTGTACGGGATCGGCGTTCCGCCGAGCATCGTGGTCAGCGACTGGTGGGCGCGGAAGGCCGCGAGTCTTGGTTGGGACGAGGGCGCCTCGCCGCAGGCGATGATCGAGGCGGGCTCGATCTTCATCTATACGCAGCTTGAGGGAAAGATGGAAGTTTCGCGCGAGCAGGCGCGCGAGTTCTACCGGCGCGGTGCGGAGGCGGGGAACACCATCTTCATGGCGATCAGTGGAACCGACCTGCTTGACGGCGTGTTCGGCCCGCCGCAGCGCCAAGAAGGGCTGGCGCTTCTTGAATCCGCGGCAGAGGTCGGATACGGCCCGGCTGCGAGCATTCTTGCGGACGAGACCCTGAAGACGGGCGCGGACGACGCCGCCATCGCCAAGGCAACCGGGCAGTTCCTCCGTGCGGCGGAACTCGGTCACGGTCGCGGCTCGCTCGGCGCAGCGGGCCTCATCCTGCTCGCGAAGGCGCCTTCCGACGAGGACATGGCGCAAGCGCTTCGCGTGCTGCTCGACTACGCCGCGATCGACGAGCCGCGGGGAATCGATCGTGCGAAGGACTTCGCGCACTTCAAGCGCGAGGCGATGGCTTCGATCGAGGCGCGCGCGCTGCTCGGCGCGCCGAAGGCGATGGCGGCGCATGGTCTGCTTCTGCTCGCGCGGGACGGCCTCGCGGCGGCGACCGACTCGGTCGGACGCGATTGGATCCACGCGGCTGAACTCCAGTACCGCGGCGTCGCGCTTCCCGATTGGCTTGCGGATCGGATCGGCGAGCCGGATGGCGCGACCCGGCTGCGTGCCGCGAAGATCGCGTGGGAGTGCCGCATGCGTCTCGAGCAGCGCGGATGCCTGCCGACCTGGTCCGCGCGCGCCGCGAACTCGGACCCAGCGCGCTCGAAGGTCGCGCGGGCGTTGACGGCGCTGTTCAACCAGACGCTCGACGAGCAGACCGCGCGCGAGGCCTCGATGGCCGACGAGATCTTCGCGATCCCGTCCTTCGAGGCCTTGCGCGTCGAGGCCGCAGAGAAATCCGCGTTGCAGGGAGTGGAACTCCTCGCCGCGATCCTTGGCGTGGACTTCATGTTCGAGGCCGAGCCGATCGACTTCCTTCGGATGAGCTTGCGCGATGATTCCGCGGAGATCGATGGCGTCTTGCAGGCCGATCTCGCCAAGGTGGTGGCCGCGATGCACTACTACGGCATAGGCGTCACCGTCTCGAGGCCGACGGCCGCCGCAGTCCTCCTCCTGTCGGAGGCCGACATCGACAAGTCCACGCTGGCCGGGTTCGTGGCGCGGGACCTCGCGGCGGGGGAGGCAGGCGAGCTCCAGACGCAGATCGAGCGCTGGAATCCGAGGAAGTAGAGGAACATTCCACGGGTCTCGCGGGAAGTTTGCGTAGTATGGAGGCTCCCCCTCGCCTCGGCACCCCTTCACCGACGGGCCATTCTTGACCTCAACCCGAATTTCCCTCGAAGCACCTGCGGCCACACGGCCGAGGCAGGTGTTTCTTCGCTACTGCGTGCCGATCGTCGCGGTGCATCTTCTTGCGCTCGCTGTGTTCGTGCCCGCCTTCTTCTCGTGGACGGCGGTGATTCTGTGCGTCGCGGGTGTGCATGTCTTCGGACAGACGATCACGATGGGCTATCACCGGCTGCTCACGCACCGCAGCTTCAAGACGCCGCGGTGGTTCGAGCGCCTGCTCGTCGTCGGCGCGCTCTGCTGCCTCGAGGACTCTCCCGCGCGCTGGGTCGCGACCCATCGCATGCACCATGCACACAGCGACGAGCAGGAGGACCCGCACTCGCCGATGGTCACCTTCCTGTGGGGGCATGTGTGGTGGCTCTTCGTGCGCAACCACTCGCTGCATCACCCCGCGAACTATGAGCGCTATGCCCGCGATGTGCTCGCGGACCCGTTCTACATGTGGATCGAGAAGCACTCGACGAGCCCGCTCTGGGTGTACGGCGCGCAGGTCGTGCTGTATGCCGCGATCGCCTTCGCCGCGGCGCTCCTCTGGACAGACGCGGCCGGGGCGGCCAACTTCGCGGCGGGCGTCGTCGTGTGGGGCGTCCTCCTCCGCACCGTGCTTGTCTGGCACATCACCTGGAGCGTGAACAGCCTCACGCACATCTTCGGCTACCGCAACCACGACACCGAGGAGAACAGCCGAAACAACTGGCTGGTCGCGCTCTTCGCCTGCGGCGAGGGCTGGCACAACAACCACCATTCCGATCCCGCCTGCTGCACCGTGCGCCACCGCTGGTGGGAGTTCGATGTCACCTATCTCGAGGTGCGTGCGCTCTCGCTCGTCGGTCTCGCTTGGGACATCGTGCCGCGGCGCGAGGCGCGCACGGCGCGGGCGATGCAGGCCGCGCAGGCGAAGGCCGCGCTACCCCTCGATACGACTGCAGGCTGAGCTCAACGCAAGCCGTCGAGCCACGCGGAGAGATCGGCCGCGGAGCGCTGCCCGCGCAGCTCGGCCACCACCTTGCCGTCGCGGAGCGCATAGGTCATGGGGATCGCCCGCGAGCCGAGGTGTGCGTCAGCTAGTTCGGGCGATCGATCCGCCTCGAGATGCGTCGGAAGAAACCGCGCATCCGAGAGCCGCGCGACCACGGATGCATCGTTGAGCGCGTCGCGCTTGTACTGCTGGCACGGCGCGCAGCGGTCTGCCGTGACGAACGCGATCACGATCCGTTCGGAACCCGCCTGCGCGATCGCAGCGTCGAGCGGTGGCGAATCCGCGATCAGCGGAGGAAGCGTGACCACTTCGCGCGCCACGATGAACCCGGTCTTCGGGTCGTATTCGTGCGCGACGGTGAGGCGGTCCATCCACGCCTGGACGCGCGGCGGCGGGGCGTCTGCAGCATCGGTTTGAGGGGCGGGCGAGACGGGCTTCGGCTGCGCGCAGGACGCGACGGCCAAAAGCGCCGAGGAAAGCAGCAGGATGAGCGATGGGGTCTGCATGGGGAGATGCGCGGACATCCGCAAGCGCGGCCGCGGCGATCATCGTAGCGAGAGCGCCCGCACCGCCTCGCGAAGTTCGCACACCGTGGCGACGATCCGATGCGCGCGCGCCGCCTCGAGTTCGGCGCGGTCGCCCGCACCCCAGAGGACGCCGACGGTCGCGGTGCCGCATGCGTGGCCTGCGAGCACATCGTGTTCACGATCGCCGACCATCACGGTTGCGTCGGGCCGTGCGCGCGTCGCTGCGAGCGCGCGTTGCAGCGTGAGGGCCTTCGGCTCAAGCGTGTGCTCGTCCTGAGGCGCGTAGATGACCTCGATATGCGCGCGGAGGCCGATGTCGTCGACGAGACGCTCCGCCACGCGCCCGAGCTTCGAGGTCACGATGGCGATCGGCGCCTCCTCGCGCAGCGATGCAAGCGCCTCGGGAATCCCATCGAACACCGTCGTCTCGATCGCCGACATCGCGCTGTACCGCTCGCGGTAGCGCTCGACGAGCACGGCCGCGAGCGCTGGGTCGAGGCCTTCCTCGGCCACGATGCGGTTGAACGACGCACCAAGCGGCGGGCCGATGAACGACCGCGTGACCTCAGGCGACCGCGGCGCAATGCCCGCCGAGCGAAGCGCATGGTCGAACGAGTTCGTGATCGCACGCGTCGAGTCGACGAGGCAGCCGTCGAGGTCGAGGAAGATGGCGTCGAGCGCGTTCGGCATCGGGGCGATGGAGGTCCCGCAGTAGAGCACTGCATGGCATGAAATGAAAGCACCCCCGCGCACCGAAGCGCGCGGGGGTGGAGGTCATGAAGTGAGGTGCCGATGCGTGCGATCAGCGACGGCGGCGCGAACCGACGAGGCCTGCGGCGCCGAGGAGCGCCATGGCGCCAGGGGCGGGAACGATCGAGTAGGTGAAGGTGCTGAGGTAGTAGTAGTTGCCGCCGGCACTTGCCTGGAGGCTGAAGGTATCGATGTCCGCGAAGCCACCGCTGAGGCTGACATTCTGGGTCGAAGAGGTCAGGTTCACGATCGTCGATGCGACCTCGAGGCTGTTCTTGAAGCCACGGATCGTCACGGAGGTGCTGGCGAATCCGCCGATGTTCTGCCACACCTTGCCCATCGCGATGCTCTCGAGGCTGATGCTGCCCAAGCCATTCCAGGTTGCGGAGAGGGGGTCGTTGCCAGTGCCGGAAGGGTCGGCACCGTTGTAGGCGATGTTGCCGGTGAAGCCGCTCCAGCCAGCACCGCCGTAGCTGCCGTTGTACGCGTCGACCGCGATCACCTCGGCGTCGCCGCCCCAGGTGAAGCCACCGTAGGAGCTCGGTGAGAGCTGCGCCCACGAAGTCGCGTCGAGGGCGACGCCATTGAAGTCCACCGTCACCGACGCCTGAGCCATCGAGCCCGCCGCAACCGCTGCGACCGCCACCGCACCGCACACCCGGAAAGAAGTAACCATTGTAGTCCTCTGGCGCATTGCGCCTCTATAACGCTGCAAGACCTTGCAGCGTTGTGCCATCACCGAGTCCGTAGGTCCACGACCCTTGGCCCTGTGCTGTCCACGCGGGACAGCACGCGTTCCTCCAAACGGTGGCTCCGAGGCGGATTCCGACTCGGCGACACGCGCCTCACGAGTGGAAGCGCACTATCGGCGCTCGCTCTGTCACAGGAATCGTGATTTAAATCAATCTGACAAGCTGCAGCCCACCCACGACTCGACTTGACAGAGCGCGCGCCCTGCTCTCGGTGATCCCCGGCCTCCCTCTCGCGCCCGCGAGGAAGCGCTCCTGTAAGAAAGCGCCCCGCGGGCCAAGGCTCGCGGGGGCAGGAGGTTGCACCTTGATGTGACCCGGCGGCATGAGGCCTCTCGTGGCGCGATCAGCGGCGACGACGCGAGCCGACGAGGCCTGCCACGCCGAGAAGCGCGATGGCGCTGGGCGCGGGAACGACCTCGAGATTCGAGAACTCAGCGCTGCTGAACCCGGTGGCGCGGATCTCCACCATGTTCACGCTCGACAGACGGCCGAGATTGTCGCCGAGGCTCGAGCCTCCGCTCACGAAATCGCTCCAGTTGATCGTGAAGCCCGTCGCGCCTGCCTGGGTGGCCACGAACGCGCTGTAGGTCGTCGAGACTCCGTCGTTGACGCGAACGCTGACCTTGAGCGTCGGGCTTGCAGCAGCCCAGGCTGCGATGTAGTCGAAACGGATGCCGCCCGAGGAGAAGGCGCTCAGATCGACGACGGTGCCGGAGAGCGCCCGAGCCTGGAAATAGCCGGACGAGAATGCAGCAGCCGCCGCGTTGCTCTCCGTCAGGGTCACGGACCCGCCTGCGATCACGCCCGAGTTGAAGGTATCGATGGCCAGGTTCGGCAGGAGCCCCGACGCAGCGCCGTTTGCCACCTGGTCCTGCACGACCATCGGTGAGGCGGGGTTCAGGGTGTTCAGGGTGGTGCCCACCATGTCCGCCTGGGCGGACGCGGCCACGGCCACGGCAGCCGTGGCACAGACGATCATCGAGAGAGAAGTACGCATTGCCAAACACCCCTGGGCGAAGCCCATCGGAAACGCCCACACTCCGTGTGTAGGCTGTCAAACCGCCGAAACCGTCGGCACACGACCCTCATCCGCGGCAACCCAGCAGGGCGCGCCGCGGACCTCCAAAGGGGCCACCCTCGGCCTCTCGGGCCGCGGGTCAACACCCACCTCTCCGCCTATCGAAGCGCAAACCAGCAGGCGACTCCCTCACTCGAGTCCCCGAATCACGCGACTTTCCTCACCATCGGAAGGGCATTCGCGATCCGACAGTGGGCGAGCAGCCCCGTCCGCCGCTGGTTCGGCGGGCGGGGGAAGCTCGACTCGGTCTATCCTGCCCCGATGAGTCGGAGGATCCGCTGCGGCATCCTGATCCACGCCTCGAGAGCACGGGGGCGAGTGTCCGATCTCGCGCCGTGCTCGCGTGAGGCTTGGGACAAGCGCAGGATCAGCTTGGACAACAGGGTGCAATCGCCGTTCAAGCCTGCAGGGCTCCATGGAGGCCACGATTGAGCGACCACAGCCATCCTCCGTTGAGCCCGACCATCCCTGCACGAACCGAGGCGCATCGCCCCAGCGACGAGGCGTCGAAGATCGGCAGCCCGCTGCATGCGCTCGCGCTCTGCCTCGCGTCGCTTGCCGCCATGGCGCCATGGCCGTTGCTCGGCACGATGCTGCTCCAAGCGCAGTTTGATCGGCCGTCCGAGGCGTTCATGTTCCTCGGCGGCATCACGCTGTTCCCGCTCATGATCCTCGCCCTCTTCGGCAACCCCTCGGAGGAACTGCTCATCGTGGTCATCGCGATGGTCTGGCTCTCGGCCGCGCTGCTTCCTGGCTTCTGGCTGCGCAAGCGCCTCGCGTCGTGGGGAGCTGTCGGCGGCCTGCTTGCCGCGCAGTCGGCGTTTGCGCTTGCTCAGGCCTTGATGGGCGCGATGCTGATCATCGGGAAGAGCGTCTGATACCGTTCGCATCATGACCTCGTCGGCATCGCCCCTCGTCGTGCGTGCGCTCGCCGTCGCCGCGCCGTTTCTGCTGGCAGCGCCCGCGGCAGCACAAGTCCACTACCACGACAGCGGCCATCCGTGGAAGCAGCGCGCGGACGCTGGCCCCGACGCCGAGGTCCCCGGCTGGTACTACAACCTCGGCATCACGGGCATGCGCGCGGAGCTTGTGGCCGACGCGCCGAAGTCGCTCGTCATTCGCCATGTGTTCGCGAAGTCGCCGGCGAGTGGCTTCGTCCTCGTCGGTGACCACATCATCGGCGTCGGGGACGAACCGTTCCGAGAGGCGCATCGCAACGGCTACGGCGAGGAGGTCTTCGGCGCGACGGGGCCGATCGCGGAGTTCGCGGCCGCGCTCGAGGTGGCGCAGGGTGGCGATTCCGCAACGCCCGGCAAGTTGCCGCTCCTGATCCTGCGGGATGGTGCGCAACGCTCCGTGTCCATCGATCTCGGCACCGCGTACGGAAGCTTTGGAAAGGACTACCCCGCGAACTGCGCGAAGTCGCAGCGCATCGTCGGGGAGCTGCTCGAGTTTCTCGTGAAGGAGCAGGGCGCAGACGGCTCGTTCGGCGACCCCGTGCATGACACCTTCGCGCCGCTCGCGTTGCTTGCGAGCGGTGACCCGCGCTACTTGCCTGCGGTCGAGCGATGCGTGCGCCACCTCTGCGCGACGACGAAGGCGTCCGACGAGGGCGCCAAGCTGTCGCTTCCGAACTGGAGCTACATGGGCGCCGCGCTTGTGCTGAGCGAGTACTACCTCGCGACGCGGGCGGCGTGGGTGCTCCCCGAACTCGAGGAGGTGCGCGAGTTCATCGAGGCGGGTCAGTATCTCCAGATGTCGCAGATCGTCCCGGGGGCGGAGGAGTCGCACCCCGACAGCTACCCGCGCGGGCCGCGCGACTCGCACGGCGGGTGGGGGCACAACCCGGGCTTTCAGGGCTACGGACCCATCGCGATGCTCACGGCACAGGGCGCTCTCGCCTATTCGATGATGTCGCGGTGCGGCATCGAGGTCGATCGTGCGCGGCACGACGCCGCGTACGAGTTCCTGAAGCGGGGCAGCGGCAAGAACGGCTATGTCTGGTACGGCGACAGGCTCGGAGGGCGCGAGGACGGCTGGGCGGACATGGGCCGCACGGGCGCTGCGGCCATCGCCAACTTCCTCAGTCCGTATCCCGATGCCTCATATCGCGAGCGGGCTGCGCTCCATGCGAAGCTCATCGGCCGGCATCCACAGAGCTTCCCCGACACACATGGTTCGCCCGCCATGGGAATGGCCTACACGGCGCTCGGCGCATTCGTCGAACCTGCGGACTTTCGCAAGCTCATGGACGCCAACCGCTGGTGGTTCGCGCTGGCCCAGTGCAGCGACGGCAGCTTCTACTACCAGCCGAACCGCGACAACGCGGGCTACGGCTCGGACGCGCGCATGACGGCATCGTCCGTGACCGCGTTCATTCTGCTGCTTCCGAAGCAGGGACTTGTGATGACTGGGAAGGCGGTGGGCGAGGGACAGCCGCCGCCGCCGAAGGCCGTGCCGCAAGGGCCGTGACGCTGGGCAACGCCTGGTGTCGTGAACAAGGGCCTCGAGGTGGCGACGAGATGCGTGTCCCCGCGGACGCGTCGATCTCTGCAAGTCAGCTCCCCCGAGGATGTTGGCGCTTGGACTCGTCTTTCCTGCCGCTATCGTGTCCGCATGCGACGCGCACACATGTTGGCAATCGTGGGTTCCGCAGCCGCATTCGCCTTGGCTTCAGGGTGCACGCGCATCCATGTCAAGAGGACGGTCCAGATCGAGGTGTACGACGCGATCTCGCTCGAACCGGTCGCCGACGCGCGGATCGAGCACGGCGCGCCAACGGGGAAGTTCCTGAAGCCGCTCTCCGAGAGCGCTACGACCGGCGTGGACGGCATCGCGTCCATCGAATCGATCCAACTGGTCGGCGATGCATGGTGGCACATCCAGCGGGGGAACGCGGCAGAGGATCAGCGCGCGCCTTACTTCGAGGGCGCCGGTTGGTCGCAGATCCCGCGGGAGTTCACGCTGGCAGCGTCGGGTTCCGCGCGCAAGCGCTACCGCGCGCC
>CAYMSD010000048.1:22448-24284 GCA_964393015.1 uncultured Klebsiella sp.
GTGGCGGCTGCGGGCTCATCGCATTCCACGCGCGCCGGACTGGTACTTCGGCCCGGAGTTCGCGTGGTTCATCGGCTCGCTCGACGACCTACGCGCGTGGGCGGCGGCGCACGAGCTGAAGCCACTCGACCGAAACGCGGGCTCGCCCGTGGAGTCGAGCGATCTGGCCACGACCCGCGTGTATGCAGCAGGCACGCTCTTGCCGCTCATCCCCGTCGCGAAGTCGCCGAGCCCGCCGCCCGCGTGGCGTGTGGAGCGCGTCGTGACGACGGAGTGGTGAGTGACGCATCGCTTGAGACCGCCGCGGACCGCTGATCGGAAGTAGTCAGGGCTGGACTGGCTTCGAACAATCGGTGGGTTCTTGGGTGCAGAGAGGGCTGGGTAACCCCGCGTGGCGCGATGGAATCAGGGTTCAGGCTCGCTTGAGTTCACCGAACGCCGCCTCATGCAGCCGACGCATGCAGGCGGATGCCGAGCGCCTGCGCGACGCGCATGATGGTCTCGAGGCGCGGGTGCGAGGAAGGCTGCAGCGCCTTGTACAGGCTCTCGCGCCCCAGGCCCGAGCGCTTGGCGACCCGCGCCATGCCTTGAGCGCGGGCGACTTCGCCGAGTGCACGGATGAGCACCGCTGGCTCGCCCGTCTCGAGCGCCGCGTCGATGAACTCCGCCACCGCCTCTTCGGAATCGAGGAACTTGGCCGCGTCGAAGGCGGACAACTTCGCGTCCCTTCCGATCTTCACATTCTTGTGGGGCTTCGCTGCGGCTCGGGCCCGTCGGTTCGGCCGCTTGGGAGAAATGTCGCGCTGCTTCGAGGTCATCGTTCTGGCTCCTTGGGGTCACTGACTTCCGCTGCGAGTCGTCGCGCCGACTCAATGTCGCGCCGCTGCGATTGCTTGTCGCCTCCTGCGAGCAGGATGACGAGGGTGTCGCCGCGACGCGTGAAGTAGATGCGATACCCGGGCCCGGCGTGCACGCGCAGTTCGGACACGGTGCGGTCGATGGCCTTCCAGTCGCCGAAGTGTCCTTCCTGCACCGCGACGATCCGCGCGGCGATGCGCAGTCGTGCGCGGCGGTCCCGCAGGCGCTCAAGCCAGCGTCGGAAGAGTTCGGTCTGGATGACCTCGATCACGCTGGCATTGTATCCACTCGGATACGAACGGCAAGGGGAATCGCCCGGTTCTCCGGTGACGCTGCTGAGGCCTTGGCCGAGCCGCGGGGGTACGAGGCTGGGCGCCAACCGGCAGATCACGCGTTAGCGATTCACCACGGGGTCGTACACGACGATTTTGATGCCCCAGGCGAGCACGCCCCCGCCGATCGTCCAGATGAGATCCATGGGGTCGAAGGTTCCCCATGGCAGCCAAGGCTGGATGCACTCGTAGCCGAGCATTGCCAGCGTTGGGGCGATGGTCAGCAGCGCCTCGTGCGCCTTGTCACGCCAAAATCCCGTTCTTTCCACGAGCACCATCACGGCGGAAATGCCGACAACCGCGGTGGCTTGGGTGAATGACGACGCGAGTCCGAAGTCGCTTGGTCCGTGGTCAAGCGCCCAAGGGCGATAGATGAAATCGAGCATCAGGTGCACGATCAAGGCGGAGCCGAGCACGACCATCGCGCGAGTACGAAGGTGTCTCCGCGGATCGCGCGTGGAATCTGAGCCTGTGAGGACTGGTCGCGGCATCGGGGATTCTGCGAACGATGCTTGGGTGCGGCCGAACGACCTGCGCCGCCCACACCATATCGTTCGGCCTCAGCCGCGACAACGCTCAACTCGACTCATGACCCGAGACTTCCGCCTTCCGCGCCCTCCGCGCCGTCCGGATTTTGCCCGGAGCG
>CAYMSD010000049.1:0-17940 GCA_964393015.1 uncultured Klebsiella sp.
AGGCACGGGGCTGGAGGCACGAGGCTGGATCAGGCGCGGTTGCGATGGAGCGACGGGTCGACCGCCGCGGCCATCGCGGCCTCGTCGAGCCCGCCGCCGAGGAACGCGTTCATCGCGCGCGCCTGACCCGCCGCATCGCGGATCAGGTCCGCGTGCCTCACCGAGAGCACCGCGAAGTTCGGCCGCGCCGCGAGCCACGCATGCACCTGCTTCAGCTGCGTCTCGTAGACGGCCATGAGCCGCTCGGGCGCGAGCGCGCCGCCCGCCTTCGCGTTCCGCGCGAGCATCGTCGTCTGGCTCTTCACCACCTCGCGCAGATCGCGGTCGAGGAAGACCACGCGGTACGGCCGGTCGTCGGGCAGCTCGGTGACGAGCATGTGGATCACCTTGACGACCTTGCCGCGCGCCTCGTCGAGCCACGCCTTGTCGGTCCTCAGCTGCTTCACGCGCTCGAACTCGAAGTAGCCGCGCGGGTTGTCGGCGTCGGCCGCGCGAAGGCCGTCGGTCATGGGTGGAATCCCGCCCGCGACGATCATCTGCATCGCCATGCTCGTTCCAGAGCGGGGGAGTCCTGACACGATCGTCGTGAAGTCGCGCATGCGTCCCGTCTATCGGCACGACTCGGGTAGTCTCTCGCGCCTATGGCACCGAACCCGCCGCGCACCCTCGAAGTTCCGATCGATTCGCTCGAGGCGGCGCGCCTTGCGGCGCCGCTTGCGACCCGTCTCGAGCTCTGCCACGACCTCGCGAGCGAGGGCTGGACGCCGAAGGAAGACCTGATCCGCCGCGCCCGCGAGACGGTCGAAGGCACATCCTGCACCCTCGTCGCCATGATCCGCCCCGAGTTCCCCGGATGCCGGCGCGAGCTCGATGTCGCGGCCTTCGCCACCACGCCGCGCCTCCTCGACCTCGCGAAGCGCGAGATCGAGATGAGCGCCCGCGCCGGCGCCCACTCGGTCGGATTCTCGCTGCTCACACCCGACGGCTTCGTCGACATCGACGCGAACGCGGCGCTCATCGACTTTGCGCGTGGCTTCGGCCTCGTCGTCGCGTTCCTGCGCACCTTCGACCTCCTCGTCGACCGCGAGCGCGGCATGCGCGACCTCTCCGCGCTCGGCTTCACGCGGTTCATCACGGCGGGCGTCCTCGGCTGGGACGCGTCGGTCGCCACGCTCGGCGCGCGCGTCGAGGTCGTCCGCCGCGATGTCGAGAACGCCGCGCGCGAGGCGGCGCGTCTTGGCCGCGCGCCGATCGAGGTGATCCCCGGCGGCGGCGTGCGCGCGGCGAACGCGGCCGCGTGGCTCGCGGTTTCCCCGCATCTCCACGCGTCTTGCCGCAGCGGCGGGGTGTTCAGCCGAGAGGAGCTTGGGAATCTCGCGCAGGCGATCGGATGCGGTTGACCTGTCCGATCACCCGTGCGCTGGCCGCGCGTGTTCGCGAAGAAACTGCGCGATCTCGGGCTTGCGCGCCTTGCCAAGCGTGACATCGATCACCAAGTCCGCAAGCGCGTCCGGATCGCAGTCGACCTCGAGCCCGTTCAAGTCAAGAAAGACAAGCGCGGAGGCCGTTCCGGTCCGTTTGTTGCCATCGACGAACGGATGGTTCTGCACGATGTGGAACAGGTAGGCTGCCGCCATCTCGAAGGGAAACTCATGCAAGAACTGTCCGCCGAACGCGGCCTCGGGCTGCGCGACGGCGGACAAGAGCAGGCCCGTGTCCCGAATGTCGACGGCGCCGCCGTAGCGGCTGATCTGGTCCTCATGAATCTCGAGCACATCGCCGATGGAGAGAAAGATGATGCCGGCGTCCGTCATTGCGCGAGTCTCTTCAGCGTCTTCCCATGCTTGGCGTTGACGCGGGTGAGGGAATTCTTCACGCTGCCCCGCTTGGTTCCTGCGGTGGAAGGAGAAATCGTGAGGACCTTGCCGTCGGTCGAGAGCTCAAGCTCCGTCTCGGGCGTGATCTTCAGGAGCTCCATGATCGCGCGGTCGATCACGAGTGCGTAACTGTTTCCGTGCTTGGTGAGGGTCTTGGTCATGGGCCGTTCCTTGAAGTGATGGTCCGTTGTATATCCAATGTAGTACCAACTGCGGCGGAAGGCAACCTTCGCCGCGCATCTTCGGCAGATTGTCCGGACCCTCACTCGAACCGCAGGTGCTTCACGCTCTTCCCCGAGTCGCGCAGGTCGCGCAGCGCGTCGATCCCGAGCTCGAGGTGAAGGCCCACGAACTGCGCGGTGACGGCGCGGTCGCTCTCCGCGCTCTTCACGCCCTCGGGCGTCATCGGGTTGTCCGACACGAGGAGCAGCGCTCCCTTCGAGATGCCGTTCGCGAAGCCGACGAGGAAGATCGTCGCGGTCTCCATGTCGATCGCGACCGCGCGGATCTTGCGGAGGTAGTCCTTCACGCTCTCGTCGTGCTCCCACACGCGGCGGTTCGTGGTGAACACCGTGCCCGTGAAGTAGTCGCGCCCATGCTTGATGATCGCCTCGCTCACCGCGCGCTGCAGCCGGAACGACGGGAGCGCCGGCACCTCGGCCGGCATGTACTCGTTGCTCGTTCCCTCGCCGCGGATCGCCGCGATCGGCAGCACGAAGTCGCCGATCTTCGTCTTCTTGAGCCCGCCGCACTTGCCGAGGAAGAGCACCGCCTTCGGCGCGACCGCGGAGAGGAGGTCCATCGTCGTCGCCGCCATCGCGCTTCCCATGCCGAACGAGAGGATCGTGATGTTCTCCGCGGTCGCCGACATCATCGGCCGGTCGCGGCCGACCACGGGCACGCCGAAGCGCTCGGCGAACATCTCGACATAATTGGAGAAGTTGACGAGCAGCACATACTGGCCGAACTCCTCGAGCCTGCGGCCCGTGTAGCGGGGGAGCCAGTCGCGCACGATCTCGTCCTTCGTCTTCATGCGGGCAGCGTACCCGTGGCCGACGGGGAGGCGGCGGATCGTCTATCCTTCCTCTCCCCCAAACGAGGAAACCATGTCTGAGGAAACCATGTCCAAGGCAACGATCAAGACAGACAAGGGCGACATGCAGGTCGAGTTCTACGACGCGGACGCCCCGAACACCGTGAAGAACTTCCGCGACCTCGCCGCGAAGGGCTTCTACAACGGCCTCATCTTCCACCGCGTGATCCCGAACTTCGTGATCCAGGGCGGCTGCCCGCAGGGCACGGGCACGGGCGGCCCGGGCTACAAGATCAAGTGCGAGACCTCGGGCGGCAACCAGCGCCATGACCGCGGCGTCCTCTCGATGGCGCACGCGGGCAAGGACACGGGCGGCTCGCAGTTCTTCATCTGCCACGGCCGCGAGAACACCGCCCACCTCGACCGCATGCACACCTGCTTCGGCAAGGTCGTGCAGGGCCTCGAGGTGATCGACAAGATCAAGGCGGGCGACAAGATCGTCGCGGTCGAGCTCGCCGACTGACGGCGACGCCCGGAGGCTCCATGGTTCCGATCACGATGCGATACGAGGGCGAGCTCCGCTGCACCGCGGAGCATGGCCCGTCGAAGTCGGCCATCACCACCGACGCGCCCGTCGACAACCACGGCAAGGGCGAGGCGTTCTCGCCGACCGACCTCGTCGGCGCGGCGCTCGGGACCTGCATGATGACGATCATCGGGATCGTGGCCTCGCGCCACGATCTCGATGTCCGCGGCATGACGGCGCGCACCGAGAAGGTGATGACGGCCGAGGGCCCGCGCCGCATCAAGAGCCTGCGCACGGTGCTGACGATTCCGCTGCCCGCGGACCACCCGCAGCGGGCGATGATCGAGAACGCAGCGCACGCCTGCCCCGTGCACAAGAGCCTGCACCCCGACATCGACGCCGCGATCGAGTTCGTCTGGGCGGGCTGAGCGGTTTCCGCCGACATTCTGGAACCCGCCCGTGTCCGCAGCCGATAGACGCTCGGCCTCGTGCGCGGCGGGGCGTCTGCATCCGCACCCGCGCCCGGCCCCGCGTCCATGACAGCCGACATCACGGTGCTCATCCTCACCAAGAACGAGGAGGACAACCTCCCGAAGGCGCTCGCGAGCGTCAAGGGGTTCGCGCGCCGCGTGGTGGTCGTCGACTCGGGAAGCACCGACCGCACGCTCGAGATCGCGCGCGCCGCAGGCGCCGATGTCTTCGAGCACCCGTGGCGCAACTACGCGGACCAGCTCAACTGGGGGCTCGACCACACGGCGATCGACACCACCTGGACATTTCGCCTCGATGCGGACGAGGAGGTTCTTCCCGAGCTCGCGGCCGCGATCGGCGAAGGCCGCGGCGGCCTTGCGGATGTGCCGGCCGATGTCGACGGCATCGAGGTCGGTCGCCGCATGTACTTCCTCGGGCGTTGGATCCGGCACGGCGGCATGTATCCGCGGCACCATGTGCGCATCTTCCGATCGGGGCGCGTGCGCTGCGAGCTGGCGCTGATGGACGAGCACATGGTGGTTCCGGGGCGCGTCGTCCGCTTCGCGGGCGACATCAAGGACGACAACGCCAAGCCGCTCCGCTGGTGGATCGCGAAGCACAACTGGTACTCCGACCGCGAGGTCTTCGATCTGCTCGAGCGCGAGCGCGCCGCACAGCTGCCGGGCCTCGTGGAGGCGCGGCTGTTCGGCACCCACGCCGAGCGCATGCGCTGGCTGAAGCAGCATGTCTACGGCCGCGTGCCCGCGGCATGGCGCTCGTGGCTCTACTACCTGTACCGCTACTACCTGCGCCTGGGCTTCCTCGACGGGCCCGAGGGCCGCATCTACCACTTCCTCCAGGCCTACTGGTACCGCTTCCTCTGCGACGCGAAGCTCCTCGAGGCTTCGCGCGACGAGCGGCTGCGGCAGGAACTCCGCCGAGAGGTCGAGAAGAGCCTTTCCTGAGCATTGTGGCGTGGTTCGATCGTGACGCCTGCGACGGCTGCGTGGGTTCGGCGCGTCGCGAGGGCGCGCGAGGACGCCAGTTGTGCCCGTTTGTGGACAACGAGGTTGCGGAGGGTGCGGTCGCAATGCACCCTCCCCGAGCCGCGGGAAACTCTCCCCTCGGTGCGACGCGGGTCGTCGGATCTCATCACAGCGAGAAACCAGGAGCATCGCATGGCCACAGAGGGGCAGTCCTATCACGAACGATCCCATCCGCGTCCGGTGGTGACGGTCCAGAAGGCCGTCGTCACGCATGGGAAGCGCATGGCTGGCCCGATCCGTCTGAAGGAATCTGCCCGCGTGATCTCGCGCGTTGCGCTTGTCGAGGGCCAGGTGGTCCCGAATCTGCGGCGCGGTGGAATGGTGCGGGGTGCGTCGACCGTCTCATCGTTCGAGCGCTGGTCGCTCCCGCGCGAGTCGTTCGCAGCCTGAGTTCGCGCATCCGCCCCGCGTACCCTGTCTTTGTCGCATTCGAGCCGCATGTCCGCCGCAAGGCCGACATGCGGTTTCTTTCAAATCATGCGGCATGCGTTTGTAGCAAGAAGATTGGGGTAGACGCTCCCTTGAGGCCGACCGTGCATTTGCCGACGATCCCACGGGACGGATGCGTGAGCGGATGGCACCCCTCGTCAGGATGGCGCGGGGACAGGCAAGCGACGCCCGTTGACCCCGTTCGGGGCTTGGGCGCATCAGCACGCTTGCCGAGGAGGGCCTCATGGACGCCCACGCGTTCGATGTTCGTGATTCTGACCGGATGCAGCTGCTTCTCGATGGAAGCGCGATGTCCGCGTGGGAACTCCTGCGCCGATACGGCGGGCCGCTCTCGGCGGCGCGCGTCGCCGTGTATCTCGGCGTCGACGAACCCGAGGCGCAGCGCGCGCTCGCGAGGCTTGCGGGCGCGGGCTTCGTCGAGTCGCTGGCGCCGCGCGGGCGCCGCCGTCAGACCGTGTTCGCCCATCGGGGAAGTGCGATCGTCGTCCGCTACCAGGACGGCGATGCGGACGACCTTCGCCTGCTCGAGGAATGGCGCGCAAAGGTTCGGCATTCCGTGGCGTGGATCGGCCGCGGGGGAGGGCGGGCCGGCGTCGCGCAGGGCGTGACCCGCTCGATTCGCGTCCGCGCCCATCTCACGGAACGCGACGCCGAGGAGCTCGCATCGCGCGTCGACGACCTGTGCGCCTTTCTCCGGCTGCTCGAGTCGAAGTACCGCGGCGAGCACGCGCTCGAGCACTTCCGCTGCAACCACGGCATCTCGCTCGAGATCGGACCGCTCGCGCCGCCCCTCGCGGCGGCGCCCGGCGTGACCGTGTCCGCCGTCGGTGGCGAAGGCGCCGCGGTTCCCGCAGACGACGAGGCGGGGCGCACCTCGCTCTCGGCGCGCGAACGCGACGTCGCCGTGGGAATCGTGGCGGGGCGCGCCCGCTCCGACATCGCGGCGCGCCTCGGCATCACCCCGAGCACGGTCGCGACGCTGACGAAGCGCCTCTACCGCAAGCTCGGCGTCCACAGTCGCGCCGAGCTCACGCAGCGGCTGGTCGGCCGACGCGGAACGGCGTGAGCCGCCCGGGTCCGCGCGGGCGGCTCACGCTCGTGCAGCGCATCCACACCCCGTCAAGGGCGTTTCATGGCATCATGTCGGGTTGAAATCCGTGCGGGCGCGCACCCAAACGCCGCGCCCCGAAAGGACTCCCATGCTGCCCATGAGCCTCTGCCGCCCCTCGATCGTCGCCGTCCTCGCCCTCGGTTTCTCCGCCCCGCTCGCCGCCGCTGCAGCCGTGCCGCCCGACGCGACGCCGATCGTCCCGCGCGCCACGCTCTTCGGGAACCCCGAGCGCGCCGCCGTGACCATCAGCCCCGACGGAACGCGCATCGCCTACCTCGCGCCGCGCGACGGCGTCCTGAATGTCTGGGTCGCGCCCGTCGGCGATCTCGCGGCCGCAAAGCCGGTCACGGCCGACACGCACCGCGGCATCCGCATCTACGAGTGGCTTCCGAGCGGCACGCATGTCCTCTACATGAAGGACTCGGGCGGCGACGAGAACTACCGCGTCTACTCGGTCGATGTCGCGTCGGGGAAGGAGCTCGACCTGACGCCCTTCGAGGGCGCGACCGCCTCGATCGAGCACCTGAGCAGGGACTATCCCGACTCCGTCGCGATCTCCGTCAATAACCGCGATCCCAAGCACTTCGATGTCCATCTCGTGAACGCGATCACGGGCGAGCGCAGCGTGGTGTTCGAGAATCCGCGCTTCTCGAGCCTGGTCGTCGACGACGCCATGAAGGTGCGCCTCGTCGCCGAGCCTCAGCCGGACGGCTCGACCGAGTGGCTGCGCGTCGTCGACGGCGCCGATGGCACGAAGACCTTCGAGCCCTTCGCGTCGGTGCCGTACGAGGACGCGCTCACGACCGCGTTCCAGGGGATCGACCGCACGGGCAAGCGCGTCTTCGCGATCGACTCGCGCGGGCGCGACACCTCCGCGCTGATCGCGACCGACCTCGCGACGGGTGCGAGCGAGGTCATCCACGCGGGCGCGCGCGCCGACATCGCGGGCGCGATGGTGAACCCGATCGACAGCACCGTGGAGGCGGTCGTCGTCAACTACCTGCGCCCCGAGCGCACCGTGCTCTCCCAGACCGTCGCCAAGGACCTCGCCCACCTCGAGACCCTCGAGCGCGGCGTCGTCACGGTCGCGAGCCGTTCCTTCGACGACACCAAGTGGATCGCCTCGATCCGCCGCGACGACGGTCCCGTCAGCTACTACCTGCATGACCGCGCCGCGGGCAAGGCCACGAGGCTCTTCACGAGCGACGCGACGCTCGAGGCGCTTGCGCGCGAGGGCGGCTCGCTCTCGCCGATGCACGGCGTCGAGATCGCAGCGCGCGACGGGCTCGTGCTTCCGTCCTACCTCACGCTGCCGCCGTGGAGCGACTCGGACGGCGATGGGCGCCCCGAGTCCGCGCTGCCGATGGTGCTCCTCGTCCATGGCGGACCGTGGGCGCGTGATTCCTGGGGCTTCAACCCGTACCACCAGTGGCTCGCGAACCGCGGCTACGCGGTCCTGTCCGTCAACTTCCGCGGCTCGACGGGCTTCGGCAAGGCGTTCGTCAACAAGGGCGACGGCCAGTGGGCCGACTCGATGCACGACGATCTCGTCGACGCGGTCGAGTGGGCCGTGGCGAACGGCGTCGCCCGGCGCGACAAGGTCGCGATCATGGGCGGCAGCTATGGCGGATATGCGGCGCTCGCGGGCGTGACCTTCACGCCCGACCTCTTCGCGGCGAGCGTGGCCATCGTGGCGCCGTCGAACCTCATCACGCTCCTCGAGTCGGTGCCCGCCTACTGGGCGCCCATGACGGAGATGTTCGCGAAGCGCGTCGCCGACAAGCGCACGCCCGAGGGGCGCCGCCGGCTTCGGGACATGTCGCCGCTCACCCATGTCGACGAGATCAAGAAGCCGCTCCTTGTCGGGCAGGGCGCGAACGATCCGCGCGTGAAGCGGCAGGAGAGCGACCAGATCGTCCGCGCGATGGAGGCGAAGAATCTCCCCGTCACCTATGTCCTCTTCCCCGACGAAGGCCACGGCTTCGCCAAGCCTGAGAACAACATCGCCTTCAACGCGGTGGTCGAGGCCTTCCTCGCGAAGCACATCGGCGGCCGCGCGGAGCCCCTGACCGACGAGCTCGGCAAGTCGTCCGCGATGGTCGTGCGCAAGGGCGAGCTCGACCTCCCCGTCGAGGAGACCCCGTGGTCGAAGGTCGAGGCGCTCGATGCGCCCGTCGAGATTCCCGCGGTCTCCTACGAGAGCCTGACGGAGGGCCAGCGCGCCCTCGTCGACCAGGCGCTGGCGCAGCTTTCGGAGGTTCCCGCCGAGGCGCTGCCGCAGGTGCTCGCGCAGCTCGAGGCGGGCGCGAGGATGGCGCCCGAGGAGCAGCGGCCCGCGCTCCATCACCTGATCGGCCGCGTGCGCGAGAAGATGGCGGGGAAGTGAACCCGAGGCCTGCGTACCATCCGCGCCCCGCCGCATGACGCGCGCGGTGCCACGGAGGTGTCGATGCAGGAACAGGACGCGGCTGGTGTCGGCGCCGTGAGCGCGCTCGCGGAGCGGATCGTCTCGCAGCGGTGGTTCCGCGGGGCGGTGGTCGGGGCGATCGTCCTCGGTGGCGTGGTGGTCGGCCTCGAGGCGGTGCCCCCCGTGGCGGAGCGGCATGCCGCGCTCCTCGACCGGATCGACGACGCCGTGGTCGCGCTCTTCGTCGTCGAGGCGCTCCTCAAGATCGTCGCGGCGGGCACGCGGCCGATGCGCTACTTCGGCGACCCGTGGAACCTGTTCGACTTCACGGTCACGGTCGTGTGCGTGCTGCCGCTCGACGGGCAGTTCGCGCAGGTGCTGCGACTTGCGCGCGTGGTGCGCAGCCTGCGCCTCGTGCGCGTCCTGCCGCGGCTTCAGCTCCTCGTCGACGCCTTGCTGCGGAGCCTGCCGAGCTTCGGCTGGATCACCGCGCTTCTTCTCCTCCTCCTCTATGTCTACAGCGTGATGGGCTTTGCGCTGTTCGGCGAGAACGATCCCGCGCGCTTCGGCAATCTCTGGACGAGCATGCTGACGATGTTCGGCATCCTCACGCTCGAGGGCTGGGTCGACAACATGCAGGACCAGATGGGCGGCATCCCCGTGGAGGCGGGCGGCGGCGACCATCGCTCTCCGATCGCCGCGCCGCTCTTCTTCGTCAGCTTCATCCTGATGGGCACGATGGTGTTCCTCAACCTCCTTGTGGGTGTGATCGTGAACAGCCTGAGCGAGGGGGCCGCGGAGCAGGAGCGCGCCGCGCGCGAGGAGGCCGAGGGGAAGCCGGGCACGCAGCCCGCCGCGAGGTCGTCGTCGCTTCCGAGCCTGCATGCACCGGACGCGGGCGACCCTGCGCATGCGCCGCTTCTCGCAGAGCGGCTGGCGCGGCTCGAGGCGAGGCTCGACGAGGCGCTCGCGGAGCTGAAGCGCATTCGCGGAGGCGAACCGAAGGACGGATGACGCCGCCGCGGCCTGACACGGCCTTTACAATCGCGCCATGATCGTGCAGATCCTCGGCGGCATCGGCATCTTCCTCTTCGGAATGGTGCTGATGACCGATGGCCTGAAGGCGCTTGCGGGCGATGCGCTGCGCCGTGTCCTGACGCGGCATGTGGCGTCCGCGCGGTCGGGCGTCGCGTGGGGCGCGGCGCTGACGGCGCTCGTCCAGTCGTCGACCGCGACCACGCTCGCGACGGTCGGCTTCGTGAGCGCGGGGCTCCTGACCTTCACGCAGGCGATCGGCGTCGTCTTCGGCGCGAACCTCGGCACGACGAGCACGGGCTGGATCGTGTCGCAGCTGGGCTTCAAGGTCTCGCTCGGCGACCTCGCGCCGCCGCTTGTCCTTGTCGGCGCAGCGCTTCGGCTCCTCTTCAAGGGTCGCGCGGCGCATGCGGGGACGGCGGTCGCCGGCTTCGCGCTGCTCTTTCTGGGAATCGACTTCCTCCAGGACGGGATGGCCGCGTTCTCCGCCGCGCTCGACACGGACAAGCTGCCTGGCGCCGGGGGAAACGGATCGCTCGGCTCCCGTCTCCTCCTCGTCGTCGTCGGATGCGTGGTGACCGTGATCACGCAGTCCTCGAGCGCGACCATGACCGCGACCCTCGCTGCGGTCGCTTCGGGCGCGATCGGACTGGAGCAGGCCGCCGCGATCGTGATCGGGCAGAACATCGGCACCACGCCGACGGCGGTCGCGGCCGCCTTCGGGGCGCCCACGGCGGCCAAGCGCACGGCGCTCGTCCATGTCCTCTTCAACGTCTTCACGGCAGGCGTGGCGCTCCTGATCTTCCCGTGGCTCCTCGCGGGCTGCGAGTGGACGGCGGCGCGGTTCGGGACCCACGACGCGCCGACCGTGCTTGCGCTCTTCCATACCTTCTTCAACGGCCTTGGCGTCGCGGTGCTTCTGCCGCTCGCCCCGCGGCTCGCGCGGCTGATCGAGCGGGTCATCCCCGAGCGCGGCACGAGCGCCACGCGCCACCTCGGGCTTGCGGTCGCGCGGATGGGTCCCATCGCCACCGAGGCCGCGCGCCGCGCCATGATCGAGGTGCTCGTGGAGGTGGGGAAGTCGGCGGCGGACACCGTGCGCGGGGAGGCCTGGCACGGACGCAGGCGTGCGGCGCTCGACGAGGCCTCGCTGGCGCGTGCCGAGGTCGTGCGCTTCGTCCACGAGGTGGGGCGCAACGAGCAGGGCAAGGCGGAGGGCGCGATGCAGCAGGCCGTGCTGCACGCCGCCGACCACATGGAGCGCGCGATCGCCGCGCTGCGCGCGCCCGTACGGGGCGCGAGCCTGGCCGAGGGCGACCCAGGGCTCGTGGCGCTTGCACAGAAGGCGCTCGAGCTTCCGAAGGCGCTGCTCGAGGCCTGCTGCGACGGAGCGCCCGAGCGCATCCCGCCCGAGGCGATGCGCGCGGCGGTCGCGCGCATGCTCGAGGCGTCGGGTGGCGTCGCGGCCATGCGCAAGGAGGTACGCGCGGATGCGCTGAGGCTCGCGGCGGTCGGTGTGCTCGACCCCGACGACGCGATGCGGCGGATCGATGGCGCGCTCTGGCTCGACAGCCTCTCGTATCACCTCGCGCGCGCGGCGTTCGACCTCGGACACGAGCCCGCCGAGCTGGCTGCGAGCCCTGCCAACCCCGCGCGCATCGCGCCCGTGGCGCCGTCTGACGAGCCCGCGCTTCCCGCAGGCTGAGCAGAGGTCAGTCGCCGAGATGCCACAGCTTGCGCACGGCCGCGAGGAGCGCCTCGACGCGCGCGGGCTCGAGGCCGCGTTGCTCGAGCACATGCCGCGCGAGCGCGACGCCCGCCTCGCCTTCCTCGAAGACCACCTTGCTTGCGCCCGCCTTCGCGAGCACGGCGCGGTCGGCGATGTAGCGCGTGCGAACGGTGATCGCGACGGTCGGGTTGAGCTCGCGCGCGAGCAGCACGAGCGGCACGCGGGCGTCCGCGTGCGGAAGGCTGATCACGAGGTGGACGGCGCGGCGGATTCCCGCCTGCTCGAGCACATCGCGCCGCGTGGCGTCGCCGTAGATCGCGGTCCGGCCCGCCTTGAGCAGGCCCTGCACCGTCTCGATGTTCATGTCGATGACGACGGTCTGCAGGCCGCCGTCGCGGAGGAGCGCGTCGACGAGCCGCCCGACGGGGCCGTAGCCGACGATGATCGCAAGCGGCTTCTCGCTCGCGGCCATCGCTGCGGCGGCGGGCTCGTTGAGCGCGCGCTCGCGCCGCGCGTGGCGGAAGTTGAGGAGCGCCCACAGCCGTGGCCGCGCCGCCAGCGCCCGCTCGATCCTGTCGAGCGAGCGGAAGGCGAGCGGGTTCATCGTGATCGAGATCATGGCCGTCGCGACGAGCACATTCATGCCGTCCTCGGGCATGAGGCCGTACTCGCGCGCGACCGTGGCGAGGATGAAGCTGAACTCGCCGATCTGCCCGAGCCCGATCGCAACCGTGAGCGCCGTGCGCGGCGGGTGGCCGCAGACCGCCACGATCGCAAGCGCGGCGAGCGGCTTGCACACGAGGACGACGAAGAGGCCCGCGGCGACCATCCACGGCTGCTCGATGAGGAAGGCTGGGTCGAAGAGCATCCCCACCGAGACGAAGAAGAGCACCGCGAACGCGTCGCGCATGGGGAGCGCGTCCGCGCCAGCGTGGTGGCTGACGGGCGACTGGCCGACGACGATTCCCGCGAGGAAGGCCCCGAGCGCGACGCTCGCGCCGAAGAGGCTCGCGGAGCCGACGGCGATCGCGATCGAGAGGACGAGCACCGTGAGCGTGAAGAGCTCGGGCGAGCGCAGCCGCGCCACGAGGGCGAGCACCCACGGGAGGACGCGCGCGCCGACGACGAGGAGGATCGCCGTCAGCGCCACCAGCTTGAAGACCGCGAGTCCGATCGCCTCCCACACGGTGCGGTCGCCCGCCAGCACCTTGGAGACTCCCGAGTCGTCGAGCGCGAAGAGCGGCAGGATGACGAGCGCGAGCACCGTGAAGATGTCCTCGACGATCAGCCAGCCCACCGCGACATGGCCGTGCGTCGTCGAGAGCATGCCGCGGTCGATCAGCACGCGCAGCAGCACCACCGTGCTGGCGACCGACATGGCCACGCCGATGACGACGCCCGACTTCAGTGGCCATCCCATCCAATGAAAGACCGCCATGGCGGCGACCGTCGCCACGAGGCTCTGCCCCACGGCGCCCGGGATGGCGACGCCGCGCACCGCCCAGAGCTCGGGGAGCCGGAAGTGGAGCCCCACGCCGAACATCAGCAGGATCACGCCGATCTCGGCGAGCTGCTGCGCGAGGACGACATCGCCCTGGAAGCCAGGGGTATGCGGCCCGATGACGACGCCCGCGAGGAGGTAGCCGACGATCGGGGAGAGCCCGAGGCGCTGGGTGATGATGCCGAGCACCCATGCCGCGGCGAATCCCGCCGCGATCGTGGTGAGGAGAGGGGGGACGCCGACCGCGAGAATGGCGGGAAGATTGGACGCGGCCCCGTCGATCATGCCGCAGTGTACTTCGCGATGGGCGCGGGGCAACGGGTACGATGACGCGGCCGTGCCCGACGACGACCAGAGCATCGACCAGCGTCTCGATCCGGGTGCGCGCCACGAGGCCGCCGCGCCGCCGCGCTACCCCGAGCTCGTCACCCCCATGCAGCCCGTGCCGTTGGAGACGAACGGCATGGGCGTCGCGTCGTTCGTCTTCTCGATCCTCGCCTTCGTCGTGCTTCCCGTCATCGGGAGCGTCGTCGGCCTGGTGCTCGGGATCATCGCCATGCGCCGCGAGCCGAAGGGGCTTGCGATCGCGGGGACGGTGCTCTCCGTCGTCGGGCTCCTCATCTCGTGCGCGGTGCTTGCGGCCTTCGCCATGATGTTCGGCTTCGTCGCGAACCTCGCGCAGGGCTTCAGCGCGCAGAGTTCCGTGGCGGTCACGATCGGGAGCCAGCAGTGGGCCGCAACCGGCGCAGCGCAGCACTTCGCTGCGACAGGCGGCTGGCCCTCGGACATCGAGTCCCTCAACGGAGGGACGGCGGTGTTCGACGCGTGGGGCACGCCGATGGTGCTGAAGGTGGTCGCCGAGGGCGAAGGCCCCGATGCGCCGTCGCGCGCGAGCATCGAGAGCGCCGGACCTGACGGCGTGTTCGACACCGAGGACGACCTCTCGTGGCCCGTCGCGACTCCTGCTCCTGCTCCTGCTCCTGTTCCTGCCGCGGCGGGCGCGCCGAACGCTGCGCCGTAGGTTTCGCCCGACGCTATCGGAGCGTGCGCCGCGGCCTCGCCTTCGGCATCACGGTGCGCGCCGCCTCCGCGTCGGCCTCGCGCACGAACTGCAGGAACTGCTCCGCGGAGGGCGAGGGGGTGCGGTTCTCGAGCTCGACGATGGCGAAGGTGCGTCCAAGCCATGGCGCCTCGATCGGGAGCGCGACGAGGGACCCGTCCGCGAGTTCGCGCGCGATGAGCGACATCGGCATCAGCCCGATCGCATCGCTTTCGGCGACGATCGACTTCATCATGCCCGGCGAATCGCAGGTGATCGACGGAAGCGTGCGCGCGGGTTCGCGCGCGGCACCCTGCCCCTGCAGGAAGTTCGAGAGCATGTCGGGCGGAACGCGCGTCGTCAGCGTCAGCGGGTAGCACAGCGCATCCTCGAGGCTCGGCGCCGCCACGGAGAGAAGCGGGTGCCCCGCGCGCACCACGAGGTAGCCCGTGTGCCACGCGAGCGGCGTCGTGCGCAGGCCACGCTCCGCCTCCGCCGTCTTCAGGTCGCCGACGACGAAGTCGATCTCGCGGCGGCGCAGCATCTGGAGGAGCGCATCCACGCTGCCCGCGATCGCGGTGAGCTTCACGGCGGGGTGCTCGCGCGCCATGCGCGCCATCGCCTTCGCCACGAACATCTCTGATGGATAGACGCCCGCGCCGAACTTGAGCTCGCCGATCTCGAGACCGCGGATGAGCCGCATCTCCCGCGCCAGTTCGCCGGCCTGCGCAAGCACGGCGCGCGCCTTCGCGAGGTAGATCCGCCCGACATCGGTGGGCTCCGCGCCGTCGGATGTGCGCGAGAACAGCGTCGCGCCCGCGCGGCGTTCGAGTTCCTGGATGCTGCGCGAGAGGGCGGGCTGCGAGATGCCGAGCGACTTGGCTGCGCGCTGGAAGTGGCGGTGCTCCGCGAGCGCGACGGCGTGCCGATGGTGGCGGAGGTCGAGATCCATGCGCACAGAGTATCGGCGCGACAATATTGATGCATTGGACGCATTGGCGCATGGGGTCTACTTTGCTTGTCCGTCTCCTCGGGGAAACCCGCTCCGCACCTCTCAAGCAGAGACTTCATGCGCCACGCACTGCATCACATGATCGACCGCGTCCTTCTCGCCGCCCGTTGCGCGCTGCCCGCGTTCTCGGCGATCGCCATCGGCCTGGCGGGCTCCTCCGCCGCGCAGGCCGGCTCCGTCGCCTCGGGCCCGGCGCCTGCCGCCGAACAGAACGCGCCCGCGAAGAGGAAGCCCAACATCCTCGTGATCTGGGGCGACGACATCGGGCAGTTCAATATCAGCGCCTACAACATGGGCATGATGGGCTACAAGACGCCCAACATCGACCGCATCGGCCGCGAGGGGGCGATCTTCACGGACTGGTACGGCCAGCAGAGCTGCACCGCGGGCCGCGCGGCGTTCATCACGGGACAGTCGCCGATCCGCACCGGTCTCACCAAGGTCGGCCTGCCCGGCGCTCCTGAAGGCATGCGCAAGGAGGACCCGACGCTCGCCGTCATGCTCAAGGCGCAGGGCTACGCGACGGGGCAGTTCGGCAAGAACCACCTCGGCGACCGCGACGACATGCTGCCGACGGTGCACGGGTTCGACGAGTTCTACGGCAACCTCTACCACCTCAACGCCGAGGAAGAGCCGGAGAACCCCGACTACCCGAAGGACCCCGCGTTCAAGAAGAGCTTCGGCCCGCGCGGCGTGATCCACAGCTTCGCCGACGGCCGCGTCACCGACACAGGGCCGCTCACGAAGAAGCGCATGGAGACCTTCGACGACGAGGTCAACGAGAAGGCGATGGACTTCATGGACCGCACCGTGAAGGAGGGGAAGCCCTTCTTCCTCTGGTGGAACTCGACGAAGATGCACATCTTCACCCATCTCCCCGAAGGTGTCGACGGCAAGACCGGCCTCGGCATCTACGCCGACGGCATGGTCGAGCATGACCGCCAGATCGGCGTGCTGCTCGCCAAGCTCGAGGCGCTCGGCGAGCTCGACAACACGATCATCATGTACTCGACCGACAACGGCGCCGAGACCTTCACCTGGCCCGATGGCGGCACCACGATCTTCAAGGGCGAGAAGAACACCCAGTGGGAGGGCGGCTACCGCGTGCCCACCTTGATCCGCTGGCCCGGCACCATCAAGCCCGGCACGATCGTCAACGACATCGCCGCGCACGAGGACATGATGCCGACGCTGCTCGCCGCCGCGGGCAACACCACCGTGGCCGAGGACCTGAAGAAGGGCCAGACCGTGAACGGCCGCAGCTACAAGGTGCACCTCGACGGCTACAACCTGATCCCCGCGCTGAAGGGCGAGGCGGCGTGGCCGCGCCAGGAGTTCATCTACTGGACCGACGACGGCAGCGTCGCCGCGCTCCGCTACGGCAACTGGAAGGTCACCTTCCTGGTGCAGGAGGCCGAGGGCATGGATGTGTGGCAGCAGCCGTTCGTCGAGCTGCGCGCGCCGCTTCTCACCAACCTGCGCATGGATCCGTTCGAGCGCGCCCGCGAGGAGAACGCGATGGGCTACCAGCGCTGGTACCTCGAGCGCATGTTCATGATCGCGCCGGCCGGCGCCTATGTCGGCAAGTGGTTGCAGAGCTTCCGCGACTTCCCGCCGCGCCAGAAGCCGGGCAGCTTCAACCTCGAGCGCGTCATGGAGGCGGTCACCAAGCCGCAGGGGCAGTGATGAGTCCCGCGCGTTTCGCCGCGGCCGCGTGCCTGCTGTGCGCCGCGACGATTCCAGTGCTGATGACCGGCTGTGCCACGGCGCGTGACTCGCGCGCCGTGGCGCAGTCGTCTTCTGCGACGCTCGATTCGTGGCGCGAGGGCGCCACGCGCACCGCGATCGAGTCGTTCGTCGCACGAACGACCGATCCCGCGAGCCCCGACTTCGTGCCCGAGGCGGAGCGCATCGCCGTGTTCGACAACGACGGCACGCTCTGGGCCGAGCAGCCGATGTACGCGCAGCTCGCGTTCATCATCGACCGCGTGAAGGCGCTGCGGCCGGCGCATCCCGAGTGGGAGACGACCGAGCCGTTCGCGTCGCTCCTGAAGGGCGACGCGAAGGCGGTGGCCGCGCAGGGCGAGCACGCGCTCGGCGCGCTCGTCGCGGCGACGCACGGCGGCATGACCGACGACGAGTTCCGCGCCACCGTGCGCGCGTGGCTCGACACGGCGCGCCACCCGAAGACCGGGCTCCGCTACGACCAGATGGTCTATCGGCCGATGCTCGAGGTGCTGTCGTATCTCCGCTCGAACGGCTACCGAACCTTCATCGTGTCGGGCGGCGGCGTCGACTTCGTGCGCGCGTTCGCAGGCGAGGTCTACGGGATTCCGAGCGACCAGGTGGTCGGCAGCACCGCGAAGTATCGGCACGAGGTGAAGGACGGCGTGCCGTCGGTCGTCAAGACGGGCGAGATCGACTTCGTCGACGATCGAGAGGGGAAGCCTGTCGGCATCGCCTCGCGCATCGGCACCCGCCCGCGCATCGCGTTCGGAAACTCGGACGGCGACTTCGCGATGCTCGCATGGACGACGGCGGGCGAGGGCGCGCGGCTCGGCGTGCTGATTCATCACACCGACGCGGAGCGCGAGTGGGCCTACGACCGCGCGTCGCACATCGGCAAGCTCGTGCGCGGCCTCGACGAGGCGCCCGCACGCGGCTGGGTCGTGGTCGACATGGGGCGCGACTGGGCTGCGATCT
>CAYMSD010000049.1:18040-23811 GCA_964393015.1 uncultured Klebsiella sp.
CGCACCATCGACAGGATCTGTCGCGGGTCCAGCGTGCGCGCAGACTGCTCGATCTGCGGCTTGTGCTGCGTGTACAGGCCCTTCGCGCGCTCGACCTCGCGGCCGAAGATGGCGCGCAGATCGACCGACGAGAGCTTGCGTCCGCCCGCGTAGTACTGCTTGGCGACCTGTCCGAGCGCGTAGGTCGTGGCAAAGCTCATGGCCGCGCCCGTCGCCGTCTTCACGACCTTGGCGGCGGTCTTTCCGAGGAACTTCTTGGCGAGGCCGCCGAGCAGGTCGCGTGCGAAGCCTTCGACGACCTGCGAGGTCATCCCCACGCCGACCGTCGCGATGAGCTCCTTGATGTGGCCCTTGTCGAGCGAGACCCCGTAGGCCTTGCCGACGCCGTAGACCATCTTCATCTGGAGCGGCACGATCGCCATCGTGGCGAGCCCCTGCGGCAGGAGCTCGAGCGCGCCGTTGAGGATCGAGTACTTCAGGATGCTCGCATCGACCTCGGCGGAGACATTGCGCGCGTCGGGCGGAAGCGGGGGAGCAGTGCGGGCGCCTGCGGCAACCGTCGCCGCCGCGGCACCGGCCCCGACGGCCGCAGTCGCCGTCGCGGCCGCAGGCGCCGTCAGGTCGATCTCCGCGAGTTCGTCGGCCTCGTCGAGCACGGTCGCAGCCTCTGTGCCCGAGAGGCCGAGTGCCGCGCGCAGCTGCTCGAGGAATCGCCCCTCCGCGTCGCTGTGGCGCCCATCCGCATCGCACACGGCGACCGCCATCTCGTAGGCGTAGGCGCGCGCCTCGGGCGAGCCGAGCGCCTTCGCCTCCGCCTCGACGGAGGTCTGCTTCAGCATCACGCGGCGGTAGGCCGTCGCGAGCGCGCGGGCCTCGTCGCCCGCGCTGTCGGAGAGGCCCTTGAAGATGCCTTCGATGCGCTCGCGCTCGGTGGGGCTCGTCGAACCGTCTGCGAGGGCCGCCATCGCGCAGATGGCTCCGATTGCTTCGATGTGTCGGGTGTCCATGGTGGGTGCGCCTTGGGGATGCTGCGGCCCCTCTTGCGGGGCCCGTCGAGTGGCCGCGAAGGGTAGCCATGGCGCGACGGGCGCGCGTGGCGGCGCTCAGATTCCGTCGAGGCGGCGCTTCGGGGCGAGCGCGCGGCGGATCGCCTTCTCGACCTCGACGAGGACGAGCACCGCGGTGCCCGCCGCCAGGATCCGCCAGCACGCAGACGGGTGGATCGCCTCGCTCCCGAAGATCCGCTGCATCGGCGGCGCGTAGACGAAGAGCGCGTGCACGGCGAGCATGGCCGCGATGCCCATCCAGAGCAGTCGGTTCGAGAGAAGCGGCACCCGCCACGCCGCCTCGAGCATGGCGCGCGCGGGGAAGAGGTAGAAGATCTCGCCGATCACGATCACCGAGATCGCGGCCGTGCGCGCGGAGGATTCGGACGCGCCGCGCGCGAGTTCGCCGTGGAAGACGGCCATCGCGCCCACGCAGAGGATGAGCGAGACGAACGCCGTGCGCATGAGGAGCTCGAAGCCGAGCAGCGGCCGCTTCGGGTCGCGCGGCGGGCGCGACATGATGCCCGCGTCGCGCGCCTCGAAGATGAGCGGCATCCCGAGAAGCACGGCCGTCACCATGTTCACATAGAG
The DNA here is from genome assembly GCA_964393015.1 of uncultured Klebsiella sp. Taxonomy (GTDB): domain Bacteria; phylum Planctomycetota; class Phycisphaerae; order Phycisphaerales; family SM1A02; genus QWPT01. Next base: position 19,678 of record CAYMSD010000049.1, read on the forward strand.
CGCGTGGATGGGGAGGATCGGCATCGGCCAGCCGAGCATGATGGCCGCCAGGATGACGAAGCCCTCGCCGCCGTTCGTGGGGAGTGTCCAGGCGAGGAACTTGGTGAGGTTCGAGTCGACCGTGCGGCCCTCCTCGACGGCCGCCTCGATCGAGGCGAAGTTGTCGTCGGCGAGCACCATGTCCGCGGACTCCTTGGCCACCTCCGTGCCCGCGACTCCCATGGCGACGCCGATGTCGGCCTGGCGGAGGGCGGGGGCGTCGTTCACGCCGTCGCCCGTCATGGCCACGATGTGCCCGCGGCCCTGGAGCGCGCGGACAAGCCGGAGCTTCTGCTCCGGCGTCATGCGTGCGAAGACATCGAAGCGCTCCGCGACATCGGGGAGCTCCGCGTCCGCGGTCGATGCGAGCTCCGCTCCCGTGAGGGCGCGCGGCGCAGCGCCATCCGCGCCGCCGCCGATCCCGATCCTCGCTGCGATCGTGGCGGCGGTGCCGGCGTGGTCGCCCGTGATCATCTTCACGCGGATCCCGGCCCCCAGGCAGCGGCGCACGGACTCGATCGCCTCTTCGCGCGGCGGGTCGAGCATGCCCTGGAGCCCGAGGAAGACGAGTCCGTGGGGGTCGCCCTCCCCCGCGCCGCGTTCGACCGACGCGTGGGTGATCTTCTCGGTTTCCGCGGGAAGCTCGCGCTCCGCGAACGCGAGGACGCGCAGCCCCTCGCGGGCGAACCCGTCGGCGTCTGCGAGCACGGCGGACCTGTCGATCGGCGCGATCGCGCCCCGCGCGTCGCGCGCATGCGTCGCGAGCGCGACGATGCGTTCGACGGAACCCTTCACGAACATCCTTCTGCGCGCGCCGTCTGCGTGGAGCGTGGCCATGTACTGCCGCGCGCTCTCGAACGGGACGGCGTCGAGCCTCGGCATGCGCTCGGCGAGCGCCTGCTCCCCGAGGTCCTCGCCGTCGAACTTCCGCGCCGAGACGAGAAGCGCCGCCTCCGTCGGGTCGCCCTCGATCGTCCAGAGCCCGCGGTCGTCCGCACCCAGCGAGGCGTCGTTGCAGCATGCCCCGCAGCGCAGGAGATCGCGGAGCGCGCGAGACTCCTCCTCCGTGGGCGCGCCCTCGCCCTTCTCGCGGCGGATCGCCCCGACCGGCGCATAGCCCGTGCCATCGGCCGCGAAGCGCACGCCGCCTGCCGCGAGACGCGCGACGGTCATCTCGTTGCGCGTGAGGGTGCCCGTCTTGTCCGAGCAGATCACGGTCGTCGCTCCGAGCGCCTCCACGGCAGGAAGCCTCCGGATGATCGCGCGCCGCGACGCCATGCGCGAGACGCCCACCGCAAGCATGATGGTCACGGCGGCGGGGAGCCCTTCGGGAATCGCAGCGACGGCGAGCGCGACCGCCGCCTTGAACATCGCGATCGGCTCCTGGCCGCGCAGCAGCCCGACCGTGAAGGCGACCGCCGCGATGGCGAGGATCAGCTTGAGGAGGAGCGCGCTGAGCGCCGCGATCTTGCGCGTGAGCGGCGTCGCGAGATCGTCGGCGCTCGCGATGAGCGCCTGCACGCGTCCGACCTCGGTGGCATCGCCCGTCGCGGTCACGGCGCCCTCCGCCGTGCCGCGGACGGCGAGCGTTCCCGCGTAGGCCATCGAGCAGCGGTCCGCGAGCACGGTCTCCGCGGGAAGCGGCGCAGGGTCCTTCGACACGGGCTGCGACTCGCCTGTGAGCGCGGACTCGTCGACCTCGAGCTCGGTGGAGCGGAGGAGGCGCAGGTCTGCGGGAACCTTGTCGCCGGCCTCGAGAAGCACGATGTCGCCGACGACGAGTCCAGACGCGTCGATCCGCCTCCGCTCGCCGTCGCGCCGCACCGAGGCCTGCACGCGGACGCCGCGCGCGAGGGCGTCGATCGCGCGGACCGCCTTCATCTCCTCGATGAAGCCGATGGCGGCGTTGAGGAGGACGACGCCGAAGATGACGGCCGCATCGACGGGCTCGCCGAGAAGCGCCGCGACGACCGCCGCCACGGCGAGAATCAGGACGAGCGGCGCCGCGAACTGCGACAGCAGCCGCCGCCACCATGGCGTGGCCTTCGAGACGCTGATCAGGTTCGGGCCGTCGCGCGCAAGCCGCGCCGCGCTCTCGGCCGCAGACAGGCCACGCGCCTGCTCCGTTGCAAGGAGCGCCGCGACGCGCTCGGTGGCAGCGCTGTGGATCGGGGCAAGCGTTGGGGCGGTGCGTTCCGCAGGAAGCCTCGAAGCCATGCTGGTCTCCCCTTCGCTCGTCGACGCTGGTGGCGGTGGGGGCAGGATGCTGCCGCGCCTCTGGAGAAACTACCCGCCCGACGCGCACGGCGTGAGGGGCTTCGCGCCCGATTTTGCGTGCTGCTGAGAGATGGAGCGCGGGACGCGCGGACTCCTCTTGAGCGCGCGCCGTCATACGACGGAACGCGCCCATCGACCGAACCACAGACGAACCCATCCGGGGACATCCCGCAACGCCCACGCGCAGCGGAACGCTGTCTCCTCGCTTTCTCTCTTCTCTCTCTTCTCTCTCTTCTCTCTCTTCTCTCCTCTCTCCTCTCTCCTCTCTCCACTCTCCTTCCCACGCCCACGCCACACGAAAGGCCCGCCATGCAGACGACTTCCAGCAACGCTCCCCGCAGCTTCTCGCCCGCCTCCTTCGCCGTGATCGCCGTCGGCCTCGCGCTCACGGGCGCCGCGAACGCGAACATCCTGAACAACCCCGGCTTCGAAGTCGCCAGCACCACGAGCGTGTCGAACGTGCTCGGGAACTTCACGGGTTTCCAGGGGATCTGGGCGCCCGAGGTGGGCTCGATCACCACCGCCACGCTCGGCGTGACGCCCGCGGCGGGAGCGCGCATGCTGCGCATGAACAACGCGGGCGGCGTCGCCTCGCAGGCCTTCCAGGCCGTCGATGTCACGGCCTACGCCGCGCTCATCAACTCAGGCACCGCGACCATGAACGCAAGCGCCCTCTACAACACCAACGGCGGCTACACGGGCGCGCAGGGCTCGATCGTGGTGCAGTTCTTCACGGCGGCGAACTACGGCTCCCTGATCGGGAACTCGGGGATCAGCGGCCTCGCCCTCGACGCGAACCCGCTGACCTGGGAGACGAACTCGGTGAGCTCCGCGATCCCGGTCGGCACCACCTGGATGCTGTTCCAGGTCGCCTACGGCAACGCCTCGATCGGCAACAACGCGGGCTTCGTCGACAACGCCTTCCTCGAGATCGTGCCCTCGCCTGGTGCGATCGCACTCCTCGGCCTCGGCGGGCTCCTCGGTGGCCGCCGCCGACGCTGAACACAGCCTGCAACCCGTCCACATGCGGAACGCGCGCGCTGGATGCGCACCGCCGACATCGCCCCTTGGCCGCCTCGGCGCCCAAGGGGCGGTGCCATTCGGGGGGCGCCGCCCGCCATTCGCCCGCTCGCCTCGCGTCACCCCCGCATGGCCCCCCTCGGGAAGGGCTACCATCCGCCCCCCATGTCGGACCTCCTTCTCCTTGCGGCGGACACTGCGGCGAGCGCTCCCAACCTGAAGGTGTGGGCGTATGTGGCCTTCATCGGCCTCGTCGTCCTCTTCCTCGCGCTCGATCTCGGCGTCTTCCACCGCGAGGCGCACGAGGTCTCGATGAAGGAGGCCGCGACCTGGTCGGTCATCTGGCTCTCCTGCGGCATCGCCTTCGCGGGATTCGTCTACAAGGCCTACGACGCGCACTGGCTCGGGCTCGGCCTCGACACGCCGCGCTACAACACGCACGAGCTCGCGGGGCAGGTTCCGGAGCAGCCCATCATCATCTCGGGCGAAGTGCTCGGGCTCGAGGCCGCGAAGCAGTATCTCGTCGGCTATGTCGTCGAGAAGTCGCTGGCGATGGACAACATCTTCGTCATCGCGCTGATCTTCTCGTTCTTCGCGGTGCCCGCGAAGTACCAGCACCGCGTCCTCTTCTGGGGCATCATCGGCGCGCTCATGATGCGCGGCGCCATGATCGGCCTCGGGGCGGGGCTGATCCTCAAGTACCAGTGGATCCTGATCGTCTTCGGCGGGTTCCTCATCCTGACGGCGCTGAAGATGGCGCTCATCAAGGGCAACGACGACCCCTCGCAGAACATCGTC
>CAYMSD010000050.1:0-2017 GCA_964393015.1 uncultured Klebsiella sp.
CGGCGACGCGATCGCAGGCATCATCATCACGCTCATCAACATCGTCGGCGGCTTCATCATCGCCAAGTTCCAGCTTGGATGGACCGCGGGCGAGGCGATGAAGACCTTCATGCTGCTCGCGATCGGCGACGGCCTCGCCTCGCAGCTTCCCGCGTTCCTCGTGGCGATCGCCGCGGGCCTGATCGTGGCGCGGGCGGGCGGCGGAAAGACGGTCGGCGAGGAGATCCCCGCGCAGCTCGCCTCGCAGCCGATGGCGCTCTACCTGATCGCGGGCTTCCTCTTCCTGCTCGCCTTCACGCCGCTCCCCGCGGCTCCGCTCGTCGGCGGCAGCATCCTCTTCGGCGGAACCGCCTACGCGATGCAGTGGCGCAAGCGGCGCGAGGCGCTCAACGCCCTCGAGAAGGAGCGCACCGAGGCGCAGCGCAAGCCGCCCGAGCAGCCCAAGGTCGAGGACCTCCTCGCCGTCGACACGCTCGAGCTCGAGGTCGGCTACTCGGTGGTGGCGCTCGTCGACGCGGCGCGCGGCGGCGACCTCCTCGACAGGATCGCGGGCATGCGCCGCCACCTCGCCGTCGAGCTCGGCCTCGTGATGCCGTCGGTGCGCATCCGCGACAACATGCAGATCGAGCCGAACGACTACCGCATCAAGATCCGCGGCGCCGTGATCGGCTCGGGCTCGGTCTACCCGAACCTTCTCATGGCGATGGACTCGGGCGTGGCCCACGGCTCGCTCGACGGCCTCCCGACGAAGGAGCCCGCCTTCGGCCTCGACGCCATCTGGATCGAGCGCGGCCTGCGCGAGAAGGCGGAGATGGCGAACTGGACCGTCGTCGACGCGACGAGCGTGCTCGCGACCCACCTCTCCGAGCTCGTGAGGCAGCACTCCGACGAGCTCCTGACCCGCGAGGAGGTCTCGAACCTGATCGCGCAGCTCAAGCAGAAGAGCCCGAAGCTGGTGGACGACCTGATCCCCGGCGTCGTCAAGCCGAGCGACCTCCAGAAGATCCTGCAGGCCCTCCTGAGGGAGCGGGTCGCCATCCGCGACCTCGAGACCATCGTCGAGACGCTCGCGGAGTGGACGCCGCACACCAAGGACCACGATGTGCTCGTCGAGTATGTCCGCAACGGCCTGAAGCGCGCCATCTGCGCCCAGTACAGCGAGGTCGACGCGCGCGGCCGCTCGAAGCTGCGCTGCGTCACCATGGACCCCGCGCTCGAGGACACGATCTCGGGCTACATCGACCGCAATCCCTCCGGGACGACCTTCTCGATCCCGCCGTCGCTCGCGAACCGGATCGCCCGCGCGGTCGCCGAGACGGCCCGCCCGCTCGCCGAGATGGGCCAGAAGGTGGTCGTCCTCGCCTCGCCGTCGGTGCGCGCCCAGGTGCGGCAGATTCTCGAGCCGCACATTGCGGAGGTCGCCGTCCTCGGGTACAACGAGATCGTCCGAGGGACCGATGTCGAGAGCGTCGGCCTCGTGCAGCTTTCCGCGGCGTCGCAGGGCGGCGTCGCCGGTGCTGCGTGAGGCCGGGCTTCCCGAGCGGAACCGAAAGGTGCGATGACGCGGCGGCTTCTTCCTGCATGAGGGGGCGCCGCAGTCGCGCCGAGGAGGACGCCGCTCCGCCCGTCGGCGGAACGCAGGAAGCGTGTGGCGATCGCGGTGATGTGCTAGGAGGGCACTCCGTTGAAGCTGAAGACCTACCGCGCGTGGACGATGGCCGAGGCCCTGACCTTCGTGAAGGCGGACCTCGGTTCCGACGCGGTCATCCTGCACACGAGGACCTTCGACCGAGGTGGATTCCTCGGCTTCGGGAAGCGCACCGTGGTCGAGATCACGGCCGGACGCGCCGCGGACATGCCGCGCGAGGCGGAGAGCGCCGCGGAGGAGCGCGCGGCGCCGGCCCGTGCGGATGCGCGCCGCGCCGCCGTGCCCGCAGGGCAGGTCGTGCGGCAATCCGTCGCGAGCCGCGCCTATGGCGAGACCCGCGCGGCCGAGCGCGCCGCGGCTGAGGCCCCC
>CAYMSD010000050.1:2117-16288 GCA_964393015.1 uncultured Klebsiella sp.
TCGACCAGGCCCCCCTCGACCAGGCCGCCGAGCGCGAGAAGACGCGGCGCCTCGCGCTCGCGATGTCGATCCAGCTCGAGAAGCAGGCGGATGTGCGCGACGCAGCCGCACAGAACGAGCGCGCCACGCAGGAAGCGGCCGCGCAGAGGGCCGAGTCCGCCGCGAAGACCCTTTCGAAGCCGGCCGTCAAGGCGTCGACCGCCGCATCGGCGCCCGCCCCGGCCACTGCGGCGCCTGCCGCGCAGCCCACCCACCCCGCGCCACCGTCCTCGGCGACGGCCCAGCGCTTCGTGCTCGTCGCGCAGCCCGTGGCGGGCGGCGACGGCAAGGACTCGGGCCTCGGCCGCCTCGCCTCGGGCTTCGCGCCAGCGGCTCCCGCCACGCCTGTGTCCGTTTCGCCGAGCGTCGCCGTCGGAGAACCCGAGGCTCCCGCTCCGTCGCTCGCGTGGTCGCTCGGGGCTGATGCCTACGGGTTCGACGGTGGCGCGCCCTGGCCGCCGCCGGCGCCGGGGATTCCTGCGCACGCCCGCTCTGCGGCGCCGCAGTCGGAGAGCGCCCGTGGCGAGGCCGCGCGCGAGCCGGTGCGGGAGTCTGCACGCGAGCCCGCGGTTGGCGCGGCGCAGCACGCGCAGGCGCGCGTGGAGGCGAAGCCGCATGCCGACGCGGCACGCGCGGCGATCGACGAACTGGCCGAGATCTCCGCCTTCGTCGGGCGAGTCCTGCGCGAGGAGACCGCTGCGCCGACGGCGGCGCCGATCGCGGCGCGCCGCGCCGAGCACCCTCGCGCGCAGGAGTGGGCGCCGCAAGAGCCGAAGGCAGCCGCGTCGTCAGGCGCCTCGCTCGCGGTGCAGACATCGCTCTCCTCGCTGCTCGAGCCCCACTACGCGCGGCTCCTCGAGCAGGAGGTGGCCGACGAGCTGGCGCGGCGCATCCTCGACTCGGTCGCGCAGGAGCTCGCGGCCGCGGTCGATGCAGGGGCGACTCCCTCGGACCGCGTGGTCCGTGAGGCCATCGAGCGGCGCATCGCCGCGATCCTGCCGTCCGACGATTCCGATGGCCTGATCGGTCGGCTCATGATGGGCGGCCGCCTTGCGGACTCCGCGCTCTCGTCGGGCTCGCCGCGAAGGGTCGCGTTCATCGGCCCGACGGGTGTCGGCAAGACGACGACCCTCGCCAAGATCGCGGCGCAGCTCAAGTTGAAGCGGGGGCTTCGGGTCGGAATCGTGGCGGCCGACACCTATCGCATCGCGGCGGTCGAGCAGTTGCGGACCTACGCCGCGATCCTCGAGCTTCCCGTCGAGGTGGCGTCCTCGCCGGCGGAGGCGGCCGCTGCCTGCGATCGGCTCGCGGAGCAAGGCATCGAGATCGTCCTGATCGACACCGCGGGCCGCAGCCAGAACGACCGCATGAAGCTGTCCGAACTGCGTGCGTTCCTTGCGGCTGCGGCGCCGGACGAGACGCACCTCGTCCTCTCCGCGACGGCGGGGGGGCGCACCCTCGCTCGGGAGGCCGAAGCCTTCGGAAAGGTCGGAATCGACAGAATCGTCCTGACCAAACTCGACGAAGCGGCGTCGTTCGGTACCCTGATCAATCTTGTCGAGCGGCTTGGCAAGCGCGTGAGTCTCCTCACGAACGGGCAGGAAGTCCCCGATCACATCGAGTTTGGGCGCGGCCGCCGTCTGGCCGAGCTCGTGATGGGCAGCGAGGTGCGTTGATGCATGAGGGAACCGCGTCGTTGGATCAGGCAGAGCGACTTCGTCGCCTGGTCACCGCTCCAAGGGGCGTGGCTGCAGAGCCGCAGCCCGTGACGGCGCACGCCGTCAGCGTCAGCCCAGAGAAGGCGCGCGAACGGGCGCGGCCTGTCCGGCTCGCGCGCGCGATCGCCGTGTCGAGCGGAAAGGGCGGCGTCGGCAAGACCAACCTCGCCGTGAACCTCGCGGTGGCGCTGGCCGCGCAGGGGAAGCGCGTCGCGCTGCTCGACGCGGACCTCGGGCTTGCGAATGCGGATGTCCTCTGCGGCATCACGCCGCGCGCGACGCTCGAGGATGTCGTCACGGGCGACCGCTCGATCGACGAGGTGATGGTGCAGGCTCCAGGCGGGTTCCGCCTCGTTCCCGGCGCTTCGGGCGTCTCGCGCCTCGCCGACATGGGCCAGCTGCAGCGCCGCATCGTGCTCGAGCAGCTGATGACGCTCGAGCGAAGCGTCGATGTGCTCGTGGTCGACACGGGCGCGGGAATCGGCGCGAACTCCATGGCCTTCGCGGCGGCCGCGCACACGATCCTCGTCGCGTCGACCCCCGAGCCGACCTCGATCGCCGACGCGTACGGCGCCATCAAGACGCTCGTCGCGCGCGGCTGCCGCGATGGGATCCATCTCGTCGTCAACATGGTGGAGGACGAGTCGGAAGGCGTGCAGGTCCATGCGCGCGTCGACCGCGTCGCCCGCGCGTTCCTCAACGCGCGCGTGGCGTATGCAGGCGCCGTCCCACGCGATCCGGCCATTCCTGCGTCCGTGCGGCGGCGCGAGCCCGTGCTTCTTGCCGCTCCGCAGGCTCCGTCGTCGCGCGCGATCGGCTGGATCGCCGCGGCGCTCGTCGGAGAGGGTGCGCCCGCGGTTCCTTCGGAAGTCCGTGCAGGCTTCCTCGCGCGCCTTGCAGCGGCGCTTTCGGGCCGACCGTCGCGTCGACCCTGAATCGACGCGCGCCCCGCGACACTTTTCCAACCTGAACCGCCGTCGCGCCGATGAACCGCGCGCGGGCATGCTTCTTGCCGTCCGCGCACGACCGCCTCATGCCGAGCCTCCACAAGCCAGTTCCGCGCATTCCCATCCCGCAGGCCGCTGCGGGCTGCATCGCCTTCGCTGGGTTCGCCGTGGCCATCTTCGTCGGCATCGGAACGCCGAACCCTGTCGAGGTGATCCTCACGCGCGCGCTCGTGGCGATGGCCTGTGGATTCGCAGTGGGGTACGCGGTCGGCCTCGTCTGCGACTGGCTCGTGGCGCAGGAGGTCTCGCGCCTCGAGGCGCTGATCGAGTCCGACGCGAAGGAACTCGAGGCGCAGATCGAGGCATCCACGCCCGAGGGTGTGGAGGTGCTTGACGAGGACGACCTTGGCGTGGTCGAGGAGTGGGGCGGACGCAAGCAGGCCGCGGCGATGTCCGCGATCGACGGGCCCGACGAGCAGGCCGCGTGATGGCGCGGCCGGTGGCGTGACGATTTTGAAAAGATCGGCGATGGGAGCGAAAGGGGCTTGCGCATCTCGTATTCTCGTTATACTGACCAAGCCCCGCGCATCATGGATGATGCAGAGGGCACCGCGTGTTGCAGCAGCATCCGGTGTCGCGCAGGCCAACCGCCCCGCTCGATCTTCGGCATCTCCTGTTGCACGCGGGTTCCCGCGCTGGCGCGCCGTTTGCCAGTCGGGCGTAGGGCGCGTGGAGTGCGTGTCCGAGGCGAATGGATCTCGCAGAGTTCGTGGGTGCCGCCCCATCGGGGCGGAGTCAGGCAGCGATGGCGTCCGCTCGGCGGGCAACTCTCTGGCCAGCGGCCAGACGCGCAGTCCTGAATCCACGCGCAAGCGCTTCCGTTTCATCTCGGCCCTTCACCGCACCACAGGCTGCCTGGAGAGCGGTCTGCTGGAGGTCTTCCGTGCACTGCCTCGCGGCGGTTTCCGGAAGAGCGATGGTTGGTCGGTCGCGAAGCGCTCGCCGCTTTCGGCCGACTCGGGATCACGGCGTGTCGACGCGACGGACCTCGTTGCGTCGGCCTGCCGGCAAGATGACTGGTCACACAGACGAATGGTCAAGGAGCCGACCGAATGTCAAGGACCGTACGAGAGCAATCGCGTGGCGCAACGCCATCTCGCAAGCAATCCGTCGTGGCAGGAGCGGTGAAGGCGGACGCCGCCAAGCGCGAGCCCGCGCCGCGGAGCCGCCGCGCCAAGGCGGATGCACCGGCCGTGGCGACGACCCCGTCGGTCACGATCGAGGCCGCCGCCCCGACGGCGACCCGCGCACAGAAGCAGTCGCGCGCCGGGCGATCGTCCCCGCAGGCTGCATCGAGGTCCGTCGCCAAGTCGACGGCCGCCGCTGCAGCGGCCACGCGCGCGGCCAAGGCGCCGCCGAAGCCCGTTCCGCTCGCGGAGCGCCCGATCGACCAGATCTGGCGCGAGTATCGCGCGACCCCGACCACCGAGGTCCGCAACTTCCTCATCGCCCGCCATCTCGAGCTCGTCGCCTACGCCGCGGAGCGCCTGCACAAGCGCCTGCCCAGCGAGGTCGAGATCAACGACCTGAAGAGCGCGGGCGCCTTCGGCCTGATGGACGCCGTCGACTCGTTCGACCCCGACCGCGGCGTGAAGTTCGAGACCTTCTGCACGCAGCGCATCCGCGGCGCCATGTTCGACGAGCTCCGCTCCATGGACTGGGTGCCGCGCCTCGTGCGCAGCCGCACGGCCAAGGTCGAGAAGGTCCGCAAGTCGATCGAGATGGAGACAGGCAGCAAGCCGACCGAGGACGAGGTCGCCGCGCGGCTCAATGTCTCGGGCGACGAGTTCGAGAAGCTCCAGAAGGACTCGCGTCCCATCTCGATGGTGAGCCTCACCCGCAAGTGCTTCGAGACCGATGGCTCGAAGGATGTGCGCGAGATCGATGTCGTCGAGGACGGGCGCCAGGAGAACCCGCTTCAGGCCGTGCAGAAGCAGGACCTGCAGGCGCTCATCACCAAGGGGCTCTCCCGCGCAGAGCGCCTCATCGTCATCCTCTACTACTACGAGGAGATGACCATGAAGGAGATCGGCGCCACGCTCGACCTCTCCGAGAGCCGCGTCAGCCAGATGCACTCGTCGATCCTCGCGCGCCTCAAGGCGCAGATGCAGCACCGGGAGTCCGCGGGCGAGGAGTGAGCGGCGCGCCGCTCCGATGAACCGAATGAACAGGGCCCCGACGATCGTCGGGGCCCTGTGCGTTTTCGCCCGAGGACGGCTCAGTCGAGCCGCTGGATCATCACGTTGTAGAACTCGATGGGGCAGCCGTGGCTCTGGAGCGCGATCGGGCCTTCCTTCGCGACGCCCGGAAGACGCGCGTCGACGATGACATGCTTCCCGTTCAGCCAGACATTCAGCGTCTCGCCCACCATGCGGATGCGGAAGCGGTTCCACTCGCCGATCGGGGCGTCCGCCCTCATGCGCGGGGTGACCGCCGCGCGCACCTCCGCGGGCATCGATGCGTCGGTGCGGTATCCGTAGACCTCGCCCGAGCCGACGGGCCACGACCAGATGTTGACCTGGCTCTTCGAGTTGCCGCGCAGGTAGATGCCGCTGTCGCGCTCCTCGACCTCGACGGTCTGCTCGGAGCCGTCGGCGTTGCGCGCGACGCTTCCATCGGGGCCGATCACGGGGCGCTGCACCTTGCCCTGGTGCTCGCTCGTCCAGCGCCAGTCGCAGATCATCTCGAAGTCGCCGTAGCTCTCGTCGCTCCAGAGGCTCTTGCCCTTGCCGTCGAAGCGCACGACGCCGTTCGACACCGTCCAGTGCCTCGGCGTCTCCTCGCCTCGGTCGGCGCCTTCCTTCCAGCCCTGCATCACGAGCGCGTCGAACATCGGACGCATGCCGCCTGCCTTCAGGTCGGCGGTCATGTCCGCTGCGATCGGCGGGTTCGCGGGAGGAAGCTCCTTGACCTTGAGGTTCCTGAACCAGATCTCGGTTCCCTCGCTCTCGAGGCAGATGAAGCCCTTGCGCGGCGACACCTCGGACGCGCCGGAGACCTCGGTGCCGTTCACCTCGAGCTTGATGACGCCGTCGTTGCAGGTGACCTTGTAGTGGTTCCACTCGCCGGCGCCCTTCGTCATGCGTGCGCTCGGCAGGCAGCGCTCCCAGCCGCCCGGATGCGGGCGATCCGGCTTCATGCGCGCGCCCCAGATCGAGAAGATGTCGCCTTGCCCCGTGTACATCGTGCGGCCCTGCGCATCGATGTTGTCGGGCGTCAGCATGATCTGCACCTCGATCGATCGGGAGAACGGGACGCCCTTGGCGCAGTAGGGGTCGCTCCACACGAAGAGGCCCGCGTTGCCGGGATCGGAGAGGTGCTTCCACTCGAACTCGAGGACGAAGTTCTCGTAGGCCTTCTCGGTGCGCAGGATGCCCGTCGGGATGCCCGTGCACTTGATGATCGGGGTGCCCGTCTCGTCGGTCGCGACCGTCCAGGTCGACGCGGAGGTGTTCACATCGATCCAGCCCGAGAGGTCCCTGCCGTTGAAGAGCTCGACGAAGCCGTCGTCCGCGGGCTTCGCCACGGGGGCCGCGGCGCTCGCCGTCGACGGTGAAACGGTTGGAAGGACGGGCGCCGAGAGCGCAAGGACGCACGAAAGGGCGGGTAGGAAAGGCATCGGCGCAGCCTATCGGAAGGCGGCTGCCCCGCGTGCCGCTGCGGGAAGGCGGGTCGGCAAATCCTGCGCTGTCTCTCAACCCAATCGAAACAGTTCCCTCACAAACGAGGACTAGTTTCCCCCGCGTTCCCTCAGACGCAGCCGTCGTCGGGCGTCCAGCCCTCGGCAACGCGACCTGTACGGAACCCTGTCCGCTTTCGAACCAACCCTTGATGAGGGTCGGTGAAGGCGGGTCGTAGGTTCAGTCGGTCGAGCGGCAAGTGCCCTCGGTCTCGGAAGCAGTCCCCAGACGGTAGACCCCTAGAGAAGGACCCTTTTCATGAAGAGCTCCATCAGCACCATGCTCGCGACCGGCGGCCTCGGCCTCTGCCTCGCGGCCTCGGCGAACGCCGCCGAGATCCTCGTGACGGCAGACATCGCGACCAGCACCACCTGGACCGCCAACAACACCTACAACCTGCAGGGGCAGATCTATGTGCTCCCCGGCGCCACGCTCACCATCGAGCCGGGCACCATCATCGCGAGCACCACGAATCTCGGCGGCAGCCTCGCGGTGACCCGCGGCGCCCGCATCATCGCCATCGGCACGCAGTCCGAGCCGATCATCTTCACCTCGAAGGCCGATGTCGCGACCTGGACCGCAGGCAACCCGAAGTCGGGCACCTGGCGCCCCGTGTGCAACGAGTGGGGCAACCTCACGATCATGGGCCGCGCCTACATCTCGGAGAACGCGACCCCGGGCAATACGGCTTCGCCCAACGCGAACAACGTCGCCGTCATGGAGGGCCTGACGGCCTCCGGCGCGAACGACACCCGCGTGCTCTACGGTGGCGGCCAGGACGACGACAACAGCGGCTCGCTCTCGTTCGTGAGCTTCCGCTACGGCGGCAAGGTGATCGGCCTCAACAACGAGCTCAACGGCCTCTCGCTCGGCGGCATCGGCCGCGAGACCGTCATCGACCACATGGAGATCATGAACAACGTCGACGACGGCATCGAGATCTGGGGCGGCACCGTCAACCTCAACTTCTTCTCGATCTGGAACATCGGCGACGACAGCCTCGACATCGACCAGGGCTGGCGCGGCAAGGCGCAGTTCGGCCTCATCGTGCAGGGCTACTCGGCGAACGCAAGCCAGGGCTCGGGCGTCGGCGACAACGCCATCGAGATCGACGGCGCCGAGCAGTCGGACTACCAGCCCGTCACCACGGGCGTCCTCTACAACATGACGGTCATCGGCGACAAGGGCACGACCAACGCCAACGGCACCGACCACGCCATCGCCTACCGCGACAACGCCCGCATGCAGATCCGCCAGTCGGTGTTCATGGGCATCGGCGAGCGCATCGTGCAGCTCGACAACGTCGACGGCGACGGCGGCGCAGGCTACGGCTTCAACGGCACCCACACCTGGGCGCAGACCTGGACGACGCCGTTCAGCGTGTTCCCGACGGTGAACGCTCCGTCGAACCCGCAGAACTTCTACAAGGCGCAGGTCGATGGCATGCTGAACGAGATCAAGGACTCGGTGTTCTTCGACAACACCTTCTCGACGGCCTACACCGAGGCGAACGCCCGCGGCGTCTTCGCAGCGGCCAACGCGAACGTGATCGCCACCTCGAGCCCGATCGTCTCGATCACGCGCGGCCCGACCGTCAGCCCGACGGCGACTCTCCGCATCAACCCCGTGACGAACCTCGATCCGCGCGCCGCCGGCGCTGCGGTCGCCGCGGCGCTCGTCGCGCCCGCTCCCAACGACGGCTTCTTCCAGGCCACCACCTACCGCGGCGCGTTCAGCCCCACGGAGAACTGGCTCTGCGACTGGACCGCGGCCTACGCGTTCGGCATGACCACCCCGACGGCGGGCCAGTGCCCGACCGAGACGAACTGCCCCGCCGACCTCAACGGCGACGGTCAGGTCAACGCGTCCGACCTCGGCACGCTCCTCAGCCTCTGGGGCACCGCGGGCGGCATCGTGACGGGCAAGAACACCGATGGCGTGTGGAGCGCCGACGACCTCGCGTCGCTCCTCGCGACCTGGGGCTCGTGCGAGTGACCGCAGCCGGTTATGAAGGTTCGCACTGAAGAGTGCATCAGCGGCCCGGTGGCGGTTCATCCGCCACCGGGCCCTTTCTGCCAGTGCGCCGCGCGCGCACCCGCAGAAAGGGCCCGGCGAGGGCGCTGGACGGGAGGGTGCGGGGGTTCGTGGCGAAGCCGTGATGCAGCGCCCGGAATGAAGCAGGTTTTGGAGAAGCAAGGTTTGGAGAAGCAAGGTTTGGAGACGACATGCTGAGTTCCATCGCGATCGTTCTTTGTGGCGCCGGCGTGATTCACTCGGGTCTGCAGGACGCGAGCGCGCCGGGCGCGGACACCGCGGCCGTCGCTTCGGAAGAGGCCGCGAGGCAGACCCCGCGGCGCGCGCTGCTCGAGTTCGGCTTCGAGGCCGCGTCCGCGATCCCGCGCGACCCGCACGAGCGCGACCGCGCGCGCGTGCAGGAGATCGTCGCGTCGACCTTCATCGCGATCGGCGAGCCCGTGCGGGCCGCCGCCTGCGCGCTCCAGATCTCGAACTGGCGCAAGGGCTCCGTGTTCGGCGACCTCGCCATCGACTGTGCGCGCAAGGGGCTCGTCGACTCCGCGAAGACCTACGCGCGATACGCGCTCGAGGCGGTGGCCGACGGACGGGACGGCGTGCAGGACTGGCAGCGCGACCGCGTGCGCGTGAAGGCGGCGCAGGCCTATGCGTGGATCGGCGACGGATCGAAGGCCTCCGTGCTCGAGCAGGGGGTCGGCGAGCCCGAGATGGGCAAGGTCGACGCCGTCGAGGCCGCGAAGAGCGATGGCAGCGACTTCGACGCGCGGCTCGAGGCTGCGCTTGCCGCCGTGAACACCATGAACTTCGACCTGACCCTGAACGCGATCGAAAGCGCCGTCGAGCTTGCCGCGAAGAGCAGGGGCGACGAGGCGCGCTGGGCGCGCATCGTCGAGCTGGTCGGCAAGACGCGGGGGCGCATCCCGCGGGATCTCGAGCTCAAGGCATACCTGCGCCTTGCGGATGTGCGCATCGCGCAGGACGAGAAGGACCCCGCACGCGCGCTGATCGCGACCGCCACGGGCCTTCGCGACGGCGCGCGCTGGACGCCCGACGCCGCGCTTCCGCTCTCCGCAGAGATCGCGCGCCGACTCCATGCCGTCGGCGATGCGGAGGCTGCGCGCGCGGAGATCGAGGCGGGCCTTGCGGGATTCCAGGCCGGCATCGACGCCGTGGCCGATGTGTTCCGCGCCGAGGCGATGCGCCCCGCTGCGGAGGCGCTCGTCGCCATCGGTGCCGCGGACCGCGCTCGCGAGGTGTTCGCGGCGCTCATCGAGGAGGGCGCGAGGAACCCGAACGCGCGCCCGCGTGCGGAGGATCTCGCGCTGACGGCGGCCTCGCTCGCGCGTGCGGGAATCGAGCCGGACGAGGCCATGTGGGCGCGGCTGCGGGGCATCCGCGAGGGGCTCGTCGCTCCGTGGTGACGGCGCCGCGGATGTTCAGCGATGGTCAACGATTGACAAAGACGGCGGGCTCGGTGGCCTGTGGGCGTCCCTCGCAGACCGTCCGATCGTTCACTTTGCGTCAAGGAGTCATGTGATCGGCTTGAGAGTCACGCCGCTTCGTCTCAGAAGACCACGAGGCGTCGCGCGCGGCGGCCTGCTTCACGCGGCCTGAACAGAACGCAAGTCTTTCGCTGACGGAGAACACACGGGAAGGCCACTTCGGCGGGGACGGTGTTCTTTACCGTGCGCCGCTCAAGTTTCACCGCGGCCGCGGACAACCGCGTTCGCGTCTCACCCGCCCCGTTCCGATGCTCCGACCACTCCACATCCTGAGCACCGCCAGCATCGCCCTCGCCGTGGCCTCCGCGGCAAGCGCGCAGCAGGACGGCACGCTTCGCGGGTTCGTCTCGGACCGCGACTTCGGCGGGCCTGTGGCGGGGGTCGCCATCACGGTCATCGAGACGGGCGCGAAGGTGCAGAGCGACGAGAACGGGAACTTCTCGGTTTCGCTGCCTGCGGGCCGCTACACGATCGTCGTCGTCAAGGAAGGCTTCGTGCGCCAGGTGCGCACCGATGTCCTCGTCGCGGAGGGGCAGCTCGCCACGCTCGAGGTGGAGCTGATCGGCGAGTACGAGGACATGGACGAGTTCGTCGTCCGCGAGATCGAGCTCGGCGGCAGCGAGGCGGCGCTCCTCACGCTGCGGCTCGAGAGCCCGCAGCTCCTCGACTCGGTCGGCGCCGAGATCCTGAGCCGCTCGGGCGCGAGCGACGCGGCGGCCGCGCTTCTCCTCGTGCCGGGCGCCTCCGTGCAGGACGGCAAGTACGCGGTCATCCGCGGCCTGCCCGACCGCTATGTCAGCGCGCAGCTCGACGGCGTGCGTCTGCCGACCGCGGACGCCGAGCGGCGCGCCGTGCAGCTCGACCAGTTCCCGACGGCCGTGATCGAGAGCGTGCAGGTCTCGAAGACCTTCACGCCCGACCAGCAGGGCGATGCGTCGGGCGGCGCCGTCAACATCGATCTCAAGGACATTCCCGAGGAGACCTCGATCCAGCTGAAGCTGCAGGCGGGCTTCAACTCGCAGGTCTACTCGCGGGAGGACTTCCTGAGCTACCGCGGCGGTGGAGTCTCGCAGTGGGGCAACAAGCACGACCGCGACATTCCCTACGACATCATCGGCGAGAGCTGGCCCGGTGCGGTCGGCACGGAGACGCGACGCGCACCGAGCGACTACAAGTGGTCGGTTTCGGGCGGCGGCAAGTGGGAGGCCGACGACGGCGTGAAGGTCGGCGGCTTCGCGAGCGTCTTCTACGACCGCGACAACTCGTTCTACGACAACGGCGTCGAGGACTCGTGGTTCGTCAACCCCGTCTACGGGACGGTGCCCGAGTACTCGCAGGGCGCGCCGGGAATCCTCGCGTTCCAGTCGAGCCTCCTCGATGTGACGCAGGCCTCGCAGTCGGTGCAGTGGGGCGGGCTGACCGCGTTCGGCGTCGAGACGGAGAACCACACGATCGGCGTGGCCATCCTCTACACGCGCCTCGCGGTCGACACGGCGACGCTCGCGACGAACACGCGCGGCAAGGAGTACTTCGCGGGGCCGTCCTTCGACTGGACCTTCACGGGGTTCATCACGGAGCCGCTGCCCGACTACGACCCGACGAATCCGTCGAGCATCGCCAACACGGATCTCCTCGAGGCCTCTCCCTACCAGCGGCTCGAGACGCTGAACTACACCGAGACGACGACGACCTCCGCGATCCTGAAGGGCGAGCACCGTCTTCTGTTCGACGGGGACTCGGAGGACGAGGCCGGCCTCGCGCCGATCCTCGACTGGCGTCTCTCGGCGAGCGAGGCGGTCTTCGACCAGCCCGACAAGACCCAGTTCTCGGCATACTGGCTGCCGCCGTCGGACTACATCGATCCGTCGCTGCCGGGCATCTGGCTCGCGCTCCGCCCCGCCGAGAACATCAACCTCGGCTGGGCGCAGCACATCTGGCAGAAGATCACCGAGGACAGCCTGCAGCTGGCCGCGAACCTGAAGCTCCCCTTCGAGGTCGAGACGGAGCGCCGCGGCTACCTGAAGTTCGGCCTGTTCCACGACCAGGTGCGCCGCTCCTACGACCAGGAGACCTTCACCAACGGCGGCGACACGAACAGCTTCTTCATCGGCGCCTTCGACGACCCGTGGAGCAGGGTCTTCCCCGACGAGGATCACCCGATCCTCCCGTCGACCTTCGACGTCGACTACGACGGCAACCAGCGCGTCTCGGCGATCTACGGCATGGTCGACATGCCGCTCGGCGAGGAGTTCAATGTCATCGGCGGCGTGCGGTTCGAGTCGACGACGCTCCTCACCGAGGTCTACGGCGAGGAAGGCGCGACCTGGTTCCCGCCGGGCGCGCTCGCACCGATCGAGTTCGACGCGGACCCGACGGCCGCGAACGTCGACTTCTCGCAGAACGACGCGCTTCCGTCGCTCGGGCTCCAGTGGCAGGCGACCGACGACCTCGTGCTGCGCGCGGCGTGGTCGCGCACCGTGGCGCGCCAGACCTTCCGCGAGCTCACGCCCATCCTCCAGCAGGAGTACCTCGGCGGCCCGCTCTTCATCGGGAACCCCGAGCTCGAGATGAGCGGGCTCACCAACTACGACCTGCGCGTCGACTACACCCCGTTCGAGGGCTGGCTGTTCTCGGGAAGCTGGTTCTACAAGGCCATCGAGCGGCCGATCGAGTATGCGCAGTTCAACGCACCGCAGAACTTCATCTACACGACGCCGATCAACTATCCGAAGGGCACGATGGTGGGCCTCGAGCTCGAGGCGCGCGTGAAGATGGAGGCCTTCGACGAGCGCCTGAAGGGACTCGCCTTCGGCACGAACGCGACCTTCATCCGCTCGACGGTGTATCTGCCCGACGAGGAGATCGAGGACCTCGCGGCCATCGGCTTCCCCGAGTCGACGCGGCCGATGACGGGCGCGCCCGACTTCCTCTTCAACATCAACGCCACATACGACATCGAGGAGACGGGCACGCAGCTCGGCATCTTCTACACGCTGCAGGGCGACACGCTCGAGGCGGGCGCAGGCATCGCGCGCGAGAACTTCATCCCGAGCATCGTGGCGCGGCCGTACGGCACGCTCAACTTCACCTTCCAGCAGTCGATCGCGGAGCACTGGAAGGTCTTCTTCCAGGCGAAGAACCTCCTGAACCCCGAGATCCAGACCGTGTACCGCTCCGAGTACATCGGGGGCGACATCCTCAACACCTCCTACACGGCGGGCGTCGACTTCGCCATCGGCGTCGCGTTCGAGATGCAGTTCTGACGCATCCGGCCAGGGCAACGGGAACCGACGACTCCAGCACACGACAGACGGAACCACGCCATGCGAGACTCAAGCCGCCTCACCAGCACCTTCCGCACTCCCGCCGCGCGCCGCGCCGCGACGCTGCTTGCAGCGTGCGCCGCGCTTGCCGCGATTCCCGCGCTCGCCGACGACACGCCCGTCTCCGAGCGGATCGGCGGCATGCGCGACGCCTTCGACCGCTGGGTCGAGACGCGCCGCGTGATCTCGGAGGAGACGCGCGACTGGACGCTCGGGAAGGACATGCTCGACTCGCGCATCGACATCCTGCGGCGCGAGCTTGGGGCCGTGCGGGAGAAGATCGCGGAGAGCGAGCGCTCGACCACGGACGCAGACCGCCGCACCGCGGAGCTCGCGGCGCAGCGCGATGCGCTCCGCGCCGCGAGCGCCGAGCTCGCGGCGACCGCGGCCGCGCTCGAGACGCGCACGAAGGAGCTCGTGCAGCGCCTTCCAGACCCGATCCGCGACAAGATCAAGCCGCTCTCGCAGCGACTGCCCGCCGATCCTGCGTCGTCGGAGCTGCCGCTCTCGACGCGCTTCCAGAATGTGGTCGGCCTCGTCAACGAGGTCAACAAGTTCAACCGCGAGATCACGGTGACGAGCGAGATCCGCGCGCTTCCCGACGGGACGAGCGCCGAGGTCACCGTCGTCTACATCGGCCTCGCGCACGCCTACTACACGGGCGGCAACGGCCGCATCGCGGGCTTCGGCACGGGCACCGCGCAGGGCTGGACCTGGACCCCCGCGAACGAGGCCGCGCCTCAGGTCGCGCGCCTCGTCGCCATCCTCAAGAACGAGAGTCCGGCCGAGTTCGTCCTCCTTCCGCTCAAGAGCCTCGCCGCGAAGAGCAACTGACGCGAGTTGCGGAGAACACCCATGCGCCTCCTCA
>CAYMSD010000050.1:16388-23218 GCA_964393015.1 uncultured Klebsiella sp.
TCCCATGCGCCTCCTCAGTCCCATGCGCCTCCTGATTCCCTCCATCCTCACGCTCACGCTCGCGCTTCCCGCCGAAGCACTCGCAGCCCCGCAGGACGGCGCGGCGCCCACCGCCCCCCGGGTCAGCGACCCGGGGAGCACCACGCCCGCCCCGCGCTTCGATGACGCGGAGACCGACATGCAGCGCAAGGTCGAGGAGAGCCTCGCCGAGCTCGCCGCCCTGCGCGAGCGGATCGCCGCCGAGAAGCTTCCGCTCGTGCGCGAGCTCGCGAGGCTCGAGCAGGAGATCGTCGCGTCGCGCGCCGAGTTCCAGCAGGTGACGAACCTGCTCGCGACGCGCACGCTCGACCTCACGAAGCTCACCTCCGAGATCAAGTCGCGCGAGGAGGAGGTCGGCTACCTCTCCACGCTCCTCGAGGAGTATCTGCGCAACTACGAGTCGGGCCTCCACATCACCGAGCTCCAGCGCGACCGCGCCGACCTCGAGAAGGTGCGCCTCGCGGCGGAGAACGAGGAGCTCCCCGCGCGCGAGCTGTTCGCGTTCCAGTCCGACATGCTCGCGAAGAGCATCGAGCGGCTGCACGGAAGCTTCGGAGGCTCGCGCTTCGCGGGCTCGGCGGTCGACTCGGCGGGCACCTTCACGGAAGGCACCTTCTTCCTCGCGGGCCCCGCTGCGCTCTTCCGCAGCGCGGACGGGACCAAGGTCGGCACCGCGGAGCAGCGTCTCGGCTCGCTCGAGCCGTCGCTGACGGCGTTCGAGGCGCCCGAGCTTGTGGCCGCGGGCGGCGCGTTCGTCGAGGGGAAGGGCGAGGCGATGCCGTTCGACCCGACGCTCGGCATGGCCCACAAGATCGCGGAGACGGAGGAGACGCTCCTCGAGCACATCAAGAAGGGCGGCCCGATCATGGTGCCGATCTTCGCGCTCGCCGGCGCAGCGCTCCTGGTCGCGCTCTACAAGTGGATCACGATGTTCTTCGTGCGCATGCCGTCGGAGAGGCGCGTGCGCGAGGTCCTCAAGGCCGTCGCGGTCGGGGACAAGTCCGTCGTCGTCGGCCTCGCTGGCCGCATGAAGGGGCCGATGGGCCGCATGCTCTCGTCGGGCGCGCAGGCGCTCGGCGCCCCGCGCGAGGTGGTCGAGGAGCAGATGTTCGAGGTCATGCACCGCACGCAGCTGCGCATGCAGTCGATGCTGCCGTTCGTCGCGATCTCCGCGGCGGCCGCGCCGCTCCTCGGCCTGCTCGGCACGGTCACGGGCATCATGAACACCTTCAGCATGATCGAGATCTACGGCACGGGCGACGTGAAGACCCTCTCGGGCGGCATCTCCGAGGCGCTGATCACGACGGAGTACGGCCTGATCGTCGCGATTCCGTCGCTCCTCCTGCACGCGTACCTCGCGTCGAAGGCGCGCAAGATCTCGAACCGCATGGAGACGACGGGCATCGCGTTCCTCAACGAGGCCATGCGCCGCGAGGTCGCTGCGAAGGCGGCCCCCGCGGTCGCGGCTGCGGCGCCTGCGCCCGCGCCGGAGCCTGCCAAGCCCGAGCCTGTGAAGACGGAGCCTCCCGCCGCCGTGTCGTGAGCGACGAGGCCTGCAGCCATGACGATCGACTTCTCCATGTTCAGCCCCGAAACCGCCGCGTTCCTCGAGCGCGCGGTGGAGATCTTCGAGACGGGCGGCCTCGCCATGGGTCCGATCGGCCTGGTCGCGTTCCTGATGTGCGCGCTCGGCGCGAACGTCTGGCTCTCGATGCTGTTCTTCGGCATGCGCAGGCGCTCTCGCCGCAAGCTGACGCGATGGACGGATGAGCCGCGGTTCGCGCGCGGGCCGCTCGGGTCCGTCGTCGGCCACGCGATGCAGGGGGGGTTGCCCGACGCGGCGTCGCTCACCTTCGCCGAGTATCGCGCCGCCGAGCTCGATCCGTTCGAGCGCCAGCTGCGCTTCATGAAGATCTGCATCGGCGCTGCGCCGCTCCTCGGTCTCCTCGGGACCGTGACGGGAATGCTCGCCACCTTCGCGGCGCTCTCGTCGGGGTCGGGCGGCGAGCAGACGATGCAGGACATCGCGAAGGGCATCTCAGAGGCCCTCGTGACCACCGAGGCGGGCCTCGTGGTCGCGCTGCCGGGCCTCTTCTTCCACTACTACCTCTCGCGGAAGCTCCGCGGATACGAGCGTTTCCTCGAGGAAACGGAGCATTTCTGCCGCCAGAAGCTGCGCGCGGCCGCCTGAGCGCACGCAAGGAACGAACGCATGGGACGATTCAAGAGCGCATCCAAGTCAGGTGGCGACGAGCCGACGATCGACCTCGGGCCGATGCTCGACTGCGTCTTCATCCTGCTCATCTTCTTCATCGTGACCACGACCTTCGTCGACGAGACGGGGGTCGAGGTCGACAAGCCGCAGGCCGCGTCGGCCGTCCAGCTCGAGAAGACGAGCATCATGCTCGCCATCACCAAGAAGGGCGAGGTCGTCTACGGCGGCCGTGAGATCGGCGTGAACGGCGTGCAGACGCTCGTGAAGCGCATGATCGCGAAGGAGCAGGTCCCCGTCATCATCCAGGCCGACAAGGAGGCGCCCGCGGGCCTTCTCGTGCGCGTGCTCGACGAGTCGAAGCTCGCGGGTGCGACCAAGGTCAGCGTCGCGAGCGCCAGGAACCGCTGAACGCGGCATCCAACCATGACGATGCGACGCAAGCCATCCTTCCTGAAGATCGCGCTGATCCGCAGCCTCGCGGCGATTGTGGGGCTCGCGCTTTCGATCGGCTTGTTCCTGCTGCTTCCCTTCCTCGAGCGGATCACCTCCGACCGCGACCGCGACCTCATGGTGCAGGCGGTGAACACGGCGCAGGTGCCGCCGCCTCCGCCGCCGATCGAGGAGGAGGAGCCCGAGAAGGAGGAGGAGCCTGAGGAGCCCGAGCCGCCCAAGCTCGCGGAAGAGGCGCCTCCGCTCGATCTCTCGCAGCTCGAGCTCGCGCTCAACCCCGGGATGGGCGGCGGTGCCGCCGGCGACTTCGCCGTGAGCCTGCCTGTCGGCGGTGGCGCCGGATCGGAGGACGACGCGGCCGACGCGCTCTTCTCGCTCTCCGACCTCGACCAGAAGCCGCGCATCATCTACGACGCGCAGCCGCAGTTTCCGCCCGCGCTCAAGAAGCTCGCGCCCGCCACGGTCTACATCGTCTTCATCGTCGACCAGCGCGGCCGCGTGGAGAACCCGATGGTGCAGAGCTCGACCGACTCCGCGTTCGAGGCGCCCGCACTCGCGGCCGTGCGTCAGTGGAAGTTCGAGCCCGGCAAGCGCAACGGCGAGCCCGTGCGATTCCGCATGCGCGTTCCCATCACATTCCCGAAGCCCGGTTGAGCGCGCGGCGCGCCCGACGGGGGCCGAGCGGCCGGCGACCTACGACCTACGACCTACGACACCTCCGACACGACCGCCAGAGCCAGGACAGAACCATGAACTCGATCCGAACCGAAGCACCGAACATGGCCCTCCGCAGCACTTCCGCGCGCGTGGTCGCCTGCGCGGCCGCCTTCTCCGCGGCCTTCGCGTTCGTCGCGGACGCCGACGCACAGTCCTCGCGCTCGAGGAAGAAGCCCGAGGTCATCGTCGCCCCCGATGTGCCGGAGCTGCCCGCGGACCAGCGCATTCCGCTCACCGACGCGCAGCGCGCCGTGTTCGGCGACGCGCTCTTCGAGCGGCGTTTCCTCGAGAGCTATGCGGCCGAGACCGACATCGAGCCGAAGCTCTCCGAGCCCGAGCGGAAGATCATGGTCGAGGTGCTCAAGCTCATCCAGGCCGACAAGATGGCCGAGGCGGGCGCCTACATCGAGAAGAACCGCGCGGTCGCCATGAGCGCCGTCTTCGACTTCACGCTCGCGAACATCGCCTTCCAAGCCGAGAACTGGTCGGCTGCGATCGACGAGTACACCAAGGCCGTGAAGAAGTTCCCGAAGTTCCGCCGCGCGTGGCGGAACCTCGCGCTGATCCACATCCGCAACGGCGACCTCGAGAAGGCCATCCCGTCGCTCACCAAGGTGATCGAGCTCGGCGGCGGCGACGCGACCATGTACGGGCTCCTCGGCTTCGCCTACTCGAACACCGAGAAGCCGATCGCCGCGGAGAGCGCGTACCGCATGGCGATCCTGCTCGACCCCGCGACGCGCGACTGGAAGCTCGGCCTCGCCAAGAGCTTCTTCAAGCAGCGCCGCTGGCCCGACGCGGTCGCGCTCACCGCGGAGCTCATCGAGGAGACGCCCGACGCGGCCGACCTCTGGCTCCTGCAGGCGAACGCCTACATCGGCATGGGCGAGATCATGAAGGCAGCGCAGAACTACGAGGTCGTCGACCGGCTCGGGAAGACGACCGTCGACAGCCTCAACATGCTCGGCGACATCTATGTGAACGAGGAGCTCTACGACCTCGCCGTCGGCTGCTACATGCGCGCCATGGAGCGGACGCCGCTCGGCGCGGCGGAGCGCCCGATCCGCGCGGCGAAGGTGCTCGTCGGCCGCGGCGCCTCTCTCGAGGCCGAGTCGCTGCTCGGCAAGGTGGAGTCCGTCTACGGCTCGGCGCTCTCCGAGGCCGAGCGCAAGGACATCCTGAAGATGAAGGCGCGCATGGCCGTGGTGCGCGGCGCGGGCGACGACGAGGCGCGCATCCTCGAGGAGATCGTGGCGATCGATCCGCTCGACGGCGAGGCGCTCATCCTCCTCGGCCAGTACAACGCCCGCGCCGGCGACGCGGAGAAGGCCGCGTTCCTCTACGAGCGCGCCGCGAAGATCGAGAAGTTCGAGGCGGACGCCAAGGTGCGCCACGCGCAGCTGCTCGTCGGGCAGGGGAAGTACGCCGATGCTCTGCCGCTCCTGAGGAGCGCGCAGCAGATCAAGCCGCGCGAGACGATCCAGCAGTACATGGAGCAGGTCGAGCGCGTGGCGCGCGGGCGATGACCCCGCGTCAGCCGCGCTTCCGCTCGAGCTCCTCCCAGCGCGCGTAGAGCCGAGCGATCTCGGCCTGCGCGGCGCCCGCTGCGTCGCAGGCCTTGGCGTACGCGCCGTGGTCCGCGATCAGCTTCGGGTCGTTGAGCCTCGCCTCGAGGTCGGCGTGCCGCTTCTCGGCCGCCGCGATCGCGGCCTCCATGCCATCGAACTCGCGCTGCTCGTTGTAGGAGAGCTTCTTCTTTGCGGGCGCTGCGACCGCAGCGCCCGCCGCTGGAGCGGACGGAGCGGGCCTCGCGGCCGTTGCGCTTGCCTTCGCGGCCGCGCCCTCCGACTCCGCAAGGGCCCGCAGCGCCTGCTCGAGGCTCGCGACGACGCGCGGCGTTCCGTCGGGCGCCCCAAGCACCACGATGCGCGTCGCGAGCGCCTCGAGCATCGCGCGGTCGTGCGTGACGAGGAGCGTGGCGCCCGGGAAGGTCTCGATCGCGTCCTCGAGGACCTCGAGCGTGGGAATGTCGAGGTCGTTCGTCGGCTCGTCGAGGACGAGGAGATCCGCCGTCTCGAGCATCATGCGCGCGACATGGGCGCGCGCGAGCTCGCCACCCGAGAGCATCGACACCGACTGGAGCAGCTGCTCGTCGCGGAAGAGGAACCGCCGCGCCCAGCTCTTGATGTGCATCTCGCTGTCGCGGAACCGCACCTTCTCACCCGTCTGCGAGATCGCGTCCTGGAGGAGCGCGCCCTTCGGGAACTCCGCGCGCGTCTGCGACATGGCGACGGTGCGCGGCGCGGGGTCCGCGAGGCGCACGCGGCCCGAGTCGGGCGCGAGCTCGCCCGTGAGAACGCGCAGGAGCGTCGTCTTGCCCGAGCCGTTCGGGCCCATCAGGCCGATGCACTCGCCGGGCGCCACATCGAGGTCGAGACCCTGGAAGAGGAGCTTGCCGCCGAGCGACTTCGAGATGCCTTCGGCGGAAAGAAGCAGCCGCGTCTTGCGCCCGCTCGACGAGAAGTCGATTCCCGCGCTCGCGGCGTTCGCCGCGGCGTTGCGCGCGGAGATCTCGGCGAGCTCGCCGCGGCGTTCGGCGCTGTCGGAGATCCGCGCCTCGCTCTTCGTGCGGCGCGCCTTCGCGCGTCGGCCGAGCCAGCGGTCGTCCTCGCGCACGGTGTTGGCGAGCGCCTGCTCGGCTCGCGCCTGGCGCTCGAGGAACTCGGCGCGGCGGCGGCGGAACTCGCTGTAGTTTCCGTCGACGGAGAGCGTGCCCTCGGGGTAGGCGCGCGAGAGCTCGATGATGCGCGTCCCGCAGTTCTCGAGGAACACGCGGTCGTGCGTCACGAAGATCACGGCGCGCGCGCGGAGGTCGTGGCTTCCGCGGAGGAGGAAGTCCTCGAGCCACGCGAGGCCCTCGACATCGAGGTGGTTGGTGGGCTCGTCGAGATAGAGGAGGTCGGGCGTGCCGCCCGCGGAGGCGAGCGCGCACGCGACCGAGAGGCGCTTCTTCCAGCCGCCCGAAAGCGTGCTCGCGAGCGCGTCCATGCGGGCGTCGTCGAAGCCGATCTTGCCGAGGATCACGGTCGCGAGGACTTCCGCCTCATGGCGATCCCCGTGCGCGCCTGCGGAGGAGAGCGCCGCGTCGGTCGCGGCGCCGAGCGCCGTCGCGCCATCCGCGAACTCGTCGCGCTGCGGAACATAGACGGCGACCGTGCCGCGCGGGGTGCGGATCTCGCCCGCATCGGGCTGCTCGCGCCCGGCGAGCATGCGCAGGAGCGTCGACTTCCCCGCGCCGTTCGGCCCGATCATGCCGATCCGCTCGCCCTCTGCGATCGACACCGACACCCCGCGAAAGAGCTCGCGCAGTCCATGCGACTTGGAGAGTCCGGTGGCGGTCAGGAGCACG
>CAYMSD010000051.1:0-2633 GCA_964393015.1 uncultured Klebsiella sp.
CTCGCCCGAGACGACGACCGGTGGCAAGGCGCTGAAGTTCTACGCGTCGGTCCGCATCGACATCCGCCGCATCGGCGCCATCAAGGACGGCGACAAGAATGTCGGCAACCGCGTGCGCGCGAAGGTGGTGAAGAACAAGATCGCGCCGCCTTTCCGCGAGGCGGAGTTCGACATCATGTTCAACGAGGGCATCTCCGCCGCAGGCGACCTCGTCGACCTGGCGTCGGAGGACGGCGTCATCGAAAAGGCGGGGGCGTGGTTCAGCTACAAGGGAACGCGCATCGGCCAGGGCCGCGAGAACGCCAAGGCGTTCCTCAAGGAGAACCCTGCGATGTTTGCGGAGGTGCGGCAGCGTGTGCTTGAGAAGCGCATGGCGGCCGCAGAGGCGGCGGGCCGTGGCCGCGCTGCACCCGCCGCAAAGCCCGCGGCAGATGAAGACGACGACGAGTGATCGCCTCGGGCGAGGCGTTGTGTGTCGGAGTCGAAGGAGGTGAGGTGACGCGGGTCTTCGGACTCGCGCCCCGGCTGCGGCTTCGCTTCTCCGGGGTCGCCCCTTCGCTCGGGCTTCGACCTGCACTCAATGGTCCATTCGCGTAGCGCAGGCAGGGCGTCGAGGCTCCTCACGCTCTGCCTGCGTTTGTCGGTTCGACGCCTGGGAATATGGTCGCGCGGCCTTGGCGGGGTGCTGGTTGATCGGGGGAGGCGCACTCCGTACACTTCCTCCTCCGCCGCGGTCGTGGCGAAATGGCAGACGCGCTAGTTTCAGGTACTAGTGGGGCAACCCGTGGAGGTTCAAGTCCTCTCGACCGCATGAAAGCCGCGGACCCGCAAGGGTCCGCGGTTGTTTTTGGGGATTGGCCTGCGTTACCCTCTCCGCAGGCGGGCTGTGCGGGATGTGCCGCGCACAGTGGGACGGCGACACCGACCGCCTGCAGGTGCTCAAGCCGTGTCGAGCGCTGGCGGCCGCCTTCTTGACCGCCCTGAGGCGAGTCCGCAGAAACGCCGAGCCCTCCTCACTCATGCCACGCGAGACCCTCACCACCGACGACCTGCTCTTCGTGAGCTTTGGCGACAAGGTGTTCGCCGTCGACCGCGCTGATGGCGGCATCGTCTGGAAGTGGAAGGCGCCGAAGTCGACCGGGCTCGTGGCGCTGCTCCCGAGCGGCGACCGACTCTTCGTGAGCATCAACGGATACACCTGGGCGCTGGATCCGACCGACGGGGCGGAGCTCTGGTTCCAGCCTTTCAAGGGCGAGGGCGTGGGCGTTGCGATGCTGGCCACCATGCGAGACGGCGCCTCCGATGCGCAGGCGGTGGCTGCAGGCGTCGTTGCCTCGTCGTCCGGCGGCGGTGGCGACGGCGGCGATTGACCCGCCGCAGGCATTCGGTGCCGCTGACGCCCGCGTCCCTGCGGGAAAGGTCATCCAGACAGTCATTCCACGGCGGCGCTTGTCGACGCGCGCAGCCGCCCGATCGCGGCGACCACGCGCTTCACGGTCTCGTCGCACTCGGCCGCGGTCGTCTCGCGCGAGAGGCTGAAGCGGATCGACCCATGCGCGATCTCGGGTGCGATGCCCATCGCAAGCAGGACCGGCGACGGATCAAGAGAGCCCGAGCTGCATGCGGCGCCCGCAGACGCAAACACTCCGCGTTCGGAGAGGAGGAGCAGGATCGCCTCGGCCTCAAGCCGGGCGAAGCCGATGTTCGTGGTGTTCCAGAGCCTCGGCGCGTGCCGTGCGTGGATCACGCCGCCCGTTGCCTGCGCGACCGTCTGCTCGAATCGGTCGCGCAACCGCGCGCCTTGCGCGACGCCATCGCCGGCAAGCCACGCGCGCGCGAGATCCGCTGCGACGCCGAAGCCCACGATCGCCGCCGCGTTCTCCGTGCCGCCGCGTCGCTCGCGCTCCTGCGGTCCACCGTAGGTCTGCGGCGTCACCCGCACGTTTCGCCGCACATAGAGCGCACCGACGCCCTTGGGGCCATGCAGCTTGTGCGCCGCGAAGCTGGCGAGGTCGACCTGCAGTGCGGCGAGATCCGTCGGCATCTTGCCCACCCATTGCGTCGCATCGGTGTGGAACCGCACCCCGTGCTCGCGGCAGAGCGCGCCCGCGCGCGCGATGTCGGTGATCGCTCCCGTCTCGTTGTTGGCCCACATCAGGCTGACGAGCGCGACCTCGTCGGCGCGCGTCGCGAGCAGGCCCTCGAGCGCGTCGAGGTCGGGCGCGCCGGCACCGTCATTCGCGCCAGGAAGCCAGACGACCTCGGTTCCGCGCTTCTCGCACTGCTGCGCGAGCTCGCGGACAGCGCCGTGCTCGAACCTGGTCGTCACCAGCACGCGGCGCGCGGGCTGGGCGGCCGCGAAATGCTCGAGCGAGCCGCGGATGGCGAGGTTCGCGCCTTCCGTGCCTCCCGAGGTGAAGACGAGCTCACGCTCCTGGCAGCCCACGAGCCGCGCCACGCTCTCGCGTGCGAGCTCCACCGCGCGCTTGGCCTCGCCACCTGCGCGATGGACGCTCGAGGGATTGGCCCACGACTCCCGCATCGCCTGTGCCACGGCCTCCACGACCTCGTCGGCAGGCCGCGTCGTCGCGTTCGAGTCGAGATAGATGCGTTCCACGATGCGTTCCACGATG
>CAYMSD010000051.1:2733-22872 GCA_964393015.1 uncultured Klebsiella sp.
GTTCCACGAGAAACGAAGTGTAGTTTCCCGAGGCGCCATGGAACACAACAGACCTCCGCTGGGAAAGGGTGCCTGGCACGTGCCGTGAGGTGCCTGGCACCTCCTGGCACGTGCCGGGCACCGTCCTAGGGCTTCTCGGCACTCCTCCTCGGTCATGCGGAGGCACTGAGATCCGAACGGCGCTCGTGCTTGCGCGGTGGAAGGTTGGTGCCGAGGCGTACGGTGCCTGGCACGTGCCGTCTGGTGCCTGGCACCTCACGGCACGTGCCAGGCACCGTTTCCAATCCGGGTTTCTGCGGCGTTCGCGCGGGGCGCGCCGACTTCGGAACTACCGCCCGCGCCATGCGCGGTAGCGCGCGATGAGGGCGCTCGTCGAGCTGTCGTGCGCGCCCTTCGCGGGCGCCTTCCCCGTCAGCTCGGGGATGATCCGCTTTGCGAGCACCTTGCCCAGCTCCACGCCCCATTGGTCGAAGCTGTTGACCCGCCAGATCGACCCCTGCACGAACACCTTGTGCTCGTAGAGCGCGATCAGCCTTCCGAGCATGCGCGGCGAGAGCTTCTCGCAGAGGAGCGTGCTCGACGGGCGGTTGCCCGGGAAGGTGCGGTGCGGCACGAGCCATGCCGGCGTGCCCTCGCTGCGCACCTCGGCGGGCGTCTTGCCGAACGCGAGGGCCTCGCCCTGCGCGAACAGGTTCGCGAGGAGGATGTCGTGGTGCATGCCCGTCGCCGGCGAACCGACATCGTGGAGCGGCTTCGCGAACGCGATGAAGTCGCAGGGCACGGGTGAAGTCCCCTGGTGGATCATCTGGTAGAAGGCATGCTGGCCGTTCGTGCCGGGCTCGCCCCAGATCACGGGCGCCGTCTGCCAGCGGCAGGCCGCACCGTCGAGCTGCACGCGCTTCCCGTTCGACTCCATGTCGAGCTGCTGCAGGTACGCGCTGAAGCGGTGGAGGTACTGGCAGTAGGGGAGCACCGCGACCGTGTCGAAGCCGAGGAACTCGCGGTTCCAGATGCCAACGAGCGCGAGGAGGTACGGCAGGTTCCTCTTCGCGGGCGCCGTGCGGAAGTGCTCGTCCATGTCGCGGAAGCCGGCGAGCAGCTCGTGGAACGCGGCGGGGCCGATCGCGATCATCGTGGAGAGGCCGATCGCGGAGTCCATCGAGTAGCGGCCGCCGACCCAATCCCAGAAGCCGAACATGTTGACGGTGTCGATGCCGAACCTCGCGACCTCTTCGGCGTTCGTCGACACGGCCACGAAGTGCTTCGCGACCGCCTTCGGGTCCTTCAGCCTCGCGAGCGTCCACGCGCGCGCGGTCTGCGCGTTCGTCATCGTCTCGATCGTGGTGAAGGTCTTCGAGCTCACGATGAAGAGCGTGGTCTCGGGGTCGAGGTCGCGCGTCTTCTCATGGAAGTCCTCGCCGTCGATGTTCGAGACATAGCGGCAGTCGATGTCGCGCCGCGTGAAGTCCTTCAGCGCCTCGTAGGCCATCACGGGACCGAGGTCGCTGCCGCCGATCCCGATGTTCACGACCGCAGAAATCCGCTTGCCCGTGTGCCCGCGCCACGCGCCGCTGCGCACGCGTTCCGCGAACGCGGCCATGCGGTCGAGCACCGCGTGGACATGCGGCACCACGTTCTCGCCGTCGACCTTCATGACGCTGCCCTTCGGCGCGCGCAGCGCCGCGTGCAGGACGGCACGACGCTCGGTGAGGTTGATCGCCTCGCCCGCGAACATCGCCTTTACATGACGCGCGACGCCGCATTCCTTCGCGAGCGCGACGAGCGCGTCGACGATGTCGCGGTCGACGAGGTTCTTCGAGAAGTCGAGGTGGATGCCGAGCGCCTCGGCCGCGAAGCGGGTGCCGCGCGACTTGTCGCGGGCGAACGCCTGGCGCAGGTCCATCGCCCGCCCGCGCTTCGCGAGGGCGGCGAGGCGCTTCCACGCCCGCGTCTTGTCGGGCGCGACATGCCACGCGGGCACGGTCGGCGCCGAACTTGTCGCAGCCGGCTTCGAGGGGCTGGCGGGGCGGCGGGTCTTTCGCGAGTTCTTGGCTGCTGGCATGGGTCGCCATCATCGGCAGAAATCCACCCCCGCGTGAAGGGGGAAACACGGCGATTGCGCCGCGATACCCGCCGCGCCCACGCGGGTAGCCTCTGCTAGTCTTTCGCAGCCGCACGGAGGCCCATATGACCGCAGCCCTTCCCACCGCCCGTCTCGCAGCCCTCGGCCAGTCGCTCTGGCTCGACAACATCACCCGCACGCTCCTCGACTCGGGGACGCTCGCGCGCTACATCCGCGAGCTTTCGGTGACGGGCCTGACCTCGAACCCGACGATCTTCGAGAAGGCGATCGGCTCGGGCACGGCCTACGACGCGCAGGTCGCCGAGCTCGCGGCGAAGGGCCACTCGGTCGAGGAGATCTTCTTCGCCTGCGCGATCACGGACCTCTCGCGCGCCGCCGACCTCTTCGCGGACATCCACCGCAAGACGAACCGCGTCGACGGCTGGGTCTCGCTCGAGGTCTCGCCGCTCCTCGCGAACGACACAGCGGGCACGGTCGCCCAGGCGGTCGAGCTCCACGCGCGCGCCGGCAAGCCGAACCTCTACATCAAGGTCCCGGGCACGCCCGAGGGTTGCCCCGCGATCGAGGAACTCATCTATCGCGGCGTCCCGATCAATGTGACGCTCCTCTTCTCGCGCGAGCAGTACCTCGCCGCGGCCGAGGCCTACATCCGCGGCATCGAGCGCCGCGTGGCGGCGGGCCTCGACCCGTTCGTCTGTTCGGTCGCGAGCGTCTTCATCTCGCGCTGGGACCGCGCGACCTCGAAGTCGCTGCCCGCGAACCTGCAGAACACGGTCGGCATCGCGATGGCGGGCCGCGTCCTCAAGAGCGCGCTCGACCTCCACGCGTCGCCGCGCTGGAAGGCGCTCGCCGCGAAGGGCGCGACCGAGCAGCGCGTGCTCTGGGCGTCGACCGGCACGAAGGACCCCGCGCTCTCGCCCACGCTCTACTGCGACGCGCTCGGTGCCCCGAACACCGTGAACACGATTCCCGAGGAGACCCTCCTCGCGGTCGCCGAGAAGGGGAACCCGCAGGGCGCGATGCCTGCGGACGGCGTCGCCGCCGAGAAGATTCTCGCCGCGGTCACCGCGTCGGGCGTCGATCTTTCCGCGCTCGCGACGACGCTCCAGATCGAGGGCCGCGACAGCTTCAACAAGAGCTGGGCCGACCTCCTCGCCAAGATCTCCGCGAAGCGCGAGGCGCTTGCCGCCGCACGCTGAACGAAGGCACGCACGATGCAGACGACCGGCTTTCTCGACGAACTCTCCTGGCGCGGGCTTCTGCACCAGACGACCTCGCCTGAACTCGCGGCGCACCTCGCGTCGGGCGTGCGCGCCGGGTACGCGGGGTTCGACCCGACCTCGGACAGCCTGACGATCGGCAACTTCATGGGCATCAAGATGCTCGCGCACCTTCAGCGCGCGGGCCATCGGCCGATCGTCGTGTCGGGCGGCGGCACGGGCCTGATCGGCGACCCGAGCGGCAAGAGCGCGGAGCGTCAGCTCCAGACCCGCGAGATGGTCGAGCACAACGCGCGCAGCCAGCAGCGGATCTTCGACCGCTTCCTCGACTTCTCGGGGCCGCGCGCCGCGAAGATCGTGAACAACGTGGACTGGCTGAGCGGGGTGTCGTACCTCGACATGCTGCGCGACATCGGCAAGCACTTCAGCGTGAACCAGATGATCGCGCGCGACTCGGTCGCGTCGCGACTCGAGGGCCGCGAGCAGGGGATCAGCTACACCGAGTTCAGCTACATGATCCTGCAGGCGTACGACTTCCTGCATCTCTACCGCAAGGAACAGTGCACGGTCCAGCTCGGCGGCAGCGACCAGTTCGGGAACATCGTCTCGGGCATCGACCTCATCCGCCGCCTCGAGCAGGGCGAGAGCTTCGGCGCGACCTGCCATCTCGTCACCACGAGCGACGGCCAGAAGATCGGCAAGACCGAGAAGGGCGCGATCTGGCTCACGGCCGACAAGACGAGCCCGTACCGCTTCTACCAGTACTGGCTGAACACGACCGACGCCGACGCTGTGAAGTTCCTGAAGTGGTTCACCTTCCTCGACTCCGACACCGTCCAGTCGCTCGCGCATGCGCTCGCGCAGGACCCCGCGAAGCGCGAGGCGCAGAGGCGGCTCGCCGCCGAGATGACGCGCATGACGCACGGCGACACAGAGCTCGCGCGCGCGATCGCGACGAGCGAGGCGATCTTCTCGGGCGAGGTGAAGTCGCTCGATGCGGCGCAGGTCGGCGAGATCGCGGGCGACCTGCCGTCGAGCGGCGTCGCCGCGGCGGCGCTGTCGGCAGGCATCGGGATCGTGGACTTCATCACCGGCACCACCTGCGCCGCGAGCAAGCGCGAGGCGCGCGAGTTCGTCCAGAACGGCGCCGTCAGCGTGAACGGCGAGAAGGTCGGCGCCGACTTCGTGGTGAGGAGCGAGCATGTGCTGCCGGGCGGCGTGATCCTCGTCCGCCGTGGCAAGAAGGCCTACCACGCCGTGCGCGTCGTGAACTGACGCGTCTTCACGACACAGGCTCGACCACCACGCGCGCGATCGACGGCGTCACCGAGACGATGTCGACCCCGAGCGGGGCGATCGCGGGCGAGACGCTCAGCGTGTCCATGAGCACGACGTCGTGCGTGCCCACCTGGGAAGGCACCCGGTCGGCGCCCGTGAGGAGGATCAGCCGCCTCCCCGAGAGCGATTCGGAAGCCGAGATGACGGCCTGCCGAGATCCCTTGATCTCGACCGAGACGGCGAGCGCCTCGGCGGGCGAGACGCGCCGCCGCTCGGGCTCGCCGCTCTCGATCAGCACCTCGAAGGACACCGTGCGCGACTGCAGCGTCTGCCCGGCGGCCCACAGCCAGACCACGATCGAGATGACGGTGACTCCGGCCAGATCGACGAGCTTTCCACGGAGCTTCTGGGTCACGGTGCACCTCGCTCGCTGCGCCGGGAGATCTCGGTCGCATCCTCGGACGCGGTTTCCTCCGCACCTTCGCCCGATGCCGCGGAGGAAGTTGCGGGAGTCGCCGACACGGAACGGCTGAGCCTCGACTCGAGCGCCTGCTCCAGCGCGTCGATCGGAATCGATGCGCTCAGCGTGCCGCCTTCCGCGAGGCGCACCTGCCCCGTCTCCTCGCTGACCACCACGACGAGCGCATCGGACTCCTCGCTGACGCCGAGGGCCGCGCGATGGCGCGCGCCGAAGACGGGGGGGAGCTCGGCGCCGTCCGCGAGCGGCAGCTGCACGCCCGCCGCGGCGAGCCTCCCGCGCCGCACCACGAGCGCGAGGTCGTGCAGCGGGCTGTTGGGCCAGAAGATGCTCTGGATCAGCGGCGCACTCGCCTTCGCATCGAGTTCGACGCCGCCCGAGAGGAGGTCGCCGATTCCGATGCGGCGCTCGATCACGATCAGCGCGCCGAAGCGGTTCTTCGAGAGGAACGCGGCCGCCTCGGCGATCTCCGCCGCGAGGCCGTCGGCGGCGGGCGCGGGGCGGCGGAACAGCTTGGCGCGCCCGATCCTGCCGAACGCGGCGCGGATCTCGGGCTGGAAGACGACGATCAGGAGGATCGCGAGCAGGTTGAAGACGCGGTCGAAGAGGAACCGCAGCCGCTCGAACCCGTCGGTCGCGTCGCCGAGCACGCGCACGAGGAGCGCCAGGCCGATCGTGAGGAGGAAGAAGCCCTTGATGACGCCCGCGCCGCGGGTGCCGCGCAGGAAACGGAAGATGACGAAGACGAACGCCCAGATGACGGCGAACTCGATGAGGATCTCGAGCGCGTCGCGGATTCGGAGGCTGTCGAAGGCCGCAGGCACGGGCCGCGATGATAGGGAGGAGGGCGTATCATCGCGGCCTCATGAGCAGGATCTCGACCAGTTGGGACATCGGACGGTTCACGGGGCGCTGCGCCGCGACGGGCGCTGCGCTCGAGCCAGGCACGCCCTGCATCGCGGCGCTCGTCGAGCGCGCGGACGACCCCGCCGCGCCGCTCGCGCGGCTCGACTTCAGCGAGGACGGGTGGAAGTCGGCGGAGCGCCC
Source organism: uncultured Klebsiella sp. (assembly GCA_964393015.1). GTDB lineage: Bacteria > Planctomycetota > Phycisphaerae > Phycisphaerales > SM1A02 > QWPT01. The sequence goes on from CAYMSD010000051.1 coordinate 8,840, forward strand.
ATCGGGCGTGATCGCCTTCTGGCGGTCGGTCGTCGCCGCGCCCGACCAGAAGCGCCGCGGGTTCGTCGACGACCAGACGCTGCTCGACCTCTTCGAGCGCCTCGGCGGAGACGAGCGCGCGCACCGCGTGCGGTTCCGCTTCGTGCTCATGCTGCTTCTCGTGCGCAAGAAGCTCCTTCGCGTGGCGGGCACCGCGAGCGAGGCGGGCGTCGAGACCTGGCAGGTGCTGCCGAAGGGCTCCGCCGAGGGCGAGCCGCCCGTCGCGGTCGTCAACCCGAAGCTCGACGAGGCCGCGATGAAGGAGATCACGGAGCAGCTCGGCGAGGTGCTCGATGGCGCGTGGTAGGAGGGGCCTGACGGCGGGCATCGCGGCGCGCGCCGCGGAGTTGCTCGCCGCGTCGGTCGCCCTCGCCGCGATGACAGGCTGCCCGCCGAAGGTGGCGCCCGTCGATCCCGCAGCCGCGGCCGCAGCCGCCCAGGCGGCGGAGCTTGCGGCCGCGGAGCGCGCGGAGGCCGAGCGCTTCATCGCCGACTGCGTGGCCGCGCAGGACGAGCGCGCGGGGAAGCTCGCGTCGTTCGAGGCCTTCGCAGCCGTCCGGCTTCGCTACACCGACGAGAACGGGCGGCAGGAAGACCAGCTCGACGGCGCGATCTATCTCGCTCCGGGAAACAAGGGTGCGTTCGACCTCAAGCTCCTCGGCGAGCGGTGGGCGTGGCTTGGCGGCGATGGCGTGCAGAGCTGGGTCTACCTCGCGCCGCCGAAGCGGCCATCGGTGCTGCATGTCTACGACCGGCTCGTCGACGGCACAGCCACGGACGCCGCGGAGGCCGTGGGAAGCGCCGAACTCACGCTGCTCACGCCCGCGTCGCTGCGACTTCTCCTTGGAATCGCCCCGATCGGCCGCGATGCGGAGATGGTCTTCTTCGGTGCGGCGCCAGCGCCGATCCACGAGCGCTGCGCGGTGCGGTTCAGCCCAAGCGCGAGGACGCGGGCGGAGATCGAGTTCACGGCGGACCGCCTTCCCCGGCGCATCGTCGTCCGCGGAGTCGACGGCACCGAGATCGTGCGCGCCGACCTTGCGAACTTCGAGCGGGTGCGTCTTCCCGATGTCGCGCTCGGCGGATGGCCGGCCGTCCCGACGAGCGTGGCGATGGAGGCGGCGCGGTCGAAGGCGGGCGCCACCATCCTGATCGACAGGGAGCGGCTTCAGGGCGTCAGGCGTCGCGCGCGTCCCGAGTTCTTCGACCTCGGCGAACTGCAGGCCTACCTGATGCCCGCCGAGGTGGTGGTGCACGCGGCCGACGCAGGCGGGAACGCGGCCTCGTCCCAGGGAGCCGGAGCACCATGATCGGCGACCGTGGACGCGGGTCGATCGCACGGGGCGCGCCGCGCGGAGCGCGCGTCGCGTCGTCGGCCCTCGCGGCGTCGGCCCTCGCGGCGGCCATTCTGGCGGCGACCGCGCGCGCAGACCTCGTCGGCACGATCTCCCCCGGCGCCGCCGGGGACGGGCACCTGTGGTGGTCCGTCGAGCGGATCGCGCCCGCCGTGCCCGGGGTCTCCGCGGAGGGGCAGGTCCCCGAGCACCTTCTGATGCACCACGCGAGCGTGGAGCCCGCGCCGACGGAGCGATTCGTGATGCGTCTGGCGGCGGCGCCGGAGGCGATCGCAGCCGACGGCGCGCGGGTCGCGCTGATCACGCGCGCGGAGGGCGGGCGACGGCGCGGCGTCCTGCTCCTCGGGACGCGGAGGAACGAGGCGTCCGGGCACTGGTTCACGGCGCAGCGCGGTGCGCCACGCGTGCTCGCGCCGCTGGCCGAGGGCGGTTCGATCGAGGCGACGGCGTTCGTCGGGGACTCGGTCTTCCTCCTGGGCACCCTGCGCGAGTCGCTGGAGGCGCCGGAAGGAGCGGCCACGGACACAGAGCCTCGGCGCACGCTTCTGGCCCTCGGGCTGAGTGGACCCGAGTCCGCCGCATGGCGCGCCATCGAGGCGCCTCCCGCACCCGACGGGGTGCGCGTCGAGCTCTTCGACGACGGCGGCGCGCTGGCGGCGATCTGGCGCGAGGGCGACCAGCTCCTGCTCGCTCGTCGCCCCGCCTCGCTCGACGCCCCGCCCGCGGACTGGTCGATCGAGCGGTTCGCGCGCAGCGGGGAGGGCGAGTTTCTCGGGGCGTTCACGATCGAGGGTCGGCGCGCGGCGGTCGAGCGCTCGGCAGCGGAGGGGGGCGGACCCGCGGTCATCCGAGTCGGGTTCCTTCGAGCGGGCCGCATCGAGCCGTGGGCGCAGTTTCAGGAACCCGCACGCCCGTGGTCGCTCGCGCCGTTCGGGGCCGACGCCGTCGTCCTCGCGCTCGACGAGCGCGGGCGCGCGACGACGCGGAGGCTTCCGACCCGCGCGGCGGAGCCGGAGGCGTCGGTTGCACTGGAGCCGCCCGGCTTCAGTTCGGGGCGCTGGGTGCATCTCCCGATCCTCGGTGCGCTCTCCGTGGCGTTCGCGCTGGCGGCGCTGATGTTCGGAAGCGACGCGTACCTCCAGTCGCGCGAGGCAAGCCCGCAGCGGCCCGCCCGCTCCCCGCGGCTCCTCGGTGCGCCGCTCTCGCGCCGCTTCCTCGCCTTCGTGATCGACACGGTGCCTGGGTTCCTTCTCGCGATCCTCCTCCTCGGGGGAAACCCGCTTCGGTTCCTCGACATCCCGATCCTGACGCCGAGCTTCGACGCGGCGTGGCCGAGCGCGGTCGTCGCGCTCGCAGGCTGGCTCGCGGCTGCGACCGGCGACATCGCGGTGGGCAGGTCGTTCGGCAAGCGCACCATGGGCCTCGTCATCGTCGGCCGCGATGGAGCCAAGCCGACCCGCGGGCGCCTGGCGCTGCGTGCGGCGCTGTCGCTCGTGCCCGTGCTTTCGCCTCTCGTCATGCTGCTGGCCCTCGTCAACCCGTGGCGCGACGGTCCCGCGGAGATGCTCAGCGGAACCGTGGTGGCGGAGGAGGGCACCGAGCCATTCGGCGCCGGCAAGGCGGACCAAACGCCCGAGGAGTGACCCGACCTCGGGGATCGGGAGCGGTTCGGCCTGCACCGCCTGCGCGGGTTCTGCCGATCGCGGACTTCGCTCCGCGCGGTCGAGCAATTTCTGCCTTTGGAGGATTCTCCCCCCGCGTGCCGATAGCACCGAAGACGGCGTCGGCCTCGGTTTGGGCGTGGCGCGCATGTTGGGAATCGTGAGGCCGAGGATCGGCCTCTTCGCAGGGTGCGGTTTGCAGGAGTGAACCGCGCAAAGCCCTGACTCGGAAGGACTCTGAGGCGAGCGTGTCGAGCAAGCAGCCAGCATCCGATGCGAAGGCCGATGCAAAGGCCGATGCGAAGGCGAAGGGCGCCGCGGCGTCCGAGGACGCCGCATCGCCCGCGGCGGCCGACGCGAAGCCCGCGGGGAAGCTCGCGCGCATCCTTGCGGATGCCGGCGACACCTGGCAGGCGCCGCTGCTCGTGCTCGGGACCCTGGGAATCGCGGCGGCGATCTGGTACGGCCGCGCCAATCCTCCCACCGACGACTTCGTCGGCGCGCTCGAGCAGGTCGAGGAGCTCATCGAGGACGGCGAGTTCAAGGCCGCCCGCATCGTGCTCTACGGCGTGATCGCGCCGAACCTCGAGAAGGCGCCTCCGGAGCTTGTGCCGCGCTTCCACGCGGCGACCGCCGACTACATCGCCGTGCAGCTGCGCGGGGTGGAGTTCCCCGCGAAGGAGAACGACGACCGCATCATCGACGCCTACGAGAAGGCCCGTGACGCAGGCTGGCCGCTCAGCGAGGAGCAGGTCAAGCGCTATGCGGAGAGCCTCGTGCGCGTCGGCCGCGTGCAGGACGCGATCAGCGTGGTGATGTCCGCCGGAAACACGCGCGATGCGGAGGGCCTGCGTCGCCGCGTGCGGCGCGATGCCCTTCTTGCCGTGCTGCGCGGCGACGATGGCGGCATTCCGCGCGCGCCCGAGGCGCTTCTCGCGGCGATCGACGAGTTCCGTTCCGATCCTTCGCTCCCGGCGAGCGAGGAGGCATGGGCCGTGGCGCGGGCCGCCGAGATCCGTCTGTCCGTGGGCCGCGTGCAGGACGCGTCGAGCCGGCTGCTCCTCGACCTTCGCCGGCTCGAGGGCGCGTCGGAGGGCGGCGACGAGGTCTCGCGCGACTCGTTCGCCGAGCTGTCCGGGCTTCTCGCGGAGGCGCTGCGACGCCAGGGGCGCTTCGCGGACGCCCGCCGGGAGTTCGAGCATGCCGCGTCGCTTGCGACGAGCGGAACCGCGACCGCAGGCGCGATCGACATCGGGCTCGGTCGCACGCTCATCGCCCTCGGAGAGGTCGAGCCCGCGCACGAGGTCTTCGAGCGCGCGGTGAACGGCGAGTATCCAGGGCGGCTCCGTCAGGAGGCGGTGCTCGGGCGCGCGACCACCTACGCGCTGCGCGGCGACCTCGTCGACTCGCTCCGCGACTTCCAGCAGCTTCGCGACCTGTTCCTGAAGGGGAACCACCCCGACACCGTCCGCGAGGCCGAGATGGAGCTGATCGCGCGTGCGGACGCCCTGCTCGCCGAGGCGCGGCCCGGCGACGCGCTTCTCTTCGCCGATCTCGCGACCACGATCCGCCCGAACGGAGGCTCGGGCGCCGACGCGCTCTCGCGCGTGGCGCTCGCCGCCCGCGGCGAGGCGATGCGGATGATGGCGGAGGTTCCCGTCGGAAAGTCGATCGACCCCGAGGACCGTGCGCGCGTCAACCGCCTGCTGCGTCGCGCGGGCGACTCGTTCGCCGCGCACGCGGCCGCGCCCGAGGTGCGCGGCATGCAGGATGGCTCCGCGCAGGCGAGCCTCTGGGCGGCGGCCGACAGCTACGACCTTGCGGGATGGCGCGAGGCCGCGCTCGCGAACTTCTCGGCGTTCATCGATCTCTCGCCGCCCGACGACCCGCAGCGCGCCGAGGCGCATTGGCGCGTCGCAGGTCTCAACCACGCCGAAGGCGCGTTCGACGAGGCCGTCAAGGGCTACCAGAAGGCCATCGCGATCTCGCCCACGGGGCCGTTCGCGGTCCGCTCCGTGGTGCCGCTTGCGCGGGCGCTCGCGTCGGGCGGCCGGCCTGCGGATGCGCTGAATGTCCTGCAGCGCATCACCTCGGGCGAGTTCGGGCTCGAGCCTTCGGCGAACGAGTACCTCGAGGCGCTCGAGGTGATGGCGGGCCTCGCCTACGACCGAGGCGACTTCGTGCGCGCGACCGAGCTCCTGCGCGAGGCGATCCTCCGCCGTCCCGACGACCCGCGTTCGGGCGAGCTCCAGTTCCGCCTCGGCGAGAGCCTGGTCGATGTGGCGCGCGCGGCGCGGCGGCAGGCCGAGACGGGCGATGTCTCGGTGGCGCGAAGGCTGCAGCTCACGCGCGACGCGAACGACCGGCTCGGCGAGGCGCGTCGCGCCTTCGAGCAGGCGATCTCCGCGTTCGAGGCGAAGGGCGAGACCATCGACGGACTGTCGCAGGACATGCTCCGCCGGGCGTACCTCGCGCGCGCGAACACGGCCTTCGACCTCGAGCAGTTCGAGGACTCGATCCAGCTCTACGAGATCGTCGACCGGAAGTACTCCGAGCACGCGATCTCCATGGTCGCGCTCATCCAGATCGTCAACGCCTGCGACCGGCTCGGTGACACCACCCGCGCCGAGATCGCGCACCGGCGCGCGCAGCTTCGGCTCGCGCAGCTTCCCGACGAGGCGTTCCTCGTCGGAGGCGGAATCCTCGCACGCGAAAGCTGGGAGACATGGCTTCGCAATCGCCCGCCCGCGGCACGGGTGGCCTCGGGCGCAAGGACGGACACGCAGGGCAATCAACCAGGGGGCTTGCCATGAGCACACAGAGTTCGCTACGACTGCTCGAGATCGCGAAGGCGCGGCTGAAGTCCGCGAAGGCACTCCTCGAGCTCGCCGATTCCGAGTCCAAGGTGCTCGCGATCGTCGACGGCGCGACGCGCGGCGACTGCACGCCCGCGGACGCGGAGATCGCGCTCAACGGACATCTCGACGCGCGCGACGCGCTGATCCGCTCGATGCGCGCCTTCGACGAGGAGTGGGTCGCCCTCGCGAAGACCGCCGAGCTCACGAGCGACGATGTGGGCCCCCTCCGCGAGATCAACTCCGAGATGCGCCAGGTGCTCGACGCCGTCGGCGTGCGCGACAAGGCCTTCGTTCGTGAATTGAAGTCGCGCCGCCGCGAGTCTTCGGAGACGCTGACGCGCGCCGAGGGTGGCGCGGCCGCGAACAGGGCGTATGCAGCGCCAGGTGCCCAGCTCGAACCCCGCTTCACCGACAGGACAGGCTGATGACGCAAAAGACGGGCCAGGATGGCGACTTCCAGGAGTTCGTGCGCGCGTTCACCGACGCGGCGTCGCGGCTCGAGGAGACACATGCCGCGCTGACGGCACAGGTGTCGCGCCTTCAGGGCGAGCTTGCGGAGGCGAACGAGCGGTTGCGCCGGTCGCGCTCGCTCGCGGCGCTCGGCGAGATGGCCGCGGGCATCGCGCACGAGATCCGCAACCCGCTCGGCGCGATCGCGCTGAACGCGGAGATGCTGCGCGAGGATGTCGCGGGCAACGCGCCGGCGGCGACGAGCGTGGAGAAGATCCTGCGCGCCGCGCGTCGGCTCGACAGGATCGTGGGCGATGTCCTGAGCTTCGCCCGCGACACGCGCGTCCACGCCGTCGAGACCTCCGCGCGCGAGATCCTCGAGCTCGCCGCGTGCGACTGCGAGGCGCTCCTCGCCGAGGACGACATCGACCTCCGCATCGACATCGACGGTCCGTGCGCGCTGCGCGCCGACGCGCCGCTCGTGGCGCAGGCGGTCGCCAACCTCGTCCGCAACGCCGTGCAGGCGATGCGCGGGCTTCCGCACCGCGAGATCACGCTCTCGGCCCGCGAGGCGCGTCTGCGCACCGCGGAGGGCACGCGCCGCGGCTTCGTCGTCCTCGCGGTCGAGGACACGGGCCCGGGAATCCCCGCGGAGGCGCGCGAACGCATCTTCAACCCGTTCTTCACGACGCGCGAGGAGGGCACGGGGCTCGGCCTCGCCATCGTCCACCGCATCGTCGACGCGCACGGCGGCATGACGGCCTGCGCCGAATCGACGCGTCGCGTCGCGGGGCAGGGCCCGGGCGCGAGGCTCGAGCTCTCGCTGCCACTCGAACCATCCGAGGTCGGAGGCGCCGACGGCGTCTCGCTCGGTGAAGCGGTCCGCCGAAGGATCGGCGGGAATTCGTCTGTCCACGCACACGCAGGATGAAGGAGTCGTCCGTATGGGCAAGGTCTTGGTTGTCGACGACAAGGAGCTGATGCGCGACAGCGTGGCGGCGATCCTCGGCAGGAAGGGTCACACCGTGATCACCGCTCCCGACGCGCGCGGCGCGCTGGCGCGTCTCGCCGAGAAGCGGCCCGAGTGCGTGGTCACCGACCTGCAGATGCCCGGGATGAACGGGCTCGAGCTGCTCGACGAGATCCGCAGGATCGACGCGGAGCTGCCCGTCGTCTTCATGACGGCGTTCGGCTCGATCGAGACCGCGGTCGAGGCGATGCGCAAGGGCGCGTTCGACTATGTCACGAAGCCCTTCTCGGGCGACGAGCTCTCGATCTCGGTCGAGCGCGCGCTCGAGCACGCGCGGCTCCTCCGCGAGAACCAGGTGCTGCGCGCGGTCGCCACGCCGCAGACGCGCCGCGCCCAGAGCCACCGCATGATCGGCTCGGGGCCCCTCATGGAGGAGCTGCGCGCGAAGCTCGCGCCGATGGCCGCAAGCCACGGCACGGTGCTGATCACGGGCGAATCGGGCACGGGCAAGGAGGTGGCGGCGCGCCACATCCACGAGCACAGCCCCCGCGCGTCGGGCCCGTTCCTCGCCATCAACTGCGCGGCGCTCTCGTCGGCGCTCCTCGAGAGCGAGCTCTTCGGCCATGAGAAGGGCGCGTTCACGGGCGCCGACCGCCTGCGCAAGGGCCGCTTCGAGCTTGCGGACGGCGGCACGCTCCTCCTCGACGAGATCAGCGAGATCCCGCCCGACCTCCAGGCCAAGCTGCTGCGCGTCCTGCAGGAGAAGAGCTTCGAGCGCGTCGGCTCGAGCATCGCGCAGAAGGTCGATGTGCGCATCCTCGCGACGACGAACCGCGACCTCGCGCGCGAGGTCGACGCGGGCCGCTTCCGCGGCGACCTCTTCTTCCGACTCAATGTCCTCCCGATCCGCATGCCCGCGCTGCGCGAGCGCGCGAGCGACGTGGCGGAGCTCGCGGAGCACTTCCTCGGGCTCGTCGCAGACCGCGAGGGCGGGCGGCGCAAGCGTCTCTCGAAGGACGCGCTCGCCCTCTTCGAGCGCTACGGCTGGCCGGGCAATGTGCGCGAACTGCAGAACCTCTGCGAGCGCGCCGCCGTGCTGACGGCGGGCGACGTGATCGAGGCCGCGCTCGTCGCGCCGTGGATCGGCGGCGCGGGGCTTCCCTCGTCCGAGCGCGCCGCTGCGGCCGCGCCGGCGGCGTCGGGCGGCATGGGGCTTCCGCTCTCGCGGCCCGTCCCGTCGTCCTCGCCCGTCGTGCCCGTGATCGAGACCTTCTCCTCGGCCGCCGACGCACTCATCGGCGTCGCAAGCCCGTCGGGCTCGTCGCAGCAGGCCACGCACGCGGCCCCGCAGCCCGCGGGCGACGGCACGGGACTGCCGACCCTCGTCTGCGACGGCCGCCTGACGCTCGACGAGATCGAGCGCCGCTCGATCGTCGCCACCCTCGAGCGCTTCCGCGGACACCGGCAGAAGAGCGCGAAGGCGCTCGGGATCGGCGTGCGCACGCTCGGGCTCAAGCTCAAGAAGTGGAAGGAAGAATCGCTCGTCCCTGCGGAACTGTGAGGCTCCCATGATCGACGGACTCCACGCAAGCACCAGTCTTCCAGCGCTCGAGCGGTCGCTCCAGTACATGTCGGCGCGGCACCGGCTCCTCACGAGCAACCTCGCCAACATCGAGACGCCGGGCTTCCGCCCGATGGACGTGAGTCCTCAGGCGTTCCAGGCGGCGCTCCGCGATGCGATCGAGGACGGCCGGCGCGAGAAGGGGGGCTCGATCGTGTTCGACGACTCCGCCCCCGTGGCCTTCACCGAGGAGGGCACGGTGCTGAAGCCCGAGGTCCTCGCCGAGAACATCATGTTCCACGATGGAAACGACCGCAGCATGGAACGGATCATGCAGAAGCTCACCGAGAACGTGTACACCTTCCGCATGGCGTCGCAGATGCTGCGCAACCAGTTCGAGTCGCTGAACATGGCGATTCGCGAACGATTCTGACCCGCGCGCCTGACCGAGAGGACCGCACCGCGGAACCCCCCGACAGAGAGGACACCCCATGTTCGGCGCACTCGACATCTCGACCTCGGCCCTCGTCGCCAACCGCACCAGGCTCGACGCGATCAGCGCGAACCTCGCCAACGCGGAGGTTCCCGTCGACCCGCGCTCGTCGGCGACGCCGTTCTCGGAGCGCGTCGTCTTCTTCGCGCCCGGCGACCCCGCGTCTGGAAACCCGTTCGGCGTCCATGTCTCCGAGATCCGCCCGCGCAACGACTTCCGGCTCCAGTACGACCCGAAGCACCCCTTCGCGGACGCGAACGGCAATGTCCGCTATCCCAACATCGACCCCGTCGTCCAGCAGGCGAACGCGATGCTGGCCACGCGCAGCTACGACGCGAATCTTGCGGCGGTGGAGGCCACCAAGTCGATGCTGGACGCATCGCTGCGCATCATCGCCTGACCCGGACGGGCTCGGGCGACCGCTGGCACGCCGTTCGCTGAGAGGCATCGAGGAGCGTTGAGGACCGCATGATCGACCCGCTAGGCATCGTTTCCCGCGTCAACAGCCAGCAGCCCGGGCTCTCCAAGCCCGCGGCGGGCGGCGAGGGCACGGACTTCAGGCAGGAACTGCTTGCCGAGATGAAGAAGGTGAACGAGATGCAGCGCGACGCCACGCAGGCCACGAACGACCTCCTGACGGGCCAGCGCGACGATGTCGAAGGCGTGATGATCGCCGCGCAGAAGGCCGATTCGGCCTTCCGCATGCTGCTGGCGCTCCGCAACAAGGCCGTCGACGCCTACGACGAAGTGCGCAACATCCGCGTCTGACCCATGGTCGGGAGCCTGATCGCGCGCCGATCCCCGCGCGGGCTGTGCCGTGGCCGCCGCGCGTCCCCCGCGCCGCCGGCGCGCGGTTCCTGCGCGGTGCGCGCAGGAAGCGCGTTTCGACGCGCGCTCTTTGCGGAATGAAACGCCCTTGTGCCGATGAGCCTTCTCTCCCCGCGCGCCAGGATGGCAGCGCAGGGGTCCGTGAGGGAAGAAGTGGTCGCGGCGCAAGTGGCATGGAGGCCGACGCGTGCAGGCATTGCGAAGGACGCTTGAACTCGTACGGTCCCGCCTCGCGGGCCTGACTCCCACCGCGAAGCTCCTCATCGGGAGCCTCATGGTCATCATCGCGCTCGGGCTCTTCCTGGTCGCGCAGTGGAGCTCGACCACGACGACCGTTCCCTTCGCGGTCACGCCCGCCGCCTACGACCAGGCCAAGGCCTTCCTCGCCACCCGCGGCGTGAAGTACGAGGAGGATGGCGGCAGGATCATGGTCCCCGTCGAGCGCCACGGCGAGCTCCTCGCGGGCTTCGCCGAGCAGGGCGGCGGCGGCGAGGCGGGCATCGACTTCACGAAGCTCGTCGAGCTCGACAGCCCCTTCGAGACGACGCGCCAGAGCGAGACCAAGAAGCTCATCGCGCTCCAGAACGTGCTTGCGCGCACGATCTCGGGCTTCCGCAACGTGAAGGCCGCCACGGTGTTCATCTCGCCGAAGCCCGCGACGCCGCTCGGCGCGTCGCGCCATGTGCAGACGGCGAGCGTGCATGTCCAGATGCGGCAGGGCGGGCTCACGCAGGACCAGGTCGACTCGATCGCGTCGATGGTCGCGGGCACGCAGGCGGGGCTGAAGCCTGAGAATGTCTCGGTCACCGACGGCGCCCAGAGCTACCGCACCACCTTCGGCCGCGGCGCCGCGGCGGGCGAGAACCTCGAGCACTCGCTGAAGATCGCCGACGCCGTGCAGGCGCGCATCGCCACGCTGCTCGCGTCGATCAACGGCGTGCGCATCGCGGTGAACCCGCAGGTCGTCACGACCGAACGGACGCGCACGAAGACGGAGTTCCGCGACGGCATCTCGATTCCGGTCAGCGAGTCGACGCAGACCTCGGAGACGAAGGGCGCCACCCCGTCGCGCGAGCCGGGCGCGGTGCCCAACGCGGGCATGGCGCTCGGTGGCGGCGGGAGCGGCGGGCAGACCTCGACGGAGCGCGCGGAGAACAAGTATCTCTCGCAGATCCCGGGCACGCGCGAGACGGAGATCGACCCGACGGGATACGCGGTCAAGATCGATGTGGGCGTGGCGATTCCGTGGAGCTACTTCGTGCGCGTCTGGAAGCTGCGCAATCCGTCGGAAGGCGGGGAAGGCGGCGAGGGCGGCGACGGCGCCTCGAAGGAGCCCGACGAGACGGCGATCGCGTCCGTGCGCGACGAGGAGATCGCGCGCATCAGGAAGCTGGTCGAGCCCCTGGTCGCCACCGACGGCTTCGCCGACTCGAAGAAGGGCGTCGTCGAGGTGAGCTGGTTCTACGACTTCGCGGAGGAGGCGCCCGCGCCCTCGATGACGGCGGGATTCGGCGAGCTGGTGCTTGGCTCGGGTGGCGGCGGTGGCGGCGGCGGCTTCTCGATCAGTGGTGGCGGCCTCCTCAGGCCGATCGGCCTCGGCATCCTCGCGGTCGTCAGCCTCTTCTTCATGTTCAACATCGCGAAGAAGGCGTCGGTGGCCGAGCAGCTGCCGAGCGCGGAGGAGCTGGCGGGCGTGCCGCCGATGCTCGACTCGGAGAGCGGCGAGCTGATCGGCGAGGCCGACGAGGCGACGCCCGCCCTCGAGGGCGTCGAGCTCGACGACGACAGCCTGCGGCGCCAGCAGATGCTCGACCAGCTGAACGAGCTCGCCGGCCGCGACCCCGAGGAGCTCTCGGGCATTCTCCGCCGCTGGATGCGCAGCCAGGATTGACGCGAACGGATCTTCGACCCCGACTGAGGAACGCGAGCCATGGTGTACCGACCAGGAATGAAGCTGCCGAAGTCCGCCGACGAGCTCGACGGCACGCTGAAGAGCGCGATCCTGCTGCTTCTCCTGAACTCGGAGGCCGCGGGTGCGTTGCTGAAGGCGCTGCCCACCGAGGCGGTCGAGGAGGTCACGCGTGCGCTCGCCGCGCTCGGCGACGTGCCGAAGGAGCTCGGCGAGGAGGTCATCCGCGAGTTCTACTCGCTCGCGATGGCGCAGGGCTATGTGCGCGAGGGCGGCTTCGGCTACGCGCGCAACCTGCTGAAGAACTCGCTTGACCCGAAGACGGCCGAGAAGGTCATCCAGCAGATCCAGACGCAGGTCCAGAAGACGCCCTTCAGCTTCCTGCAGAAGGCGGAGAGCGCGAACCTGCTGACATTCATCCAGGACGAGCACCCGCAGACGATCGCGCTGATCGTGAGCCATCTCTCGCACCAGAAGGCGAGCGAGATCCTCATCGGCCTCCCGCCGTCGAAGCAGATCGAGGTCGTGCGGCGCGTGGCGCACATGGAGCAGACCAACCCCGAGGTCATCCGCGAGGTGGAGCACGCGCTCGAGAGCAGGCTCTCGAACATGATCGTGAGCTCGATGGAGAAGGTCGGCGGCGTCGAGACCGTCGCCGAGATCCTCAACCTCGTCGACCGCTCGACCGAGCGCACCATCATGCAGGGCGTCGAGGGCGAGGATCCTCAGCTCGTCGAGGAGATCCGCCGGCGCATGTTCGTCTTCGAGGACATCAACATGGTCAACGACAAGGGCATCCAGGCGGTGCTCAAGGAGGTCGAGAACGACCAGCTGGTGCTCGCGCTCAAGACGGCGTCCGACCAGCTCAAGAACAAGATCCTCGGGAACATGTCGTCGCGCGCCGCCGAGACGATCCGCGAGGACATGGAGTTCATGGGCCCCGTGCGCATCAGCGACGTCGAGGCCGCGCAGCAGAAGATCGTGGACATCGTCCGCAGGCTCGAGGAAGCGGGCGAGATCATCATCGCGGGCCGCGGCGGCGACAACGACGTGGTCGTCTGAGGCGTGAGGGGCGCGACGCCCCGATGGAGGTTCACGAGCGATGGCGGTCATCAAGGCGACGGCACCGAGGCCACGGCACGCGGAAGGCGTGTTCGACCTCTCCGACCTGCGCAAGTCGGCGGAGCGCACGCTCGCCGAGGCGCAGGAGGAGGCGGCGCGCCTCGTCGCGGCCGCGCGCGCCGAGGTCGAGCGGATCTACAGCGAGTCGCGCGAGTCGGGATTCGAGCAGGGCAAGGTGGAAGGCTACGAAGCGGGCCTCGCGGAGGGTCGGGCCACGGGCGAGGCGGCTGGCCGCGCCGAGGCCAAGGCCTCGCACGAGGAGACGCTGCGCGCGGTCGAGGAGTCGTTCGCGGCGGAGCTCTTGCGATGGAGCGCGCAGCGTGACGAGGCGATGCGCTCGGCGGAACGCGAGCTCGCGGCGATCGCGATCGCGATCGCGGAGTCGATCGTGCGCGGACAGGTGCGCGTCGACGAGAAGGTGGTGACGAGGCAGGTCGAGGCGGCGGTCGCGCTCTTCGCGCGGGCGACGAGGCTCTCGGTCGAGGTCGCGCCCGAGGACGAGCGCGCCGTGCGCGAGGCGATGCCCGACCTGTGCGCGCTGCTTCCCGCGGACGCGGAGCTCTCGGTGCGCGCGAATCCCGCGGTCTCGCACGGCGGCTGCGTGGTGCGGTCCTCGGAGGGCACCGTCGACGCCCGCATCGAGACGCAGTTCCGCCGCATGCGCTTCGGCGTGATCGGCGAGGACGCCGCGCCGGCACCCGACGCACCCGAACCGGCGCCGGAGGCGGCGGCGGACGCGTCGGCAGGCGACTCATCCACCGATCTCTCCACCGATCTCTCCACCGAT
>CAYMSD010000052.1:0-4928 GCA_964393015.1 uncultured Klebsiella sp.
TTCCGAACGAAGTCGGGGTGACAGGATTTGAACCTGCGGCCTCTTGCTCCCGAAGCAAGCGCTCTACCAAGCTGAGCTACACCCCGGGAGAGCCTCGCGGCCACTCGGGTCGAGAAGGATACCGCACGGAAAGGGTGGCCACAAGGCTTGCGACGCGGCTGAATGCGCGCGCGCCTCCTGCATTCGACACCCGCTCGGGCTACAGAGCGATGGGAAACCACGAACTTCGAGGACACATCGGAGAGATTGCCGCCCTCAGCGCGTACTTCGGTTGTCCGAAGGAGTTCACGGCCCGCCTCTCGGGCGAACTCCCCATTCTCTCCAACAAACCCAGAATACGGATACACATATCTTGAAATCCGTGTAGTCTCGTCACTCGTCCCCCTACTCCGAGAAAACCACCCATGATTTCGCACAAATCAAAGCCTTATCGGTGCACGGGTGGCTCTCGGCGGGATATCGTCGCAGCCCTTCCGGCCAGTTTCCATTTCAATCAGGGAGTCTCAGATATGAAGAAGAACATCGTTCTTGCGTCTACCGCTCTGCTCGCAACCGCCCTTCTCGCCGATGCCACCATGGGCAACGGCACCCTCAACGCGCAGGGCAGCAAGCGCCGCATGACGGCCACCGTCAGCGCCACGACCGCCGTCGTCGCCGCGCCCGTCGTCGAGAAGAAGATCGAGGCGACCAACACCTGGGTCGTCTCCGCCGAAGACACGGTCGTCACCAATGTCGTCAAGGTCGCCGAGGAGCCGATCCGCCCGTACATCCCTGTGATCGCGGCACTTACGAGCCTCGACTGCAACGGCAACGGCATCCCCGACTCGACCGAGATCGCCAACGGCGCCACCGACGCCGACAACGACGGCGTCCTCGACAGCTGCGAGTACGCGCTCGGCGACCTCAACCTCAACGGCGTCGTCGATGGCCAGGATGTCTCCATCCTGCTCGGCTGGTGGGCGATCCCGAACCCCCTCTTCGGCGACCTGAACGGCGACAACATGGTCGATGCGTTCGACCTCGGCATCCTGCTGGGCCGATTCGGCGTCGTGACCTACTGATCGCGCCGCGTCGCGGCCGCAGCGCGGCCGCAGACCGTTCAACCAGACCCGCCCTCGCTTCCGCGGGGGCGGGTCTTTTGCGTGTGCGGCGGACAGGGCGGGTTCTTTACGAACTCCAAACCAACTTTCGCTTCCCTCCACGCAATTCCGATGCACCTTGATCTTGTTCCCTCGGCCCCCGACCATCGGTCGGGGCGTTCTCGTTGGTTCCTCGGTCGTCCTCGGGCATCCCTCAGCCCACCCCAGCCGAGCGTCATTCCGTCCCAGTCCCCTCGGAGCCCCGGAGTCCCTCATGCCCAGCATTCGTACGATCGCGGCCGTCTCGGCCGTCGCCGCCGTCTCTCTCGCCGCGTCCGCGCAGGCGACCGTCCTCGCATCCGCGAACTTCGCCGACTACGCCGACGGCGCGCTCGTCGGCCAGAACGGCTGGCAGCAGTACAACACGCAGACCCTCCGCCCGCTCGAGGTGCTCAACGGCGCCGTCAGCTGGGCTGGCGGCAGCACCGACAACGCGCAGGACGCGATGCTCGCCTTCGCCGAGCAGGTCACGCAGCCCACGGAAGGCACCACGATCCTGAACTTCGACATCCTCCTGTCCGTCAGCTCGGCGGGTTCGAATCCCTCCTACTTCGCCGCGCTGAACACGCTGACCACCAACGCGACCTCCGGCAACTTCCAGAACGCGCGCCTCGTCGCGCGTTCCTCGGGCTCGGGCTTCACCTTCGGCGCGCGCGTGAACGGCCAGGGCGGCTACCCCTTCGCCTACGGCACCGAGGAGCTCAGCTTCGGCACGGTCTACGCGCTGCGCGCCGAGATCAACATGGTCGCGGGCAACGCCAACGACTTCATCAACCTGTATGTCGGCAGCGACTTCTCGTCGCTGAGCCTCTACGCGACCGCGGCCTACGGCTCGGGCACCGTGTCCGACCCGCTCTTCGGCGCGATGCTGCTCTCGCAGTTCGGCAGCGGAACGACCTTCGAGTCGGGCGTCAGCATCCAGTCGATGAGCGTGACGCTCGTTCCCGCTCCCGGCGCGCTCGCGCTCCTCGGCGCGGCGGGCCTCGTCGGACGCCGTCGCCGCTGAGCGGCGAGCCACGCGGGAATCCCCTGTCTCCCCGACAAAGCCGCGCGCCGCCCTGCGTCTGCATCGCGGGGCGCGGTTCTGTTCACGGACATGGCTGAGATCGGATGATCTCGGAGATGCCCTCAGTTCGCGTGCACGGGCGTTCGCCACCCGTCGTCCACGCCGCGCATCGCACCGCTCTCGATCACCTCGGTGCCATCGAGCTCCCACTTCCAGGTCGCGCCATCGCGATGACGGAAGAGGATCCCGTGCTTGCCGTCGCCGTTGGTGTCGGGAAGTTCCGCGATGCTCCACGAGTTGCCGGTCCGGTCGGAGATCACCGTGTGGCCCGCGATCGCGCGCTCGTGGATCCGCCAGTGCTCGACCGAGCCGTGCGGGCCGCGCCAGATCACATCGTCGACGCCGTCGCCGTCGGTGTCCGCGACGCCCGCGATCGTGAACCTCGGCGAGACCGCGGCCGCGACCGTGCCGTCGGTGAAGCGGATCCGCTCAGGCTGGGACAGCACCCCGCCCGCGAAGGTCGCCGTGTAGACGGCGCCGGCCTCGCCCGAGTTGATGCGCCGCAGGAGCACCTCGGAGTCGATGTCGTCGTCGAAGTTCCCGACGAACACCTGGTCGAAACCGCCGTCGACCACCGTGAGGACGCCTGCACGGATCGTCGCGCCGTCCATGAGCCAGACGGCGATCTCGGTGACCTCCTCATCGGTGCGGCGGAAGACCACATCCGCGAGCCGGTCGCCGTCGACATCGGTGAACGCCACGGGCGTCCAGTCGGGTCCGACATGGCGATCGATCTCCACGGACTCTCCGTCCATTCCATTCATCAGCCAGACCGAGTAGCGCCGCGCCACGGGGTCGTACCAGAGCAGGTCGGCCGCGCCATCGCCGTTGGAGTCGCCCGTGCCGACGAGCACCGCCTCGCCGTGCGGCGGCCGCGGGCCCATGTAGCCGCCATCGATGTCGAACCCGTCGACGAACCAGACGGCGGCGCGCCTGCTCTCTGCGTTGAACCACACGATGTCGCTGCGGCCATCGCCGTTCATATCGCCGTGGACGCGCCCCTTGCCGACGGAGAAGATGCCCGCGAACGAGCCGTCCTCGGTGGCTTCGTCCTCGACGGACGCAGCGACCACGAACCAACCGTCGCGCAGGCTCTCGCGCTCGATGCCGACGGTCGCGATCGACGCCGTCGGCGATGCCGCGGGATCAAGCACCGACGCGGGCATGCCCGTCGCGAGGACGATCTCCGCCGCCCCACCGGGACCCTCGCCGAGGCCGATCGCCTGCGTCTCGCCGATCGCGGCCTTGTAGGCCACGCGGTACGCGCCGCCGCCGTTGCCGTTCACGGACGCGACGGCGACGAACGCAGCGTTGCGCCAGCGCGCGAGCTCCTCCTCCTCTTCCTCGGCCTCGAGTCCGCCGCCGTGGCCACCGCCACCGCCGCCGTCACCTCCACCACCCGTGTCGGGGGCGCGCCCCGAGAACACCCAGAAGAGGAAGTCCGTCGCGGAGCCCTCGTCCTCGCCCGTCTGCGCGACCATCTCGGTGACGCCCGTCGAGAGATCGTGGACGAAGATCCCCTGGTGGACGGGCACCTCGACGGTGTAGCCGTCGGGGTGCTGCTGCTGGCAGTACGCGATGATGTCGGGGTTTCCATCCGTCGGGCACGCGAGCGTGATCTCGCGCATCTCCTCGCCCCACGCAGCCCAGAATCCGACGCGGTGCCCGTCGAAGGCGAGCCCCTCGCCGATCCGCGTGAAGACGCTGCCCTTGTCCGCACCAGGAACGGCGCTGCCGATCTGGACAAGCGGCGTGAGCGGCGTCTCGCCGGGGCCGGCCCATGCGATCGGCGCGGAGTAGATGCCGCCCATCGTCGGCGCCTCCTCGTTGTCGACGCCGAGGAAGACCACCGTGCCTTCATCGGCCGACGGCGACGCGGTCGAGCCGAAGCGCACGAGCTCATCGACGCCTTCCCCGCCGTCGGGGACATCCTGGCCGGGGATGATGGTGTCGCTCGATGCGATCCGCGTCAGCGGCGACATCGGCTGGTTGAGGTCGCGCACGAAGACGCCCGTCTTCCCGATCGAGGTCTCGGGGTCCGTCCAGTTGGCCTTGCTGGCGACGAAGCGGCCGTCGGCAAGCGCGGGCGAACCCGGGAACACATCGAACTTCGTGCCCTCGGGCGCGTCGGGCACCGAGTGCCACGGGAAGACGAGTTCGCCCGTCTCCGCGTCGCGCACGCTTCCGAGGAGCGACATCGCCGTCGACTTCATGCCGTTCGCGCTGACGAAGACGCCGTTCGTGCCGGCGCGCGCCTCGCTTCCGTCGGGCAGCTGGTAGATCCACACGGGCATCGACACGCCGCGCGTCGCGATGAGCGTGCGGTCCGCGTCGATGCGCGGGATCGACGGGAACTCGCGGAAGCCCGAGACCTCGCCGCCCTTCGTGAAGCTGTCCGAGTTGTTCGGCTCGGGCACCTCCTCGCCGCGCAGGAAGATCGCCTCGATGGGCTGACCCATCGCGCTCATCCGCTTGCGGAAGATGCCCGACACAGGCTCGCTCGACCCGACCGAGCGCGCGCGGAACACGACGACGCCGTCCTTGTTCACAGACGGCTGGTTGAAGCTGCCGAAGCGCTTCGTGGTGCCCGGGATCTCGTCGCGCGAGTCGGTGATCTTGCGCCACTCGAGCGGCTCCTGGTCCACGGGCCCATCGCCCGCGAAGACCGCTCCACCCGCGAGGACCACGGCCGAAGCGGCGACGAACGCCGCACGGAACACGGC
>CAYMSD010000052.1:5028-7736 GCA_964393015.1 uncultured Klebsiella sp.
CACGGCCGAAGCGGCGACGAACGCCGCACGGAACACGGCGGCGGCCCCACGCTCGCCTCCGCCCGATTGCATTGATGCACGATGCCTTCCACCCAGTGTTCCACCCATGACGATCTCCCTTCGAGTTCGGTGCGCCGCGCGACATGCCGCGCGCATCCACGACGACGGGCCCACCTCGGGCCACGCGGATCGAACTGAAGCGCGCGTCTCGCGGCGTGTCGCCGCGAAGGGTTCCCCGAACCTCGGCGCCGCGGGGTCTGCGAATCACACGGCCAGCGGGCTGCTGCGAGCGCACTGCGAGATCCTCCCGCGGCCCCCGCGGGAAGTTGCCCGAAATTCAAAAGTGCGCCTCGCGGAGACCGCGAGGCCGCGTACAACAGTGCCGCGGCGTGGCCTTCGTCACGCCCCGTCTGACACCCAGGAACGCCCCATGCCCGACACGCGAACGCTCCCGACCACCCGTTTCTCGGCCACTTCCACGCGGATCGCGACGCTTGCGGCGGTCGTCCTCGCTGCGGGCGGTGGCCTCGGCCTCGCTTCGCACGCGTCCGCGCAGGTCGCGTTCGGCGAGGCGCCCGTGTTCATCGAGATCGCAGGCGAACAGGAGTTCACGGGCGAGCTGATCGTGCGCCCGAGGCAGGATCTCTCCTCGGCCCAGCGCCGGCAGGCGCTGAAGATGATCCGCGCGTTCCCGAACCGGCGAAACATGACCACCGACGAGTTCGTGCTCACCGTCGGCGTCGGGCCCGTGGTGCCCGGCCACGCGGAGAATTCCGTCGCCGCCAGCCTCATCGCATCGGGGCTCTTCCAGTACGCCTGCCCGAACTGGCTCCTCTTTCCGACGGAGATTCCCGACGACCCGCGCTATCCCGAGCAGTGGCACCATCCGATGATGCAGTCGCCCGCCGCGTGGGACATCCACCGCGCCGACGGCAAGGGCGAGGTCGTCATCGCCGTCACCGACACGGGCATCGTGCCGCATGAGGATCTCCCCCACCGCGTGCCCGGCTTCAACAGCGTCAGCGACCTCCCCGAGATCGACGGCGGCGACCTCACCGACATCAACGGCCACGGCACGCATGTCGCGGGCTGTGCGGCTGCCGCGGGCGACAACGCGGTCGGCGTGAGCGGCGTGGGCTGGCGGCTCCGCGTGATGCCGATCCGCGTGAGCGAGGCGGGCAACGGCGGCGCAAGCTTCGAGAACCTGCTGCAGGCCGTGCAGTGGGCCGCCGAGAACGGCGCGAAGGTGATCAGCACCAGCTACTCGGGCATCGGCTTCGAGCCGATCGAGACGATGGGACAGTATGTCCGTTCGCTCGACGCAAGCATGCTGTGGGCCGCAGGGAACTCCGCGACGGACCACTCGGGCTGGGACTTCGAGCATGTCGTGGTCGTCGGCGCAAGCAACCAGAGCGACCAGCGCGCGAGCTTCTCGAGCTTCGGCCGCGGCGTCGATCTCTTCGCGCCCGGCGTGAGCATCCTGAGCACCACGCGCGACGGCGCCTACGGCTTCGCGAGCGGCACCAGCATGGCGACCCCCGTCGCGAACGGCGCGCTTGCGATGATCCGCTCCGCGAACCCGCTTCTCTCCGCCGCGCACTCCGAGTACATCCTCTTCAACAGCTGCGACTTCTGGGATGCCGAGCCGAACAGCGAGGCCTTCGGCTGGGGCCGCATCAACCTGAAGCGCGCGGTCGAGGAGGCCCTCGACGCGCTCGAGCCGCAGCCGCCCGTCGGGCGCAACGACCGCGTGCGCGCCGTCGCGGGCGGATCGGCCGCGCTCGATGTCCTCGCCAACGACTACGACCCGAACATGGACGCGCTCGAGATCCTCGCCTTCGATGCGACGACCTCGGCAGGCGCCGCCGTCTCGCTCGTGAAGGGCTCGGCCGGCGCGCGCGACACGCTCGTCGTCGAGAATGTCGGCCCCGCGGCGGGCACGCAGTCGCTCACCTACACGCTCGTCGAGCCCACGAGCGGCGCGACGGCCACCGCGACCGCCTTCATCGACTCGACCCTCGCGCGACGCGCGGACAACCCGATCGGCGCCACGCCCGGGCTCGAGGTCGACTACTACGCGCTCTCCGCGCCGACCGTGCTTCCCGACTTCAGCGCGCTCGTCGCGTATGCCTCCGAGATCGTGCCGACGATCGACTTCGCGTCGACGAACGGCGCGTTCGCGGGCAGCGGCCGCGCGGACGAGGTCGGCGCCGTCTACACGGGCTGGATCGACATCCCCGCGACGGGCTTCTGGACCCTCAGCACCACGAGCGACGACGGCTCGAAGCTCTGGATCGGCGACGATCTCGTCGTGAACAACGACGGCCTCCACGGCATGGTCACCGTGCGCGGCACGCGCGCGCTGGCGGCGGGCAAGCACGAGCTCCGCGTCGAGTTCTTCGAGGCGGGCGGCGGCGCGGGCCTCCAGATGCGCTGGTCGGGCCCCGGGCAGAGCACCGCGATCGTTCCCGACTCGCGGCTCTTCTTCGGCGGCGTCGTCGAGCCTGCGGACCTGACGGGCGACGGCGTCGTGGATGCGGCCGACCTCGCGGCGCTCCTCGCTGCATGGGGCAACGCGGGCTCGCCCGCCGACATCGACGGCGACGGCACGGTCGGCGCCAGCGACCTCGCTGCGCTCCTTGCGCGCTGGACGCTCTGAATCGCGACACGGGTTTCGTCGAGGAGTTCGTCGAGGAGTTCGTCGAGGA
>CAYMSD010000052.1:7836-20065 GCA_964393015.1 uncultured Klebsiella sp.
CTCTGAATCGCGACACGGGTTTCGTCGAGGAGTTCGTCGAGGAGTTCGTCGAGGATTTCGTCGAGGATTTCGTCGAGGAGTTCGTGACGGGCGCGCCCGCTTCCCTCACCGCGTGCCGCGGAGGAGCTCTTCCTGCATGCGCTGGTAGAGCGGCGCGAAGCGGCCCGCCCCGCGGATGCCCTGGTCGATGAGGATCGCGGCCTCGCCGGGCCGACCGCACCTGATGTACGACATCACGAGGGCCTGGTCGCACGCGACGAGGTCCTCGGCGGACATCTTCGCCCGCGCCGCGACGAGGAACGGGATCGCCTCGCCCCACTCGCCGCGCAGCTGGTGGAGCCTGCCGACATAGCGCTCGGTGAAGCCCGACTCCGAGTGGCCGAACGAGAGCAGGAACCGCCCGCGGTCGATCGCCGCAAGAGCCTCCGCGCGCGCGGCCTCGTCGAGGGCGCCCGCGAGCCGCTCGCGGCATGCGAGCTCGAAGTAGGTGTACTCGAGCGACCACGAGGTGTAGTCGGGCACCTGCCGCCGCGCGATTCCGTAGAGCCGCGCCGCCTCCGCAGTCTCGCCCTCGCGGAGCAGGGCGCGCGCCACCATCCCCGCGATCGGCCGAAGCCCGCCAGCGTGCGGTCGCACCGTCTGCCACTCGCGCGCGACCTCGCGCACGGATGGGCGCATGCGCGACTCGGCCTCCGCGACGAGCGACTCGAAGCGCGCGAACGCGTCGGGGTTGCTCCGCTTCATGAAGGGAATGCGGAAGAGGACGCGCATCGTGTGGTGGACGCGGTAGTCGTCGTATGGGTTCGCGCCGAGCGCGGCGGCCGACTCCTCCCACGCGGGAAGCTCGGGGAGCCTCTGCGCGCGGAGGGCGAGCGGGCCGTCGGCCGCGATCACGCCGGCGATCAGGCGCGCGGCCGTGGCCTGCCCCTTCACCGTGAGGTGGACATGGTCGTCCATGAGGTCCCAGCCGGTGGCGCCATCAGCGCTCGCCATTCGGAACTCCTCGGCGACATCGCACAGCGCCGCACCCCGCGCGCGCGCTGCGGTGCGGATGGCCTCCTCCGTCGCGCGCGTCGGCCGCCACGGCATCGTGTCGAGGTCGCGCGCGTCGAGGAACGCCTCGCGCGCCTCGTCGCGACGGCCTTCGGACGCAAGCCGCCGCGCCTCCGCGAACCGTTCCGCCGCACCGCCGCCCTCGCCGATCGGCGCGAGGCCGCTCTCGTTGCTCGGCGTGGTGCACACGATGGCGCGCGCGCCCGCCCGCTGCGTCACGGCGATCATGCGCGAGAGGTGCGCTCCGAGGTTCGCGGCGGCCTGCGCGCGCAGCGGCGAGTCGGCGGGGATCGACACCTGCCCGATCATCTCCTCCATCAGCGTGCGGTCCTCGCCGCCCGCTGCGAAGAGCCCGTCGAGCGCCTGCACGAGCGCGAGGCCGCGCGCTGCGCGCATCCACGGCAGGAGCCCCGTCGGAAGCGAGCCCGACGAGTTGATCGAGGCTGTGCCGTAGGCCCCGAAAAACTCGTTGTTTCCCACGAAGAAGACGACGACATCGGGCTCGTGGCGCGCGACCTCGTCGACCATCGCGACGAGCGGAAAGCTGGCGACCGCCGTGGTGCCGAGGTTGATCACCTCGACGCGCGAGATGTCCGAGGACGACGGCTCGCCCTCGAGAAGCATCGCGAGGTCGCGCTCGAGGAAGGCGGAGATGGCGAGGTTCCGCGGCTGCGGATAGCCCTTCGCCGCGGACTCGCCGACGAGGAAGACGCGCAGCGTGCCCGCCGGCTTCGGCGACTCGAAGTGCGACTCCTCGGCGAAGCCGGGACGGTCGGGGTTCGCGAAGAAGTACGGCTTCGTCGCGGCAGGCTCGACGACCATGAGCCTTCGCCCTGGCGCAAGCTCGCCCGCATCGCGGATGAACGCGGGATATCCGCCGAATCCCGCGAGGCGCAGCCCGACCTCGACGACGCCGAGCGCGACGAGCGGGATCGCGAGCGTCACCAGCATGAAGAGCGCGCGCTTCCACCTTGGAAGCGGCGGCGCGGCGGCGGCGCCCGCGCCCGTGGCCGTGGCCATGGCCGCGTCAGAAGGTTCGCGTCGGGTCATGCATGCCTCCGTTGGGGATCGCCCGCCACATCGACCGGCCGCGCGCGCCGCGCAGCTCGAGCCTGTCGCGCCCGAAGAGCCGCGCGCCGAGCCCGAGCGGCGTGACCACGAGGAAGTAGACGGCGCCGAGCGCGGCTGTGCCGATCGCGGTGCCGACGACGAGCACGAAGGCCATCCACGCCCAGTAGGCGGGAAGCCCGATGCGCGTGCCCGTGCCCGCGGTCACGAGCGCGAAGGCGCCGAAACCCCAGAGAAACGGCGCGATTCCGCGCCCCGCTGCGAAGACGCCCCAGTCGACGAAGTGGAACAGGCTTCCCACCGCGGCGAGCGCCGCGGCGACAAGCACGGCCCATTGCCGAAGCGCGCGCGGAGTTGGCTTCCAGTCGATCTCGATCACGGCGTGGTCCGATCTCAGAAGAGCGTGTAGATGAACGGCGCGGCCTTCGTGCCGCCGAGGATGATGAGGAGCCCCGCGAGCAGCAGCACCACGATCACGGGCACGAGCATGTACGCCTTGTGCGCGCGGATGAATCCGTAGAGCTCTCCGAGGAACGATCGTCTCTGCATGGCGGGCGTCTCCGTGTGTGGCAGGATCGCGGGCGGTCAGTCGAGGCGGAAGGACCGCTTGTATTCGTCGGCGCCCGGCATGGGCGGCTGCGCGGACTTGTCGAGATAGAGGTTGCCGACGACGAGCGCATCGATGTCGGTGAACATGAACGAGCGGTAGGCGTCCGCGGGGCTGTGCACGATCGGCTCGCCGCGGATGTTGAAGCTGGTGTTGACGAGGACGGGGCATCCCGTGCGCGCCTCGAAGGCGGAGAGAATGGCGTGGAACCGCGGCGCGCGCGCGGCGTCCACCGTCTGGACGCGCGCGGATCCGTCGACATGCGTGACCGCGGGAATGTCGCTGCGCACGACCTTCAGCATGTCCGTGCCGCGCGTGCTGCGCTCCTCCTCCGCGAGGTTCCGCATGCGCGCGCCTGCGACGGGCGCCACGAGCAGCATGTACGGGCTCTCCGCATCGAGCTCGAACCACCCGCGCTGCTTCTCCGCAAGCACCGCGGGCGCAAACGGGCGGAACGACTCGCGGAACTTGATCGCGACATTCATGCGCCGCTGCATCGACGGGTCGCGCGGGTCGCCGAGGATCGAGCGGTTGCCGAGCGCGCGCGGGCCGAACTCCGCGCGGCCCGCGAAATGCCCGACGATCCGGCCGCGCGCGAGCTCCTCCGCCACGCGCGCCACGAGGGCCTCGTCGTCGAGCGCCTCGAAGACGGCCCCCATTCGCCCGAGTTCCGCGCGCGCGTCGCTCTCCGCAAACGACGGCCCGAGGTACGACCCCTGCTGCGAGTCCCCCGCGCGCACTGCACGCGGCTTCCCGAGGTGCCGGTGCCAGTAGGCGAGCGCCGCACCGACCGCGCCGCCCGAGTCGCCCGCAGCGGGCTGGATCCACATCGCGTCGAACGGGCCCTCGCGCTGGACTCGGCCGTTCGCGACGCAGTTGAGCGCCACGCCCCCTGCGAGGCAGAGGTTGCGCTCGCCCGTCCGCGCGTGCACATGGCGCGCCATGCGCAGCACGATCTCCTCGGTCACGCGCTGGATGCTCGCCGCGATGTCCATCTCGCGCTGCGTGAGCGGCGACTCTGGCGCCCGCGGCGGCCCGCCGAAGAGCGCGTGGAAGCGCGGCGATGTCATGAAGAGCCCGTGGCAATAGCCGAACAGGCGCTGGTCGAGCGCGAACGAACCGTCCTCGGCGAGGTCGACGACCCTCTCGAGGATGAGGTCTGCGAACCGCGGCTCGCCGTAGGGCGCGAGGCCCATCAGCTTGTATTCGCCCGAATTGACGCGGAAGCCGCAGTAGTGCGTGAACGCGCTGTAGAGGAGTCCGGGCGAATGCGGAAAGCGCATCTCCTCGCGGAGCTCGATCGCGTGGCCGCTTCCCACGCCCCAGCTCGCGGTCGCCCACTCGCCCACGCCGTCGAGCGTCAGGATCGCGGCGCGCTCGAACGGGCTCGGATAGAACGCGCTCGCCGCATGCGACTCATGGTGCGTCGTGAAGAGGATCGGACCCGTGTAGGGCGCGCCCGCCGCCCCGCGCAGCCCCGCGTCGATCTCGCGCGGCAGATGCAGCTTCTTCTGGAGCCACACGGGCATCGAACGGAGGAACTGCCCGAACCCTTGCGGCGCGAAGGCAAGCGCCGTCTCGAGGATGCGCTCGAACTTGACGACGGGCTTCTCGTAGAACACGACCGCGTCGACGGCCGCGAGGTCGATCCCCGCCTCGCGCAGGCAGTATGCGACCGCGTTCGTCGGGAAGCGGTCGTCGTGCTTGCGTCGCGAGAACCGCTCCTCCTCCGCCGCGGCCACGACCACGCCATCGCGCACGAGTGCCGCGGCGCTGTCGTGGAAGAAGGCGGAGAGGCCGAGGATGTTCATGGCGCCCGAGGCAGGAGGGGAAGAGAGACGGATCGAGTGAAGGCCGACAGACGCAGTCGGAAAGAGAAAACCCAGGTGCGAACTGCCGCTCGCACCTGGGTTTCATCGGTTGTCCGGGCAGTTCGGCTGCCCCGAATGTCGCGTTCAGCGCGTACGACGGCGGCGAAGCAGTCCGGCGACGCCCGCGAGGGCGATGACGCCGGGTGCAGGCACCACGGTGTACGAGAAGATCGGGTTGGAGCCACCCGAGGTGTAGGTGTCGCCCCAGTTGCCGACGCTCGCGCTCGGGTTCGCCAGCGCGTCGATCGCGCCGTCGCCGCCACCGCCACCCGACGAGTAGGCGTCGAAGTAGAAGGTGTCGCCGACATTGAGGCCGAGCGATGCGAGCGAGAGCGTGTAGGTGATCTCGCTGCCGCTGAAGGTGAAGCCGCCGAAGTTGCCGTTGTAGGTGGCGCCGGTCAGGTTCCAGTTGCCACCGGTGAAGTCGCGGTTCTCAGCGCCGCCGCCGCCATCGACCCACGAGCCGATCCAGCGCGTCATGCCGCCGTTGGGCGAATCCATGTTGATCGGACGGCCCCAGCCGTTGCCGTTGTTGGCAGCGGCCCCGCCGTTCGAGATGCCGATCATGAACTTGCCCCAGTCGGTGGCGTTCACATCGCCGTTCACCGTGAGCTTGAAGACGATGTCGCTCGTCGTGTTCGAGATCTCGAGGCTCACGATGTCGAGCGTGCCGTTGCCCGTGGCGAGGCCCGTGGCGATGTCGCCCGTGGCGTCGGTGAAGAGGACGCTCGGCTCGGAATTGGCGAGCGTGGTGATCGCAGCAGCCACCGCTGCGGCGCATGTCGCTGCATGCAGACGATTCATCATGGGAACTCCTGGGTGAGGGAAAGGGAGGGACACAATCAGACGCGTCGACCCGACGGGATCCTCGGCCGCGGTTGTGAGCCGCATCGCCGACCTCCGAGGGAAGAGGGCAGCCAGGCCGGGGCACGACCAAGAGGTCGAGCCGACCCGATGAAGGTACCGCTCGAATCAACTCAATTCAAGAGTTGATTCGCTTCAAGAGTTGATTCGTGCTTCCGTGCGCCCCCGGGTCATGCACCGCGAGCCTCCGACTGCTGCGGCTGCACAGCGAAGGCGGAGGAGCCGTTGCCCTCAGCCGAGGAGGATGTCTGTATTCTCGGACGACGCCCTCGCGCGCGATCGGGTTCCAGCCCGACAGGTTCGTCTATGGTGCAGGTTGAAATGCAAGAGCCCCAGCCAGCCGCGCCCCTTGCTGCAGCGACCGCCATCTCACGCGGTGCCTCGCGGGGGATGCTCGGCCGCGGCCTGCGCCTGATTGCGCTGACGTACCTGGTCTGGTGCGGGGTGCTCTTCGTGCTCCAACGCAGCATGATCTACCTTCCCGACCTCGCGGGCCGCGGGATGTCGGAGGCGGAGCTCGGCGCGGTCGAGGGGCTCGAACGCCGCATGGTCGCGCACGACGATGGCGTGCGCACGGAGTCGTTCCTCCTGCGCACGGCGGCCCCCGCCTCACGCGGAACGGTGGTCATCTTCCACGGCAACGCCGAGCTGATCGACCACGCCCTCGAGGACGCCCGACGCTGGAACGCGCTCGGTTTCCATGCGCTGCTGCCCGAGTACCGCGGATACGGCCGCACGCCGGGCTCGCCCTCCGAGCGCCGCATCGTCGCCGATGCGATCGCGGTGATCGCCGACGCGCGCGATGTGATCGGCGACGGGCCGCTCGTGCTGCATGGGCGTTCGCTTGGCACAGGCGTGGCCGCGCAGGTGGCGAAGCGCCTCGCCGACGCCGTGACGCATGGCCGGCGCGCACCGAAGCCATCGCTTCTCGTGTTCGAGTCTCCATTCACGAGCATCGCGGGCTTCGCAGGGCAGTACGGCGTGCCAGCGCTCATCGTCCGCGACCCCTACCGCACCGACCGAGTGCTCGAAGCGCTCGACACGCCGCTTCTCATCCTGCACGCCCGCTCGGATACGGTCGTGCCGCTCTCGCACGGGCGTGCGCTTGCGGCGCTTGCTCGAGACGCGACCCTCGTCGAACTGGACGGCGACCACAACTCGGGCGTCTCGCTCACGCGCGAGTACTGGGATGCGGTCATGCAGGCGGTGGACACGACGCTCGCGACGCCCGCCCAGCCCACGCCCCAATGACTCGAACCCAAGGCGTTCAGGCATAGATACTTGAGTGCAGCCTCGCGGCCAAAGGGCGCTGTCGCCTCCCTCGCACCGAACTCCGCCGAGACCAGGATTGGCCAAAGGCAAGGATTTTGTGAGGTCTTTTCCCCACATTCTCCTTGTGGATTCGAATTCTTGGGTTACCTTTTCGGGTAGTGACGGGCCCCCTCCCCGTTCACGCTGCCCGTCGTTTCGGCAGAGTTCCCGTTCCCTCATCCCTCAAGCAATGGAGTTCCTTTCCATGGCGAACAAGTGCCACCAGGTGGCCGCGGCTGTCCTTTCAGCCTGCGCGGCCTCGTCCCTTGCCTCCGCAAGCTTCACGGCATCGGCGTCAGGCCCCTTCAACAGCGACGGCTCGATCGGAAGCGCCGGCAATGGCAGCTTCACCTACACCTATACGGGCCCGAACACGATCCTCGGCAGCGTGCAGTTCAGCGGCACCGTCACCAGCGGTGGCGTCGGCAGCTACCTGACCGAAGCCCGCTGGAATGTCAAGAACATGTCGAGCAACGCGGCGGCGGCCATTCAGCCGTTCACCAGCGGCACGACCTGGACTGGCCCGCAGAGCGCGAACATCACGCGCAGTCTGTTCATGTGGGCGGCCTCGGGCTCTCAATTCTCGTTCGAGGCCTACGAGTCGTTCAACGACGGCGGAATCGACGCGACCTGGACCGATGTCTCCTTCGCATTCTCCGCCGCGTCCATCGCGAACCTCGGCTTCTTCGAGCCCGGTGACCTCACCTTCAGCCTCGAGGGATCGAGCTTCGACACCGAGATCGCGCTCTACACGGCCGCTGGAACGCTGATCGGCACCAACGACGACTTCAGCGGCAACCTGTGGAGCCAGATCACCTCGAACCTCGCCGCCGGCGACTATTATGTCATCGTCGGTGGATACAACTCCACTTTCTCGAACGGCGCTGCGGGCGCAGGCACCGCGGCGGGCAACTACGCCCTCACGGTGAACGGCAACGCCGCCGCCTCGGGTTCGCTGGCCGCGGGTTCGTTCGCATCGTTCTCGTTCACGGTGCCGACCCCGGGCGCCCTTGCCCTCCTCGGCGCGGGCGCGCTGATCGGCCGCCGTCGTCGCGGTTGACCGCGCACGGCGGAGCACCTCCCCTGCCCCTATACCTCGCACGCCGGCGGTCGCAAGGCCGCCGGCGTGCTGCTTTTTCGCAGTATCCGCTTGTTGCAGAAGCACCTGCGAGTACGCTCTGGGCGACCCGCAGTCTGCGCGTGCGCACCGCCTTGCACCAACCGACATGCCGGAGCTCCACCCCGCGATCCTCGGAGTGTTGAACGACCCCGCGACCGTCTTGCTGATGCGGCATGGGGACGCGGCGTGGTATCACGCGCCCGATGCCGAGACGCGCGCGCTGCGATTCGACGCCCGCGACACGCGCATCCTCACTGCCGCGGGCGAGATGCAGGCGGAGCGCGCCGCGCGATGGGTCGTCCGCATGATCGCGGGCCCGGCGCCGATGGTCGTCTCGTCCGCGCTGGTGCGGGCGAGGCAGACGGCGCGGATCCTTGCCGAGGGGGTCGGTGCACCGACTCCCGCGGTGGACGCACGGCTGAACGAGCGCGGGCATGGCGTCGCTCCCACGGGCGCCGACGAACTCGCGCTCGCGATCGATGCGCTCGAGGAGCATCATGCGAGAGCGCGCGCGGAGGGGCGCAGGCTCATCGCCGTCACGCATGCCGACATCCTCATGGAGCTCGCCGCTGAACTGCGGCCGTGGAGCGAGGAGATCAGCGACGAGGAGCGGGCGCTCACGGAAGCGCTTGCGGCGATGGGCCTCGGCCCACATGACGGCATGCAGCGGTGCGTGGGCCATGCACACTGCCACATCACGGCGATCCACGGGAACATCGTGCGGATCTGGAACCTCCCGACGCAGGGGTGAGGCGTGGCTGCGGCGGCTGGCGGAATGCGCGACTCAGAAGCCCGGTGCTGCAGGGTCGATCTCCTGCGCCTCAAGGAACATGGCCTTCGAGAACGCGGCGAAGAACTGCTGGTAGAAGTTCGCATCCTCGACCGGCGTCACGTTGTACTGCGCGTTGGCTCGAACCAGAAGCTGAGTCTCGCCCCGCTTGCGTGCGGTCACCGTCATCTTGATGACATACTTGTCAAGCTTCGACGCCGTCACGCTCCCGAGTTCAGCATCGGCCGTATCTATGACGAACCCGAGATCCTGCAGGGTCGCCATCGCCGTCCGAATCGTCTTGTTCAGGTCAGTCGTCTCAAACGCTCTCGTTTGAATGGCGCGCAGCTTCAACGCCACAGCGCCATCGGTCGCCTTCGGGGTCGAGGCACAACCTCCAAGCAGCGAAAGGGACGAAAGACTTAGTGCGCAGACCAGCGCAACGGTTTCGCAACGGCTCATCATCCAATCTCCTGCGCTTCGAGGAACAACGCCTTCGAGAGTTTCTCGAAGAACTCAAGGTAGAGCTCGGGTGCGTCAAGGCGTTCGACCTTCTGCAGCGCTCCAAGGTCATTCCACACCAGCCGCTGGAATGTGACCCGCACGAGGGTCTGCGAGCCGTCCGCCGATGGTGCGGTCACGACCGACGCGCGGATCTTCTGGTCCTTGTCGATCGGGATGCGAACGCCCAGGAAGAGCGCGGCCATGAACTGCCCTGCGACCTGGCCGCTGTCGACAGCCGTGCGATCCTTGCTCGCGACGAGAAGGCCGACATCCCTGCTGGACTCCTCAAGGTTGAAGCCAAGATCCTGAAGCAACTGGTTCGAGGCGATGAGCACCGCCCGCTCGTCGGACGTCTCGTACTTCCGAGACTGCCGAATCCGAATCTCCGTCGTCGGCTCGCGAAGCGCGAGCGCGTCCTTCGGGATGGTTGTCTGGGCACAGCCAAGCCATGTACAGAACCCCAGACCGAGCCACAGGGCCGCCAGGCATGCCGTCGAGATCGTGATCCGCATCGTTTCCCCTCAGAACTTCGACTGGTGATACGCGACGTCGGAGACGGTCTTCTCCGAGTCGAACTTCACGACGACCGTCAGGGTGGACTGCGAAGACCGGGTCACCCCCGCATTCTGTCCAGTCGTGCCGATCACGAACCACACTCCCGTGCTCGCCGAGGCAGCCTCGACCTGACTGAACGTGCGGTCGTAAACCCAGACCTCCGTCCCACCCGGCCCACTGGTGACGATGTTCGGGCTCCCGAGAACCGTGGCAACTTCCCCGCCGGTCATGCCCTTGCGGATCTCCCGCTGCACGACGCCGACCGACATGTTGGACTTGGAACTGTCGGAGTCGGACGGCAGCTTTGGGACGCTGCACCCTAGAGCAGCGACGATCGCCGCGATGGTCACGATCGCCGCCGTTCCCGTTCTGAGCGTTGGATTCATGGCGCGGCATCCTACACATGTTCTCGAACTCTGCAACCGTAAATTTTCTATTTCATTTGTTAATGCTGTAGGGCTTCGCGCCCCTCAGTTCCTCCACCACTTCTGCGTCATGTAGACATCCGTGAACTCGGGCACATCGTTCGCCGTGTTCTCGAGGTCGTACTCGTCGGTCAGCGTGGTGCCGAGCCAGCCGTTGAGGCGGGCGGCTGCGCGCGGCGGCGCGTGATGCGTCGCCATCTCGGTCGCGAAGTTGATGAGGTCGTAGACGCGGCAGTTCGCCTGCAGCATGCGCTGGCGCTTCACGCTCAAGGCGTCGATGCTCGCAAGCCCGTACCGCGATTCGTAGTCGCCCACCATCGTGCGGAACGCGCGGCGCCGCCCCGCCATGTCGCCGAGCCCGCCGCTCGACGGCCCGCCCCACGACACCGTGTCGAGCTGGCGCTCGAGGAGACGCACCTCGCGGAGGCTCGCCCACGAGCGCTGGGCGCTCTCGAGGCGGTCGCGCATCGCTGAGAATCCGTCGTCGTTGGCGAAGTGCCCGAGCGCTCGCTCGAGCGAGTGCTGCGGGTCCTTGCCGATGCGGATCATGCTGCGGAAGACCGATCGAGTGCCGATCGCGCCGTTCAGGCAGATGAGCCGCAGCAACGCGACCTGCATGCGCGGCTCGCCCAGCCCGTCGACGGGCACATCGAGCTGGAAGCGCTGCCTGTACTCGTCGGGGCCGATCGAGATCGCGCGGTCGCCTGCAGCGGGCACATGCATCGAGGTGAGCACGCCGTCGGCATAACGCACGCGGTGCCCGCCGTAGCGGTCGACGATCTCCGCGACATCGCGGCGATCGAGGATCGGACCGTTCGGCGCGCTGACGGCGAGCAATCGCCGCGCACGGCCGGGCGTGCCGTCGCCCTCGATCGCGAAGCGCACGGATCGCCCCGCGTCGAGCCTCGCCACGCGATCGAAGACCTCGGTCGGGTCGAAGTAGCGGAAGACGGCCTCGTTCAGCCCGCAGCGGACGAAGAGGCTCCACCAGAAGCGCTGCGTGGTCACGACGGGCTCGTCGTTCAGGTAGAGCGCCTTCGGGGTCTTGCGGCGGAGGGCTGCGTCGAGCGTTGCATCGCGAGAGGGGTCCGACGCGTCCGGTCCATGCGCCTCCGCCGCGTCCGCCGCGTCCGTTCGCTCAAGCGCCGCGCCGAGGTCGACGCAAGGTCGAAGCGAGCGCAGGCTCGCCGTGCGGTACTCGATCGCGGGCAGCGCCTCGGCGGCGGACTTCGCGAAGTCGTGCGCAAGCGCTGCGTCGAAGCGCATCGCGCGCTCCGCGGAGTCCTCCGCATCGGCGTCGAGGATGCCGTCGAGATCGATCGGGCGGGGTGACGGACCGTGGGTGTTGTCGAGCCTTCTGTTGGTCATTCTCTTCCTCTGTGTTGCCTGGAGAGCGCCTGCGTGCGCTCGGATGCTTGCATGACTGCTGTCTGAAAGATGTCGAGAGATGCCTCGCGATGCGTGCGGGCCATCCGCGAGGTCAGTCCCGCCGCGACGATTCGCCTGTCGCGTCGTCGATCTCTGCGCAGCACGCGACGAGCGCGAACGCGCCGCTCGCCGCGAACGCGAGCGCCGCGACGACCATGGGAACGGGGCCGCTGCTCGGCAGGAAGCCGAGTCGGATCGCGCCGATCGCGAGCACGACGCCCGCCACGAGGCCGATCGCCCCCGCTGCGGTCATGCGCAGCCAGTCTTCGCCGGGCGAATCAGTCACGGGGCGCGAGACGCCCCCCGTCGCGAAGTCGCTCAGCTCGTTGCGCCAGTCGCCGCGGCTGTACCACCGTGCGCCGATCGCGCGGCGCCCACGCGGAAGCGTGCAGCGCCTGCGTTCGCGCCGTGCGGGGCAGCGCGGCTCGTCGCCGCCGTCGGGCGTGGCGCCGGTCGTCGTGACCGAGGGGCCATCCATGATGTTGTCCGTGTCGTTCCGTTCCATTGTGTCCCTTCGCCTTCCCTGCCGATCCGTGCGATTCATGCGTTCCATGCGTTCCATTCCTCCTCCCCGCGCCTCAATCCATCTCTCGCCCCAACCGCGAACGCTGCGAGCGCGCGCGCGCCTTCAGGATCGCTGCAGGCAGCGCGGTC
>CAYMSD010000052.1:20165-22245 GCA_964393015.1 uncultured Klebsiella sp.
CCGCGAACGCTGCGAGCGCGCGCGCGCCTTCAGGATCGCTGCAGGCAGCGCGGTCTTCGTCTGCGCGACCCGCACGCGCATCGCCTCGATCTCAGCGTCGAGCGCCCGCGTCGCGCCGAGCGAGCGCCAGCCCTGGTCCGTCGCGATGTACTGCTCGCTCGGCCGCACGAGCCGCGCGAACGGAAGCTCCGTGTCGCGGCTCTGCACGATCTGCTTCACGGGCGACGCGGGGTCCCTGCGGAACACCCGCCCGCACATCTGCACCGTCGGCAGGCGCGACGACGGACGGCAGAACACCGTGCGCAGCGACGGGCAGTCGAAGCCCTCCGTGAGCACATTCATGGAGACGAGCGCGTCGACCGACCCCGCCGCGAAGGCGCCAAGCTGCGCCTCGCGGTCGCTCGAGCCCGTGACGAGCTCGACGCGCACGCCCGCCGCGCGCAGCGCGTCGACCGCGCGGCGCGACTCGCGCAGCGTGCGGAAGAAGAGGAGCGAACGCCCCCACTTCTCCCGCTCGCCCGCATAGACGGCCGCCACCTCCTCGGGCACCCAGCGCTCGAGCATGAAGTGGCTGTACTCGCTCAGGTACCCGTCGTCGACGAGCATCTGGATCGAACAGCTCCTCACGGTCTTCTCGAAGCAGAGCTTCACGCGGTCGCGGCGAAACGGCGTCGCCGTCAGGCCGATCACGAAGGCAGGGTCGATGCACCCATGCAGGGTCGCCATCGACATCGCTCCGTCGTGATGCGCCTCGTCGACCACGAGGAGGTCGACCTTCGGAGGCGTGCGGTCGAACATCGAGATGAGCGCGAGCTGGTTGCCGAAGCCAAAGCGCGCGTTCTCGCTCGCGGCCTGGCGGAGAAGCTCGCGCCGTCCCGCGCACCAGCCGACGCGCGCGCCAAGCAGCGTGCCGAGCGCACGGGCGCAGAGCAGGCCGATGAAGGTCTTTCCTGCGCCCGTCGGGGCCTGAACCAGCGCCGAGCGGCTGCGGCGGCCGTCCGTGCGCGGCGTGCCCACCGCGCGCGGGCCAAGCAGGTGCCCGAGCGTCTCGAGCGCGATCTCGCGCTGGTAACCGCGCGCGCCGAAGCGCGTGCAGAGCTCGTCGAGAACAGCCGCGAGCGCGGACGCAGAGACAGGCAAGGGCGAACCGGTCGAAGCCGAGACAGCGAGAGCATGAGGCGTTGCAGCGATCGTGTGTGGCATGGTTTTCCCCGCTCTCAGTTGTCCGTCGTTCGATTCCCGTTTCCTCGAAGAGAGGCGCCGCGCCCACACCGCCCGGGCGCGCCCCCCGCATTCGTCCCCGCATCTCTTCGCCCCGTCTCTTCCCACCGTCTCTTCCCACCGTCTCTTCCCACCGCGCTCTTCCCCCGCGCTCTTCCCCCGCGCTCTTCCCCCGCGCTCTTCCCACCACAGGGCTTCCGCTGATCTCTGGCTCGCGCTACTGCTGCGGCTCCTGTCCGCTCTTGGCTTGGCGGCTCGCCTCGCGCTGCAGCAGGCGCATCGTGTGCCTGAGCCTGCGCCACTGGCGCTTCGAGAGCGGCGGGCCGAAGACGGCTTCGGACCACTCCCTCGAGATCGTGAGGACTCCGTACGCCACGATGCCGGGGCGCGCGAGGCTCGTCAGGCTTGCCGCAGGCGTGAGGCCTCGGAAGGCCCCCGAGCCCGATTCATCCGATGCACTTCGATCGGCGTTCCCAGACTCGGGGGCGTTGAGCTGCCAGGTCGGCGCGATGACCCTGACGGCGAGCAGCACGCCCTCCGACACAGAGGCGACGAGCCCCGGCTGAAGGAAGCGGCTCGCCTGGTAGAGCACCTTGCCGGGGTTGTCCGAGGTCATGACGACCTCGGGGGCGCGCCCGCGTTCGATGAGGACGAGCCCGTACTGCCCGTTGCCGAGGTAGTCGACCAGCGCGCGGCACGCGAGGTTCGGGTTCGGCGCAGGCCGACCCGAGCGCACGCGCCGCAGGCGGCAACGACCACGCGCAAGCGCGCTGCGGCTTCGACCGCCAGTCGGGCGGCGGGCCCCCCAGAGGCATGGAGCGACCCATGCACCCGCCACCCGCTGGAGGTCTTGTGCCGT
>CAYMSD010000053.1:0-21927 GCA_964393015.1 uncultured Klebsiella sp.
CGCGGCCGCTCAAGCCTCGCCGCGGCCGCTAAAGCCCCAAGGCCTTCATCATCGTCGACCCAAGGTCGGCTGGGCTCTCGGCGACCGCGATGCCGCAGGCCTTCAGCGCCTCGATCTTGGCCTGCGCGGTGTCGTCGGCGCCGCCGATGATCGCGCCGGCGTGGCCCATGCGCTTGCCCTTCGGGGCGGTGCGGCCCGCGATGAAGCCGGCAACCGGCTTCTTCATGTTGGCCTTGATCCACTTCGCGGCCTCGATCTCGTCGGTGCCGCCGATCTCGCCGATCATCACGACACCGTCGGTGTCCTTGTCGGCGTTGAAGAGCTCGAGCGCCTCGATGAAGCCGAAGCCGCGCACGGGGTCGCCGCCGATGCCGACGCAGGTCGACTGGCCGATGCCGCGCTGCGAGGTCTGCCACACGGCCTCGTAGGTCAGCGTGCCCGAGCGGCTGACGATGCCGACAGCCTTGCCCGTCTTTGCGTCGACGCGATGCGTGTGGATGTAGCCCGGCATGATGCCGATCTTGCAGCCGCCCTCGAACTTCGCGGTCGGGCCTTCGCCCGAGATGCGGCGGGCCGGCGTGATGATGCCCGGGCAGTTCGGCCCGATCAGCGTCGACTTCGGATACGCCTTGAGCGCTTCCTTGACGCGCACCATGTCGAGGACGGGGACGCCCTCGGTGATCGCGCAGATGACGCGGATCCCAGCGTCGGCCGCCTCCATGATCGCGTCGGCCGCGCCCACGGGCGGCACGAAGATCATCGTCGCGTCGGCGCCCGTCGCCTCGACCGCCTGACGGACCGTGTCGAAGATCGGAAGCCCGTTCGGGTCCTTCTGGCCACCCTTGCCGGGCGTGACGCCGCCGACCATCTTGGTGCCGTACTCGAAGCAGCCCTTGGTGTGCGAGGCGCCCGCGCTGCCGGTGATGCCCTGGCAGATGACTTTGGTGTTTCCGTCGACGAGAATGGCCATAGGGGGCGAGAGGATACACGGTCGCGGCGGAGGGGGTGTCCGAGACGCTCGGTCGGCGACGGCGATCGAAGGAAGATCCACCAGTAAGTGGTGGAAAATCCACCACATGATGGTGGATTTCTAGGCGCACGCCGATAGAGTCTCTGGCATGCACGGCCGGAACGCCCAGAAATCGATTGAGATCGCGCTCGGCGACACGCCGGTCGTGCTCCTTCAGGGGGCGCGGCAGGTGGGGAAGACCACGCTCATGCAGGCGCTTTCGGCGGATGTGAAGCCGCCGCGCCGCGTGCTCACGCTCGATGACGGCGCGGTGCTCTCGGCGGCTCAGCGCGACCCTGAGGGTTTCGTCGCGGCGTTGACGGGCCCCAGCGCCATCGACGAGGTGCAGCGTGCGCCCGAGCTCTTCCGCGCGATCAAGGCGTCGGTCGACCGCGACCGCACGCCCGGGCGGTTCCTCCTGACGGGCTCTGCCAATGTCATGCTGCTCCCGAAGCTGTCGGAGTCGCTCGCGGGGCGGGTTGAGCTGATCCCGTTGTGGCCGCTTTCGCAGGGTGAGTTCGAAGGAGTGCGCGAGCGCTTCATCGATCGGCTGTTCGAACGCGAGACGCCTGATTGGAGGGGGGCTGGAAAGCGGGCGCGGCCGGTCGCGGAGCGCACGCTGCGCGGTGGCTTTCCCGAGGCTTCCTTGCGCGCCGACGCGGTTCGGCGCGACGCGTGGTTCTCGGCGTATGCGGAGACCACGCTGCGCCGCGAGGTGCGCGAACTGTCGGGCGCGGAAGGACTGGCTGAGTTGCCTCGGTTGCTCGCGGCGCTGGCCGCGCGCGCGGGCGGGCTCCTCAATGTCGCCGATGTCTCCCGCGCGCTCGGCATGCCGCAGTCGACGACGCGTCGCTACATCGCGCTCCTCGAGGCGACCTTCCTCGCCGTCATGGTCCCCGCATGGTCGACCAACCGCTCGTCTCGGCTCGCGAAGAGCGCGAAGGTGCTCGTCGCCGACAGCGGACTCGCCTGCCATCTCGTGGGCGCGAACGCGGATCGGCTGGCGGAGGACGGTCCCGCGCGCGGCGCCATGCTCGAGAACTTCCTCGCCATGGAGATCATCAAGCAGCGCGGATGGAGCCAGACGAAGCCCGCGATCCATCACTTCCGTTCGGCAGCGGGCGCGGAGGTCGATCTCGTGCTCGAGGACCGCGCGGGCCGCGTGGTCGGAATCGAGTTCAAGTCGGCCCGTTCGATCGGTGCCGACGCGTTCCGCGGCCTTCGTGCGCTGCGCGAACTTGCGGGGAAGAACTTCGTCCGCGGCGTCGTGCTGCACGACGGGGTCGAGACGGTGCGGTTCGATCCGACGCTCATGGCGGCGCCGCACTCCGCCGTCTGGTCGGGCGATTGACGGCGCGGAGGCCCCTCGCCGACTCCGCTACACTCGCGCGCCTTATGGCCGCCACCGCCAACCCGAAGAAGACGAGTTCGAAGTCGCGCAAGACCGCCGCCGCGAAGACGGCGAAGAAGCCGCTCACCTACGCCGCCGCGGGCGTCGACATCGACGCGGGCGACGAGGTCGTCGACCGCATCAAGCCGATCGTGCGCCGCACCTACTCGCCGCGGGTCCTCGGCCTCCACGGCGCGTTCGCGGGCATGTTCAGGCTGAACGGCGGCGGCAAGAAGTACAAGGACCCCGTCCTTGTCGGCTGCACCGACGGCGTCGGCACGAAGGTGAAGCTCGCGGCCGAGTTCAAGATCTACGACTCGGTCGGCATCGACTGCGTGGCGATGAATGTCAATGATCTCATCGTCCAGGGCGCCGAGCCGCTCTTCTTCCTCGACTATCTCGGCCTGTCGAAGCTCGACCCCGCGAACACGACCGCGATGATCGCGGGCGTCGCGAAGGGCTGCGAGATCGCGGGCTGCGCGCTGATCGGCGGCGAATGCGCGGAGATGCCCGACATCTACGCGCCCGGGGACTTCGATGTCGCCGGCTTCTGCGTCGGCGTCGTCGAGCACGCGCGGCTCAAGAAGCAGCCGAAGGCGAAGCCGGGCGACCTCGTGATCGCGCTCCCCTCGAGCGGCGTCCACTCGAACGGCTACACGCTCGTCCGCCGCATCGTGAAGGACGCGAA
Organism: uncultured Klebsiella sp.; assembly: GCA_964393015.1. GTDB lineage: Bacteria > Planctomycetota > Phycisphaerae > Phycisphaerales > SM1A02 > QWPT01. The sequence continues at coordinate 3,088 of CAYMSD010000053.1, forward strand.
GCTGTCGTACACGAAGACCTACGCCGAACTCGGCGGCAAGCGGCTGATCGATGTGCTGCTCGAGCCGACGCGCATCTACGCGAAGGCGATCGTCGGGCTGATCGACGCGCTCGGCAGCGAGCAGGCGATCTCGGGGATGGCGCACATCACGGGCGGCGGGCTGCCCGGGAATGTCTGCCGCGCGCTCGGAAGCGATGTCGACGCGCTCATCAGCGCGAAGGCGTGGGAGCCGCCCGCGATCTTCCCGTTCCTCCAGAAGCACGGCGGCGTCGAGACGAACGAGATGTTCCGTGTCTTCAACATGGGCGTCGGCTACACGATCATCGTGCGCCCGAAGTCGGCCGAGCGCGTGATGAAGATCCTGCGCAAGCTTGGCGAGAAGCCGTTCCCGATCGGCGTGATCGCGAAGGGGACGGGCGAGGCGCGAGTGGTGGTCTGACCGCGGAAGATCAGCCTTCGCCGCGGTCCTCGACGCGCAGCACCTTGCCGTCGGGCGCGTAGTAGGTCCACTTGCCCACCCGCACATTGTCCTTGTAGACGCCTTCGCGCTCGAGCGGCCCGCTCTCGTAGTACGCGCGGCCGACGCCGTTGCGCGCCCACTTCCCGTTCGCCCCCTTGCGCATCTCGTAGGTGTACTTCACATTCCCGTTCGGCCAGAGTTCCTTGCTGACGCGGAGGTTCGGGTCGGCCTGGTCGGCCGCTGCGACTGCGGGCGGAGCAGGGGCCGCAGGCGTGGCGGGAGCCGTAGGCGCGGCAGCGCGCTCCGTGGCGGGCTGCGCGGGCCTTTCGCACGACGCGAACGCGAGGCTGAGCAGGAGGGCGAGCGGCGGCGCCAGCATCGGCGCGAGCCTCGATCGGCCGCGCGTTGGTTGGTTGTCGGACGGCATCATCGGGCGGATCTCCATGCGGACCTCCAGGCGGACCTCCATACGGACCATGTTCCTCGAGACGCAAGATAGGCGAAATCAGCGGAAACCCGTACGATCGCGTCGTTGTCGCACCGCCTGCTTCCAACGCCAGCCACCTTCCTCGCGATCGTCGCGCTCCTCGCATCGCTCCCCGTGGGCGTCGTGCACGCGTCGCTCGAGGTGCTCGTCGAGCGGCCGATCGCCGTGCGCGACGCGCCGATCCTTGTTCCTGTGCGCATCACGGGCGCGGCGCCCGCGGCCGTCGCCGTGCGGGCGGTCGCCGACGATGGCTCCGCGCGCGGCTTCGAGGCGCAGATCCTCTGGCCACGCAGGCCAGGCGCAGGTGAAGTCAGTCCGCTGCGCTGGGCGCGCGCCTCGAACGACCTCAGGCTCTCCCTCGAGCGCCCGCAGGGTGCGACGGACGCCTATCTCGCGCTCGAGCCGCCGGCAGGGCCGCAGCCGATCGCGCGCTTCGAGCTTGGCTCGACGCGCATCTCGCCGCGCTGGCTCGAGCCCGCGGACGCGGGCGATTCGGCGGAATCGGACGCGCGGCTCCTCGCACGGCTCGCGCGGCGCGCGAGCGCCGTGACGCCTTCAGGCGCGCCCGACGCGCTCCTCACGCTGCCCGATCCTGCTGCGCCGTTCGAGCGGTTCCGCTGGGCGATCGGCTGCGCGCTGCGCGGTTGGGACATGCCGCCCGCGTTCGAGCCGGGGTCGCCCGACGATCTCGCCGCGCGCGCCTCGACGGCGCTCTGGCTCGCCGCGCTCTCGCGCCTGGCGGCCGTCAGCGAAGGCGTCGCCGTCGAGTGCGCCGAGATGCTCGTCGCCACCTGCTCCGACGACACCGCGCCCGCGCCGATCGCAGCGTGGATCGCAGACCCTTCCGCGCTCTCCTCGATGCTCGCGCTCGCGCTCGACCCATCGCGCACGGGCGACACGCTCGCGGAGGCGATGCTCTCGTGGCTGCGCGTCCGTTCGCCGATCCAGCTCTGGGTGGAGGACGAGACGCGCGACGAGGTGGTGCTTGCGCTCGCGAACCCGACGAGCAGCGAGGAGGTCGTGCGCCTCTCCTGGCTCGAGAGCGTGTGGCTCGATGTCGACGACCTGCCGCTTGCAGCGCTCGCGATGCCCGGCGAGGTCACGCGTGTGCGCGTGCCGAGGCCGCGCCGCGCGGAGATCGACGGCGCGCGCATCCCGCAGGACGATGGCCGCGCGACGCTCCGCATCGAGCATCGCGGCGAGATTCGGACGCTCGTGGTCACGCCGCCCGTCGTGCGCGCGGGGCTTGCGGGCGTCGTCCTGGCGCGCTTCGTCGCGCCGCTCGATCTCGTCGCCGTCTCCGTCGGAACGAACGAGGCCGCGTCGCCCGAGCTCGCCGCAGCGGCATCGCTTCGGCCGCGGCTCGAGTCGTGGGAGGTCTTCGCGGAGGTGCGCACCGCCCAATCGCCGGGCGCAGGCGACGCCATCGCCTTCACAGGCGCGGGCGGCACGACCGTCGTCGTCCGCGGCGACGGAAGCGTCGACGACCCCGCTGGCCTCGTCGCGGAGGGAACGCTCGCCTTCCGCGCCTACGCCGACCGCTTCCGCGTCGGGTTCGTGCTGCCCGGCGCGTGGATCGAGCGCGTCGAGGGCGACGCGGTGGTCGCGCTCGGCCTCCGCCGCACGGGCGCCGCGGGCGTGGGCGACGCGCCGTTCGCAGCGGTTCCGTGGCGGGCCAGCCCGCGGCTCCTCGGCATCGACCTTCTCGGCGGCGGGGCGCGCGTGGGCGAAACCCTATACTCGCCGCCATGACGCCCATCCCGCCGCGGATCACGGCGCTGCTCAACCAGAAGGGCGGCGTCGGCAAGACGACTTCGACGGTCAACATCGGCGCTGCGATCGCGCTCCTCGGGCGCCGCACGCTGCTGATCGACCTCGACCCGCAGTCGCATCTCTCGCTTCACCTCGGCGTCGACGGCTCGTCGGTCGGTCAGACGGTCTACGAGGCGCTCGTCGATCCCGACTGCTCCGTGCGTGACTCGATCGTGCAGGTCCGCGACAACCTCTGGCTCATGCCGTCGACAACCGACCTTGCGGGCGCCGAGACCGAGCTCGCGTCGCACCCGGACCGCAACCGCATCCTGCGCCAGCGCTTCGAGGAGGTCGCGGACGAGTTCGACTTCGTGCTCATCGACTGCCCGCCGAGCCTCGGCGTCCTCACGCTCAACGGCCTCTGCCTCGCCGACGAGGTGATCGTGCCGATGCAGGCGCAGTTCCTCGCGATGCAGGGGCTCACGAAGCTCGTCGAGACGGTGCAGCTTCTCGCGCAGGGGCTCAACCCGACGCTCAGGATCGGCGGCGTCGTCCTCTGCATGCACGAGACGCAGACCGCGCACGCGCGCGAGGTCGTGCAGGAACTCACGAACTTCTTCGATGAAAGCACGGGAAGCGGTCTTCCATGGGACGGCGCGAAGGTGCTGATGCCCGCCGTGCGCCGCAACATCAAGCTGGCCGAGGCGCCGAGCTTCGGGCAGACGATCTTCGACTACGCCCCGTGGTGCCCTGGTGCGATCGATTATCGCGCGCTCGGCGAGCGCTTCGTGCGCGACTGGGAGCTGGCGCACGGCGCAAGCGAGGCCGTGGCAGGGAAGCCGACGCCCGCGGCTGCCGCCGCAGCGGCCGCCGCCGCCGCCGCTGCGGCGGCTGCTGCCGCGTCTGCGGTCGTGTCGAGCCGCTTCACCCCCGAGACCGCTGCGGCCGCGCGCGCCGCGCAGCGCGCCCGCTCCGAGAAGAAGACCGTGGCCACGACCCGCGTGCGAGAGACGAAGGCGTCACAGGCGCCCGCCGCCGTTCCCGCGCAGAAGACCGCTGAAGGGCCCGCGCAGCGGCCCACGGCCGCCGCAGAGGCGGAGGTCAAGCCGAAGCCCGCGGGCACGGCCGTCAAGCGCACCGCCGTCGAGCGGGAGAAGTCCGCAGCGACGCCAGCTGCGATTCCTGCGCCCGCACCTGCGCCCGCACCCGCACCCGCACCCGCGCCCGCCGCTGCTGCGCCTGTCTCCGAGCCAGAGCCGATCGATCCATCGCATCCCTTCCGCGCGGCCGCACGCGCGCGTGGAGGCTGATCGATGTGGCAGGTCGATGATTGGTACGACGCGCCGCTCGCGCAGCGCTCCCGGCGCGCCTGTCGCATTGCGCTCGTCTGCTACCTCGTTCCCGTGATGGTCGCGACCCATTGGCCGCGGCTCGCCTTCCAGGGCTCGGGCACCGTCGACAAGTTCGTCCACTTCGTCGGCTTCGGCGTGCTCGCCTGGTTGTTCCTCAACGCCTCGATTTTCCGCCGCCCCGTCTTCAACCTCGCGCTCGCCGCCTTCTGGGTGTACTTCGACGAGGTGACGCAGGCGATCGAGATCCTCGGCCGCACCTTCAGCGGCTACGACATGGCGGCAGGCTGGCTCGGCTGCGGCGTGGCCGGGCTTCTCTGGCTGGGGCTGCGGCAACGCGCGCCGCGCGGCACCGACGAGCGCCTCGACGACCTCACCGCCGAGCGGCTGCTCTATGCAACCGGCGCGGGCTGGATCCGCGTCGGCGCCACGGTCGCGTGCTTCATCGCGCTGTTCGCGGGCCTCGCCGCGCTCGCCGGCCGGCACGCCACGGGCGAGGCGCCCGGGCTCGGCGCGCTGGTCTTCCCTGCGGGGCTCGGTTTCCTCGTGGGTGTCGGCTTCGGCACCGTCGGCGCCTTCGTGCGATCGTACGCGCGTGTCGAATCCGGCCGCATCGACGCGTGGACAGGCGCGGTCGAGCGCGAGGGCGTGGCGTTCCGGCAGCGCGACTACGCGCCCGCGCTGCGCTGGCCGGCCGTGATCGGCGGGCTGGCCCTCGTGCCGTCGTGGTACACCGTGGTTGCGATCGAGCGCATCCTCTTCGGCGAGCTGACCGACGAGAAGATGGTGGACTTTGCAGGTTTCGCGGTGCTGCGGCCGATCTTCGCCGCGATGCTCGCCTTCGCGGCAGCGGTCGTCGCCAGCGGCGTGATGGTCGGGATTCGCCGGGCGAAGCACGGGTTTCGTGCGCAGCGACAGCGTCCCTGACGAACGAGGGATCCTCGCATGAGCAGCCAACACCACAACACGCTCGCCGGCAGGCACATCGTCGTCATCGGGGCGGGGCTCGCCGGGCTCGCCGCCGCAAGGACCCTCGCAGCCGCGGGCGCAACGGTCGAGGTGCTCGAGCGATCCGACAGGGCGGGCGGGCGCGTGGCCAGCGACACGGTCGCCGGCTTCACCGTCGACCGGGGATACCAGGTGTATCTCTCCGCCTATCCCGAGGGCGCGCGCGTGCTCGACCTGCGCGCGCTCGACCTCAAGGCCTTCATGCCCGGCGCGATCGTGTGGAACGGTGCGCGCGCCGCCACGGTGGCGCATCCGCTGCGCGAGCCACTGGCGGCGCTCGCGGGGGCGCTGCGCGGGGTCGTGCCGATCGGCGACGCGCTGCGCATGCTGCCGTTCGCGCGCTCGGCGGCGCAGGGCCCGTGCGACGGCCCCGGCGCACCGACGGGACGAAGCGTGCGCGACGAACTGGCGGCGGCGGGGATCTCGCCACGCAGCGTCGACGGCTTCTTCCGCCCGTTCTTCGGCGGCGTCTTCCTCGACCGCTCGCTCGGCACCGACTCGAGCAGGATGCGGTTCCTCCTGCGCATGTTCAACGACGGCTTCGCCTGCGTGCCCGCCGCAGGAATGCAGGCGATTCCCGCGCAGCTGGCGGCGGCGCTCCCCGCGGGCGCGCTGCGTCTCGGGGCGCGCGTGGCGTCGGTCGACGGCACGCGGATCACGCTCGCCTCGGGCGAGACGCGCGTCGGCGACGCCGTGATCCTCGCGACCGGAGCCCGCGAACTCGCGGAACTCCTTCCGCGCGGCGATGACCTGCACGCGCGCGCAGCGGTGCCGTGGTGCAGCACGCTCTCGGCCTGGTTCGCCACGCCCGACCCATCGGTCCTTCCCAAGTGGCTCGTCCTCAACGGGTCGGGCAGGGGCCTCTTCAACCATGGCGCCGCCATGAGCGCGATCGCGCCGAGCTATGCGCCGAGCGGGCGCGGCCTCTTCGTGGTGAACTCGTCGTACCTCCCGAGCACGGTCGACGGCGGGCGCGACCTCGCCGAGGACATGCGCCGCACCGTCGCCGAGATCCTCGGCCGGCGCGCCACCGACGGGTGGGAGCTGCTCGCCGTGCAGCGGATTCCTCGCGCGTTGCCGCGCCAGTGGCCGCAGGATCTTGCAGCACGCATGCCCGCGTCGCTTGGCGCACGCGTCTTCGTCGCGGGCGACCACCTCGAGGATTCGTCGATCAACGGTGCGCTTCTTTCGGGTCGCCGGGCGGCGGAGGCGTGCGTGAAGGCGCTCGCCTGACCGAGGGGCGCCCGCCGCCGCGCGTACGGCGCGGTATTCTCCGTGCATGTCCCTTCGGCTTCGCCTCCGCGTCCTCGCCATCGCCGCGCTTTCCGTGGTCCTCCACGCCTGCTCGAGCTCGACGACGCTCCTCGAGAGCGATGTGCCGCTTCCCGATGGAATGACCGTCGTGCGCAGCGCAGATCTTCGCCGCGACGCGGGCACCCTCACGGGCGGGCGGTTCCTCCTCGCGGGGCGCGTGCGCGACGCGGGCGAGCTCCTGACGGAGACGCTCGGACGCTTCGAGTCGGACGGCTGGACCGTCGTCGACTCGCGCGTCGGCCTCGACCTCTCCACCGCGCGGCTCGAGAAGGGCGCGCGTCGCGCCGAACTCACGATCACCCGCCGCGCGCTCGAGCCCGACATGTCGACCGGCACGCTCGAGGTCGCCTCGGGCGCCGCGCCAACGGGCGGTTGACGCGCGCATCCGCGCGGCCGAACCGCCGCCCGCCTCGAGGAACGGATTCCCATGGCTGAACGCTTCGAGCACCACGCGCGCCTCATGACGGTGCTCACCCTCGTGAGCCGTGTCACGGGGCTCGCGCGCGATGCGGCGCTTGCGCGCGTGTTCGGGATCGGCCCGTTCATGGACGCGTTCAACTTCGCGTTCCTCGTCCCGAACCTCTTCCGCAGGCTCTTCGGCGAAGGCGCGATCTCAGCGGCGTTCGTGCCGCGCTACGCCGAGCTCGTCCGCGACGACCGCGAGGCGTCGCGGCGGTTCGCGGGGCTGCTCCTCGTCCTTCTCGCGATCCTGCTCTGGGGGATCGTCCTCGTGGGCGAGGTGTTCCTCCTCTCGCGCATGTGGTCCGCGCCCGAGTTCGAGGTGACGCGGCTCGGCGTCCAGACTCTCGGCGGCATCGCGACGGAGACCGTCGGCGTCCGCTCCGTGCGGCTCGGCTACGAGCTCGCGGCGCTCATGCTGCCCTACATGCCGCTCGTCTGCCTGACGGCGATCGCGGGTTCAGCGCTCCAGGTGCACGGCCGCTTCGGCCCGACCGCGGCGGCGCCCATCATCCTGAACCTCGCGCTCGTCGCGGCCACGCTCGGCGTCGTGCCGCTCGTCCGCGCGGGCGATGTCTCGCCCGTCTGGCACCTGCGCATCGTGGCGGGCTCCGTCGTCGCGGCGGGCGTCGTGCAGCTCGCGTGGACCCTGTGGATCCTGCGTTCGGTCGGCCCTGTCTTCACGCTGCGCGACACGACCGCGTGGGTGAGCGTGCGCGCGACGCTCGTCCAGGTCGCGCCCATGATGCTCGGGCTCGGCGTCCTCCAGCTCAACACCGCGATCGACGGGCTGATCGCCAGCTGGCCGACCCTCGTCGGGCCGACGATCCTCGGCTTCGACTATCCGCTTGCGGCGGGCGCGATGAGCGCGATCGCGAACGCGCAGCGTCTCTACGAGTTCCCGCTCGGCGTCTTCGGCATCTCGATCGCGACGGCCGTCTTCCCGCTCCTCGCGCGGCAGAACAACGACATCCCCGCGTTCACCGAGACCGTGCGCCGCGCGCTGCGCCTCACGGTCTTCGTCGGGCTGCCCGCAAGCGCGGGGCTGCTCGTCCTCGCGCACGACGCGGTCGGCGCCTTCTTCCGCGGCGGCGCGTTCGGAAACGACGATGTGCGCCGCGTGGCGTTCGTGGTGCTCGGCTTCGCGCCCGCGATCTGGGCCTACCAGGCGAACCATGTCTTCACGCGCGCCTTCTACGCCCGCAAGGAGGCGATGGTGCCCGTGAAGGTCGCCGTCGCCATGGTGGCGCTCAACATCGTCGGCAACATCACGCTCATCTTCACGCCGCTGCGCGAGGCGGGGCTCGCGTGGTCGACGGCGGGATGCGCCACGATCCAGTGCATCGTGCTCGCGAGGCTCCTCGCGCGCCGCACGCCCGGAATCGTCGACGGCGGCGTCTGGCGGAGCTGGCTCCGCGCGGCGATCGCGACGGCCGCGATGACGCTGGCGGTGGTCGGCGTGCTCGCGCTCTTCCCAGAGGCCGAGCGCTGGTCGGAGTACACGCTGCGGCTCGGCGCGGGCGTCGCCACGGGCGCACTCGTCTACTTCGCGCTCGCCCGCCTCCTCGGCATGGCAGAAATCGCCGATGTCCTCAGGCGAACACCCCCGAAGTCCTGAGGACTATCGGAATCCCCCGTTCGGGGCACGCGGTTCTTGGCCTCTCGTCTTCAGTGTCCGCGCGGAAACGCCGATGCGGGGGACACGGAGGCTTCCCGAATGGCCGCGGAAGAAGCGGGCGCAACACAGCAATCGACCACGGACGCGAAGGGTCCCGAGCACGGAGATGTGCTGCGGATCATCGCGGAGGTCGAGCGTTCGCTCGGCGCGCTGCGTGCGCAGGCGGGGAAGTCCGCGGGCGACAAGTCCTCGCAGGACGCAACCGCAGCCGAATCGCGCCAGGCAGCCCTGCGCGAGGCGCTTGCGGGCGAGGTCGACCGGCTGAAGCACGAGGCCGAGCGTCTCGGCGCGGAGCGCGCGAAGCTGCTCGAGCACCAGACGAAGATCGAGGCCGAGCTTGCCGAGCTCCGCGCGGCGTGCGCCGTGGCCGAGGAGCGCGCGCGCCGCGCCGAGGAGGCGCGCCAGCAGGCCGAGACCGCGGGAATCCGCAGCCAGATCCAGCGCGAGACCGACGCGATCAAGGCGCTCGAGGCGAAGCTCGACGACGCGCAGGCCCGCGCCACGGAACTCGAGCGCGAGCGCAACGAGGCGCAGCACGAGGTCGCGGTCGCGGTCTCGAAGCTCACCGCCGTCATCAAGGTCACCGAACGCCACGCGATCCGCGAGAACGAGCTCGAGACGGAGGTCGAGACGCTCCGCGCGGAGGTCGAGGCCGCGCGCAAGATCGAGCGGCACGGCATCCGCGCGTCGGATGTCGCGGCGGTCGCGAGCGCCGAGGAGCATGTCCAGCAGACGCTGATGCCGCAGCTCGAGGCGGCGGCCGAGTTCCTCCGCATCCGCCGTGCGCGGCTCAACGCCATCCGCCAGACGCTGAAGCGCCGCACGAAGGCGATGCGCGTCCTGCAGCAGATCTACTCCGCGCAGCCCGCGATCCTCCAGGCCGAGGCCGAGGCGATCGCCACGGAACGCGCGGCCGTCGAGGCCGAGCGTCTCGAGGTCGTGGCCGAGCGCAAGAAGCTCTCCGATCTCCGCGTCGAGGCGGAGCGCCTCATCACGAAGGCGCGCAGCCGCGTGTCGTCCGCCCGCGCCCTCGCGTTCGCGGCCGTCGCCGTGCTCGCCATCGCGGGCGCCGCGTGGACGAGCTGGCATGTCGCGGGAATCATCGCGCCCGTCCACTCGGTCGCGTCGGTCGAGCTCGAGACCACCAACCGCCTCACGGGCGCCGCCGTCCCCGACGCCATGCCCATCGCGACCTGGCTGCAGGGCGTGCGTGGAAGCGACGCCTTCGCGGGCGTCGTCGCGGCCAAGCTCGTCGACCGCGGCCACCAGCGCACGGAGGCCGATCTCGCGGTGAAGGAGCTCGCGACCGCGCTCCAGCTCGAGAGCTCGGGCCCGACCGTCAGGCTCACGCTCCGCGGAGGAGACCCCGATCGCACGGTCGCGCTTCTCGACGCCGTCGTGGCCGCGGCCGTCAGCGAGGCGGCGCGGCAGCCCGAGCGGAAGAACGACCAGATCCGGCTCGCCGTCGTCGGCAGCGAGCAGGAAGTGGGCCGCACCGTCGTCTCGCGCGCCATGGTGCTCGAGGACACGACGCGGCTCCTTCGCGCAGGGATCCTCTTCGGGATGGCGCTCACCGCGGCCGCAGGCGGCGCGTTCCTCGTGGCGCGCATGCTGCGCGCGAAGCGCGACGCGGCCCCTGCCGCTGGCGCGGGAACCTCTCCCGCCGCGGCCCACTGAGCGGGGCTTTATCGCACACGCCAAGAACATGCTGGAAACGGCCGCGCCCGTCGAGGTGCGGTCGTGCGTCGATGTTTCTTCGCACGATTCCCCGCCTCATCGGGAAGTCGCGCGCGGATCGAGCCGATCCCATCAATGACGCAGGATGCCACGGAACGGCATTGCGGAAAGGGGTTTGCCATGCACGGATTCGCACGGTTCAGGCTTGTTGGAACGGCTCCCGTCGATGGTGTCGAGGAGTGTGGGACGGACGACCTTCCCGAGCCTCTTCCCTTTCCCACCTGCGTGCGCGACTTCCCGACGGGAGGCCGCGGCGCCTGTGCGGGGGCACGGGCCATGGATGCGCTGACGCGCGTGAACTTCTCGATCGAGAAGCTTCGCGACGCCTTGGAGTCCTCGCACGACGAGGAAGGGCCACGAGCCGCCTGAGGGCGGGGTAGTGACCATGGGGGTCTATTGATAGAACAGACGCCGTCCGGATGGACGGCGTCGTTCTTTTTGCACTGCATGGCTCGCGTGGTCGGCTGATGCCGCTCACTGCATCGGCTGCATCGTCATCGGGTCGCGCAGCGGCAGGTGCTCGACGCGGTCGTCGAAGAACTCCGCCATGGTCGCGCGCGCGGGCTTCCCAGGCAGCGCGTCGCCCGCCGCGATCGCCTCCCAGTTGCCGACGACGAACACGGCCATCTGGTCGAAGTCGAGCATGCGCTGCGCCACGCGCTGCACATCCTCGGCGGTGACCTTCGCGATGTTGTCGCGGTAGGTCTGCCAGTAGGCGGGGTCGCGGCCCGTCCACTCGTCCGACACGAAGATCCCGAGCATCGCGTCCTTCGACTCGAACGAGCGCGGGAAGGTCTCGATGAACGACTGCTTCGCGACCTCGAGCTCCTCGGCCGTCACGGGCGCGCTGCGCATCTTCTCGAACTCGCCCTTGATCAGCTTGATCGCAAGCGCGACCGTCGCGCTCTTCGACTGGAAGCTGGCGCGGAACTGCCCCGGGTACCACACGCCGGCGTCGAGGCCGCTGCCCGCCGAGTAGGCGAGGCCCTCGTCCGAGCGCACGGTCTTCATGATGCGGCTCGTGAAGCCGCCGCCGCCGAGGATCTCGTTCATCACGAGCGCGGCGAAGTAGTCGGGGTCGTCGCGCGTGATCCCGCGCAGGCCGATGTTCACCTTGCCCTGCGGGATGTCCTTGCCGATGTGGTAGACGCCCGGCGTGAAGGTCGCGGTCGGCGCGGGCGGCACCGGCATGCGCTCGCCCGTCGGCCACGCGGCGAACGCCTTCTCGAGCTTCGACAGCATCTCGGTCACCTCGAAGTCGCCCGTGACGGCGACCACGACGTTCGCGGGGTTGAACACCTTCTTCGCGAAGGCGCGCATGTCGTCCTTGGCGATCCCGCGGATCGACGCCTCCGTGGCCTGCCGCGCCTCGAAGTGGTCGGCGCCGAACAGGAGCATGCGCCACTCGCGCGCGAGGATCGGGTCCGCGTCGTCGTTGCGCTGCTTCATGCCCTCGATCGCGGCGTCGACGGCGATCTTCGTCTTCGCCTCGTCGAAGCGCGGCTTCGTCAGCATGTCCATGAGGAGCGCGAGGCTCTCGTCGAAGTTCGCCTTGAGCGAGTCGATCGACGCCGAGCACACCGTGCCCGTCGAGCCGATCGCGATCTCGGTCGCGAGGAAGTCGAGCGCCTCGTCGAGCTCGTTCGGGGCGAGCGCCTCGGTGCCGCCCGTGCGGAGGAGCGAGGCCGTCATGCCCGCGAGGCCCGTCTTGTCGGCGGGCTCGAGATACGCGCCGCCGCGGAAGGTCATCGACAGCTCGACGAGCGGAAGCTCCTTGCTCGGCGCAAGGAACACCACGACGCCGTTCGACAGCTCATGCCTGTGGTCGGACGCCTTGGGCGGGTTGTAGACGAGCGGGCGGAAGACGAGGTTCTCGGGTCGCGCGGGGAGATCCTGCGCGGACGCGGGGGCCGCCGCTGCGAACGCAGCCGCGAGGAGGACCGACGAGAGGATGGTGGTGGAGTTCTTCATTGGTAGTCCCTTGCTTGAGGATGTCCTCTCGATGGTTCAGTTGGACGGAGCCGCTGCGTCGAGCTCCGCGAGGCGTGCCTCGATCTTCGACACCATGAAGTCGATGAGCGGCTTCATCTGCGGCGGCACCTGCGCCGCCTGCGCGCCCATCTGCTCGAGCGCCATGCGCAGCCGCGCGGCGTCGGTCTCCTTCGCGATCTGCATGGCCATCTGCCGCGCCTGCGCCTGCATCGGCGCGGGCAGCGCGGCCAGCGCGGGGTCGTCGACGGGGGCCGCGGCGCCCGCCTTGCGCAGATAGGTCGCGACGGAGCGGTTCTCGCGCGCGAAGTAGGTCTTCGCCACGCGCTGGATGTCGTCGGCCGTCACCGCGTCGATCCGCCCGGGCGCCTCGTTGATCTCCTCCCAGGTGCCGAGGCCCTCGTAGTAGCCGAGCTGGAGCAGGAGGAAGAAGTTCGTCTTGAGGCGGCGGTAGTTCGACGCGGCGAACTGGTTCTTCACCTTCTGGAGCTCGAGCGCGGGCACGGGCTCGGCCTGCAGGCGCTCGATCTCGGCGTACCACGCCTGCTCGAGCTCCGCGGGCGTCGCGTCGCCCTTCACCTCGGCGCTGAAGCTGAAGGCGCCCGCGTACTTGCGGCTGTCCTGGCGCGCGCCCGCGCCCGACGCGATCTCGCTGCCCTCGACCATCGACTTGTAGAGGCGCCCCGTGCGGCCGTTGAGGACCGCCGCGAGCACATCGAGCGCGTAGGCGTCCTTGTGGCGGAAGGGCACCGTGTGGTAGCGGACCTCGACCGACGGCTGGCAGTCGCACTCGGCGTTCATGCGCATCTCCGCCATCTGCCCGACCTCGAGCGTGACGACGGGCGGCGGCGCCTCGGTGCCCGGCGAGAGCCGCGAGAAGTACCGCGTGATCGCCGACTTCACCTCGCCCGGGTCGAAGTCGCCCACCACCACGCCCACGAGGTTCCCCGGGCGGTAGTAGATGTTCCAGTACCGCATCGCCTCTTCCATCGTGTAGCTGTTGAGGTCGCTCGACCAGCCGATGATGGGCCACGAGTAGCCGCTCGACGACCAGAACATGGCCTCGAACTGCTCCTGGAAGATGCCCGTCGGCGTGCTCTCGGTGCGCAGGCGGCGCTCCTCGTGCACCACATCGCGCTCGGAGTAGAACTCGCGGAACACGGAGTCGTGCAGGCGGTCCGACTCCATCCACGCCCACAGCTCGAACTTGTTCGACGGGACATTGATGAAGTAGAAGGTGAGGTCGTGCGAGGTGAAGGCGTTCATGCCCGAGCCGCCCTGGCCCGTGTAGACCTTGTCGAACTCGTCCTTCACGATCGAGCGCGCCTTCTCCTGGTCGGCCTTGAGGAGCGCGAGCTCGGTCTCGAGCCGCGGCTTCTCGTCGGGCGACGCAGACGCGATCTCCGTCGTGAGCGCAGCGATGCGGTCCGCGCCGAGGCGGCCCTGCTGGGCGTCCATCAGCGTCTTCAGCTCTGCGCGCAGCTTCGCGAGCTCGGGCGTGTCGTTCACGGGGTCCCACGGGTCGTCGATCTCGCCGTCGAAGAAGCGGCGGTACTGGTCGTTCCACGCGATCGCGTTCATGCGGTCGCGCACGGCCTTCTGCGCGTCGCGGTACGCGGCGTCGGCCTCGGGCGAGCTCGTGCCGATCGTGTCGGTCCCCTTGAACATCATGTGCTCGAAGAAGTGGCTGATGCCCGTGATGCCGGGCCGCTCGTTCACCGAGCCGACCTTCGCCACCCATCCCGCAGCGATCACATTGGGCTGGTCTGTGCGGGGGAGGAGCAGGAACTTCATCCCGTTGTCGAGGGTGAAGACCTCTGGCTCGACCTGCTGCGCCGAGAGCGGGGCCGTGGCGGCGAGCGCGAGAAGGGAGCCCGCCGCGATCAAGCGGAGGGGCGAGGTGAGCGTGGAGAGGAGAGATCGGCTGCTGGCATCGTGCATGGTGGGGTCTCCGAAGGCGCGGATGGTAGTGCGTCCGCGCGTCCGCGCCGTCGTTTTGGGACGGTCCGCGCGCGCCCGCTCGCGGGAATGCCGCGGGCAATCCCCCCGATCGCGCGCTTCCGCGCTTCCCGAGCGCCTCTTTGGGCGTACATTCAGTTCCTCGGCGGCGTCACTTCCGACGCCGCGGCGCCTCCACGAGCGAACGCATGCAGACAAGCACCACCCCGCCCAGCGCCCGAACGGCCGCGTGCAGCGCCAGCCTGCGCGCGCTTCTCGCAGCGGCCGTCGCGCTTGCCGCGTGCATCGCGGGTTCGGCGGAGGCCCAGGTCCGGGTCGCGAGCTACAACGCCGCCAAGCTCCTCGGCGACGCCGCCGCCTTCCGCGCCGTGCTCGCCGAGATCGCCGCCGACGACACCGAGGGCTTCGCGGTCGCTCCCGCCGTCCTCGCGTTCCAGGAGGTGCGCGCGGTCGATGTCGCGGCGCTCGACTCCCATGTGCTCGCCGCGTATCCGGGCGTGTCCTACGCGCGGGCGACCTACACGACATCCACGAGCGAAGACCAGTCGGCAGGCGCCCAGTGCGCCTACTACCGCACCGACATCCTCGCGGAGGTCGCGCAGTCGCACGCCGACATCCCCTCGGGCGGCGGGCGCAACACAGACCGCTGGCTCTTCCAGCTCGTCGGCTACACCGCATCGAACGCCACGCGCTTCTATGTGTACAGCTCGCACCTCAAGGCGAGCGACACCGCCGCGGACCGCGCCGAGCGCCTCGCGGGCGTGATCGCCATCCGCTCGAACGCGGACGCCCTCGGCGCAGGCCGCCACATCGTCTACCTCGGCGACTTCAACTTCTACACGAACTCCGAGGACGGCTACCTCGAGTTCCTCTCGCTCGGAAACGGCCGCGCCTTCGACCCGCTCGGAACGGGCTCGTGGGCGGGCTCCGCGAACGCCTTCAAGCACACGCAGTCGCCGCGCGTGACGGCAAGCGGCGGCCTCGTCGGGGGCGGCCTGAACGACCGCTTCGACTTCCAGCTCCAGTCGACCGAGATGCAGGACAACGAGGGCCTCTCGCTCATCGCGACGAGCTACCGCGCGCTCGGGAACGACGGCCTCCACTACGACACCTCGATCAACGCGGGCGGAAACAGCTATTTCCCAGGGCAGTCCGCGCGGTCGCTCGCGCTTGCGAACGCGCTCTTCAACGCGAGCGACCACATCCCGATCGTCGCCGACTACCGCGTTCCGCCGATCATGCAGGCCTCCGCGCCCGCGTCGTTCGGCCCCGTGATCCGCGGCGCGGCGGGAGCAACCGTCCCCGTCACGGTCTCGAACACAGCCGCCGTGGTCGCGGCCGCGGGCACGGCCCCGCTCGTCGCCACGGTGACGGGCTCGGGCGTCCTCGGCGGCTCGCAGGTCGTCACGGCCGCGCTTGCGCCGAACGCCTCGACCGTGGCCGTGCCTGTGAACACTGCGACCGCGGGCACCTTCAACGGCTCTGTCTCCGTCGTCACGACCGTCGAGGGCGCGCAGAACCCGAACTACTCGCGCTCCGTGAGCGTCACGGTGCTCCTTCCCTCGAATCCCTCGTGGAGCGCGAAGAAGAACCTGACCGCGACCACGCTCAGCGCGTCCTTCCCGCGCGACAGCGGCGTGCGCGAGCTTGCGCTTCCCGTCTACAACCGCGGTTTCACGGCGGGCATGGCGCGCCTCGATGTCGACGGCGCAGCGGGCCTCGGCGCGCCCTTCGGCGTCATCGATTCGTCCGAGCCGAACATCGGCGCGGAGCCGGCGACGCTGCGCTTCTCGATCAACACGAACGGCCTCGCGGCGGGCCTCTACACGCGCACCATCACCGTCTGGACGAGCGACGAGAACCTCCCCGGCGCCACGGCGCGGCCGCTGTCGCTCTCCTTCTCGGTCGATGTGACCGACCCGTCGCTGCCGGGCGACCTGAACGGCGACGGCGTCGTCGACGCGTCCGACCTCTCGCTCCTCCTCGCGCAGTGGGGCACCGCGGGCGACGCGGACATCGACGACGACGGCGTGGTCGGCGGATCCGACCTCGCGCTTCTCCTCGCGAACTGGGGCTGAGCGAATCGCAGGGCGGCGGGGCCGCGAAAGGGCGTCCCCGACACGACGGACCGTAGAACCTGACGAGGACAGACATGCAGACGCAGAAGAACATCCCCGTGAATGATTCGCGGCTCTCCCGAGCGGGCGCCAAGCGGACCTCGACCGTTGGGTTCCTCGCGGCCATCGCCATGGGCGCTGCGCTCGTCGCCGCCCCAGCGCTCGCGGACCAGAAGATCCTCGTCAGCGTCGCGGACAACACCATCATCGAGGACCCGACGGGCGCCTTCAGCTCGGGCGCCTCGCAGTACTTCTTCGCAGGCCGCGTGAATGTGAACGGGGGCGGCACGCTTCGCCGCGGCGCCATCCGCTTCGACCTCACCTCGATTCCCGCTGGCTCCACGATCACGAGCGTCTCGCTGCGGCTCTATTGCTCCGCGGCGGGCAACTCGAGCTCGCAGCCGATCTCGTTCAAGCGCTTCACGGCCTCGTGGGGCGAGGGCGCCAGCGTCGCCTTCGGTGGCGGCGGCGCGGCAGCGCAGGCGAACGATGTCACCTGGCTGCACCGCTTCTACCCAGGCACCCCGTGGGCGACGCCGGGCGGCCAGTTCGTGGCCACGGCGAGCGCCTCGCGCAATGTGACGGGAATCGGCTCCTACACATGGGCGAGCACGCCCGGGCTCGTTGCGGATGTGCAGGGCTGGGTGAACGCGCCCGCCACCAACTTCGGCTGGTGCGTGCAGGGCAACGAGGCGACCATGCAGAGCGTGAAGCGCTTCGACAGCCGAGAGTCGGGCGCGCCCGCCAACCGCCCGCAGCTCACCGTCGTCTACACGCTTCCGCCGTCGAACCCCGCCGACCTCAACAACGACAACGCAGTGAACGCGACCGACCTCGCGATCCTGCTCGGCGCGTGGGGCACTGCTGGCCCCGGCGACATCGACGGAAACGGCCTCGTGAACGCTGCGGATCTCGCAGCGCTGCTCGGCGCGTGGACCGGCGTCTGACGCGTCTCCCGCGGCGGGCGCCGCACGCCGTCACGGCGTGCCGCGCAGCCTGATCTCGCGGCGCAGCCAGTCGATCAGAGCCGCGGTTCCCGTGCGGCGGTCGCCCTCGGCCTCCGCGGAGGTCGCCGTGAAGTAGGCGGCGCTCAGGTCGCCGCGCGCGGCCTGGCTCGCGGCCATCACCAGCATCGCGTCGAGCGATGGCGCGGCACTCGAGGTGAGCGGTGCGAGCGAGCGCTCGAGCGCCTCGAGGCGGGCGACGAGAAGCGGGTCGCGCGACACGCGCTCGATGCTCGACGGGTCGACTGCGAAGGCCTGATCGAGGATCACGGCGGCCCATGCAGTCTCGCCTCGGAAGGCGCGTGCGAAGCCCTGACCGACGAACCACGCGCGCTCGAGCGGGTCCTCCGCTGCGAGGATCGCGAAGCCGTCCTCCGCGTTGTCGTCGTAGCCCGCAGCAAGCGCCGACCAGAGCGCCTGCGGGTTCGGCGGCGCAACAGGCTGTACCACGACGGTGGGCGCGGTCGTCACAACCGTCGTCATGGTGTAGGAAGGGATCACGGTCGCACACACGACGGGCGCGTAGACATAGCTCGGCGTCCACGCGGGCCACGGGCACGGGCCGCAGGCATAGGTCGACCACCACCACGGCCTGCATGGGTTCCAGCTGTGCGAGACGCTCCACGACGGCCTGCACCAGCCGCGCCACCAGAGGTCGCCCCATCCGCAGTGCCGCGGCGCGCAGGTCCAGTACGACGCATAGCCGTCCCACCAGGGGTTGCACCAGCTCGAGACAAGCGGCGCGCAGCTCGTGCCATAGAAGAAGCCGAAGCTGAAGCCGCTGCCGAAGCCGACGGAGATCGAGAGCCCGCGGCTGCAGACATACGGCTGCCACACATGCGCTGGGCCGCAGCTCGACCAGCGCGAGGACGGGTGCCAGCCGTTCGCGTGCGCGACGCCCGTCACATAGGCGGTGTAGGCGGCGGCCGCGGGTTCCGAACGCGACGACGCGGAGCCAGACGACGCAGCCGACGGCGCGCGCAGCGGGTCTGCGAGCGAGATGGGCACGCCGCCCACGGTCGGTGACACGAAGCGGTCCTGCTTGCGCGCGATGGTGTCGACGATGCGCGTGGTGTCCGCGCGCGGGGTCGGCGCGATCGTGTCGCCGCCGACTGGCCGCCCGCGGCGCGGCTCGTCGCCACCGCCAAGCTTCGGCAGGTCGTTGGTCCTCGGGCGGTCGTCCGTCTTGGGGAAATCGCGGGACTTCGGGAGATCGTTGGTCTTCGGGAAGTCGCGGGTCTTTGCGCCGTCGTCGATCGACGGCGTCACGCGACCGCGTCCATCCCGCGCTGGCGGCGGAGGCGTCGGAATCCGCGCGTCGTCGTCGAGCACCGTGGGCCGCGATGGCGGAACGCGCTTCGCGGGCGGAACTGGGTCGACGCGCTTCGGCGCGGGCGCAGGGTCCACGCGCTTCGCGGGCGGCGCAGGGTCGACGCGCTTCGGCGCGGGCGCAGGGTCCACGCGCTTCGCGGGCGGCGCAGGGTCGACGCGCTTCGGAGCGGGCGCGGGGTCCACGCGCTTCGCGGG
>CAYMSD010000054.1:0-21849 GCA_964393015.1 uncultured Klebsiella sp.
GCTTCGGTCCTCCAGGAGGTATTACCCTCCCTTCAACCTGCCCATGGGTAGATCACCCAGTTTCGCGCCTACCCCCCACGACTACACGCCCTTTGAAGACTCGGTTTCCCTTCGGCTGCGCCAGGGTATGGCTTAGCCTTGCCGTGGAGAGTAACTCGCCAGATCATTATGCAAAAGGCACGCTGCCACCCTTACGGGCTGCAACCGCTGTGTAAGCACGTGATTTCAGGTTCTTTGAACTCCCCTTATCGGGGTTCTTTTCATCGTTCAGTCGCCTTACTGGTTCACTATCGGTCGTCAAGTAGTACTTAGCCTTGGAGGGTGGTCCCCCCGTGTTCAAGCCGGATTTCACGAGTCCGACTCTACTCTAGGGCTGGCCAGCTTCTGTGGTACAGGACTGTCACCTTCTGTGGTTGGCCTTTCCAGACCATTCAAACAGACTGCTGGTTGATCCGCGTTCGCTCGGCGCTACTAACGGAGTATCGGTTGATATCCTTTCCTCTCGCTACTAAGATGTTTCAGTTCACGAGGTTCGCTTCTCACGGCCTATACATTCAGCCGTGGATGACTCATAAGAGCCGGGTTGCCCCATTCGGAAATCCCAGGATCATAACTTGGTTACCAGTTCCCCTGGGCTTATCGCAGGTTCCTACGTCCTTCATCGCCTCTTGACGCCAAGACATCCATCACGTGCCCTTGTTGACTTGATCGCGTCTACCGAATGCCGTGGCGAGCCTTGCCGATTGACGGCTTGGCTGGTCACAGTTGCGGTCTTGATCACGACCCCACTTGCATGATGGGGTCAACGCTTGCTTGAGGAAGCTCTTTGCTCGGTTGACTCTCGTCCGCCGAACGCAGGGCCTTCGCAAGATCAAGCGCAGTCGCCTAGTGCTCATATCTCGGTGCGATGCACGCTGCGCTCAACCGTCGTCGCAACGCCAGCCTTCAGGCTTGACCGTGAGGTTTGAGCCTGAGAAACCAGCGAAGAAACGCGCCTGACGCGCCGCGCTCGCGACACATTTTGCACGCTATTCAAGCAACTTGTCAAAGATCTCCCGGACTCGTTCGCGCGTGTGCGCTCCCGAGTGCGGAGGGGCAAGGATAGCGATTTCGGCAAGGCTGTCAACGCCTCTGCGCGCCGAGATGGAAAAAATTCCCGTATGGCGCGGAATCTGATCGCTGACCCCGCCGAGGCGCCCCTGCAGAGTCCATGAATCGTTCCAGTTGCGTCCGAGAATGAGCCGATGCGCGCCGTTTGGGGGCGAGAACACTCTTCAGGGCGGGAACGAAGGCGCCAACCCCTTCCGTGGGGCCGCTCATCCACAACGCTTCCACGCAGCGCGCCGATTGCACCGCAGGTCGGGCCTGGTCGGCTCGCTCCGCTGGGCGCTCGATTCCTTCCAATGGATCAGAGGGCGCCGTCGAGGATCTCTTGTCCTCGGGGGGCCGCTGGACAGAATCTCACCGGGCCCGCCAAACACAGCGCCCCGAGCGAAGCGCGCGGTGCGCGTTCGCTCGGGGCGCCTTGACTTCGAGAGACGACCGGCTCAGGTGACCGAAGTCAACCACGGGATCCGGACGACGTGTTCCCGTCGCGCCCGCTTCCGGGGCGATTGCCTCCGGCCGGCGAACCGCCGGCGGCTCCCGCAGGGGCCGTGGGAGTGGACGGGCTGGCGGCCTCGGCGCGGGCAAGCTCGATCTCATCGTCGAACGCCGCGCGCATGGGACTCGTGACTTCGTCACGCGGAACCCTGACTTCGTAGAACTCGCCGGTCGAGGACTGCACGATGGCGATGGCCGCGGTGCGGCGATCGCCGCCGCCCCGCTCGGTGGCCGGGTCTGCGATCACATCGACGAGATAGAAGCCCGTGTCGAAGTCGATCCCGTCGCTTGACCGCCCAGCGCCGATCAACTCGCCCGGCTGCACCGCGACGCGCTCACGGCGTCGCACGCCGTCGTAGTAGCGGTAGATGTCGACCGTCGCCGACCCGATCCCGAGACGGCCCTCGCCTGGAACGGCGTCGACCACGAAGAACGCGATCGGAGGCGTCACGGTGTAGGGTGCGCTCCATTCCGAGCGCGCCGTGCCGAGGGTGAACGGATCACCGAGGGACTTCTGCTCTTCCACAAGCACGCCGCCGTTGGTGAAGAAAGGGTTGTAGATGCGGGCGACTGCGCGGTACCGATAGGTCTCGCCGGCCTCGACCCCGAGGTCGTGCGCCCACAGGACGAGCGAGTCCGCCGCGGCGAGCTCACCGGAGGTCGACCCTGCGTCCGGCCCCTCTGCGGCGGCACCCGTCTCCGCAAGTTTCCGATCGAGACGTTCCTGCGCGGACTGCAGTCGCCTTTCGAGATCGCGAAGCCGCTTGGTCATGGCGATGCGGCGCTTCTTGGTCTCTTCGTCGCGAGGATCGGCCGCGCCGCCGCCCGGGCGCCCCGTCATGCCACCTGCGGCGCCTCCTCCCGAGAGTCCACCACCCGGACGATTCACCCCGCCTCCTCCACCGCCGGGGCGTCCACCGCCCTGACCGCCACCCGACCGACCACTGCCGCCGACACCATCGTCGCGCCGACGATCATCGCGGGGCGCCTCATCGAGCGGTCCACCGATGCCCTTCAGGTCGTCCTCGATCCGCTTGTACTCGATGGTCCGCTTCGCCACCTCGCGACGAAGGCGCCGCACATCCGGGTCTTCGACGGAGGTTGCGGACGACTCCTCGGCAAGCATCGCTCCTGCGGAGAAGTTGCTGCGCTTGGTCGGCAGGAAATCAGGCTGCACGATCTGACGCTGCCGTGCCGTGTCGGAGAGGTACTCCCACGCTGCATCCCGAAGGCCTGCATCGGGGTTCTTCTTCATCTCCTCGCGGAAGGTGAACGCGCCGGGAAGCGCGGCCACCATCGCCGCATCGCCCCAGCCACCGTCCGCGAGCCTGCGCTCGCGCTCGAACTCGATGTCCACGATGAAGACGGTGCTGCGATACCAGAGCGAAGGAATCTGCGCGCCGCGGCTTGTTCCCTGCAGTTCCGCGCGGACGGTCGCAAGGTCGAGCACCGCGCTCGGCACGGTCCAGGAAATGTCGAATGGGCCGGCCTGGGACGAGAAGCGCGCCTTCAGGTCGGGGTGCTGCTGGAGCACGGAATCCTCGAGCGTGTCGTCGACCTGCATCGTCTGCCGCATCGCGACCGCCGGGAAGTTCGGCACATGGAACGGCTCGCCGCTGGCCGCGCCATCGGACTGGAGCAGCGTGGCGAGCCTCGGCTCGAACCGAGCCAGGGGGCCTGAGGGCGAGACGCTCGAAGCGAGCCTCTCGCGAAATCCGGGGGACGCATCGGCGAGGCGCTCCCCAAGCTGCGCTGCGAGGGGCTCCTGCCGCTGGTCCAGCTTCCCCTTGAGGGTCGTCGTCTTCTCGGCGATGCGCCGATCGATCTCGCCGAACGGAACGGACTGCCCGTCGAGCGTGACGCTGTTCGGGAAGAGTTGCCACACCAGAACGCTTACGAAGACCGCGCCTGACACGCCAAGCACGATCTTCTCAATGTGCTGCTCGATGAAGGAGATGCCCTTGGTCTTCATGCTGTTGTCCTGTCTTCCCGAGCGGCGCCGCGCGTGCGGCCTCGCTCGAATAGGGTCTCGAAGTTGCACTCGACTCTGGTCCGCCGCTTCCATTCGGCCGCGGGTCTCGATCAACCCGCGGTCGAGCCCTCCTCGGCCGCGGGCGCTGCGGTGGACACGCCCATCTGCGACCGGACGACCGCGGGCATGGAGACCGCGGTCCACTCACGCAGCCAGATGGTCTCGATCGTCGCCCGCACCTCGCTCACCGGCTCGACGCCGTAGAGATACCCGTCGCGCGCCGCGTCGAACGGGTCGGCGGGCGAAAGCCGGACATTGGCGATCGTCATGAAGTTGCGCGCCGCGAGGGCGTCGAAGACGAGCGGCAGCCTGGAGGTCTCGGCCACGAAGACGACCTCGACCAGGCGGACGTCGTAGACGGGGTTGCTCACGCGACCGGTGAAGCGGCGCGAGAAATCGCGCGGCGCCTCGATCTTCGGGTCGACCTGGGGCGGCCCGAGCGTGGTCGCCGCGGCGATCGCGGCTCCGCCGCCGGTCGAGTCGCCCGAGGACGCGTCTCCGCCCTCCATCGCCACATCGGCGCCCATCGCCGATGCTTCGCCGCCATCGGCGGGAGCCGCCGCGGCGCCCTCGGGCGGAAGCACGCGGATCTGCATCACGCGCTTCAGCGGAGCCTGCAGGACGGACGGATTCACGCTGTTGGCGTCGCGGAAGGCGTGAAGCACGTCGGATGTGATCCAGAACTTCCACTGCTCGTCGAAGAGCGCCGCGTCCTGCGCGTCGTACGCCTTTGCGACATCGGTGCCCGAAGGAAGGATCCTGTTCATCGCATCGCGCGTCGGGATCGCGAACGCGCCCGGGTCGACGTAGAACGAGATCCGCTTGGCGACCTCGAAGTACTGCTCGATGCGCGCCTTGCCGAGCTGCTTCTCGAGGGCCGCGGTCTGCGCGGCGTCGAGCTTCGCGCGCGACTCCTGCTTCAACTCGCCCTGCACGAAGCGCTTCTCCGCGGCCTCGATCGCGTTCTTGAGCGATGCAGGCTCCGGCGGAACTCCCGTGCGGCAGTCCGCGAGGAGCCGCTCATAGGAGGCGCGCAGCGCGTCGCCGAAGCGGAAGCGAACGCTCTCCGCATCGGAGCGGTTGGATCTGTTGTAGTTCGGGAACACGGACGCCGGAACCACGGGCTCGTGCTTGCGGTCGGAACCGATGCCGCTGTTGAACTCGCGCGCAGCGGCGTAGACCGCCCGCGCATCGTCGCCGACCTTCGCGAGGATCTGCTCGTACTCCCGCACGATGTCCTCGTTGGGGAGCCCCGCAAGCGGGAACGGCTCGCCGCCGGGAATCGGAAGACTCACGCTCTTCTTCGCCATCGCCGAGAGATCGGAGTGGACGGACGCCTTCTTCTGGGCATCCCCGCGGACGCCGTCCGCGAACTGGCCCGCGAAGAAGAACGCCGCCGCGGGAACCGCGAGCACGATCGCGCAGAAGACCACGACGATCATGTTCGCCTTGGCCCACAGAAGCGCGGACTGGACCTGGGGTGGAAGCTGCTTCGCCATCACTGAACCTCCGCCTGGGCCGCGCTCGCAGCGACGGCGCCCTTCAGCTTGACTTCAAAGGTGACCTTGCCGCGATGAACGGTGCTTCCCGCCGGATAGATGGACGGGCGGGCAGGAATGGGGGCGATCTTGTCGAGGTCGATCGCCGACCTCGATGCATCGTCCGCCCGAGGGCGGTTGAACCCCCCCGCTCCGGTGCCTTGGTCCTGGGAAGCATCGGGCGGGGTGAACGAACTGCCGTCGCCGGCGCCGCTCAGCAGGCCGCCCGGCCGCTGGACCTTGGCGCCTTCGGTGGGCTGCCGTCGGCCCATCACGCCACCGAAGTTGCTGCTGACGCCCTCGTCGTTCTTCGCCGTGAACGAGCCCATCGGCGCACCGACCTCGGCATCAGCCGGTCCGGTCGAGGAACCTCCGAGCCCAGAGCCGCCGGAACCGCTTCCGGCCGAGGCGAGGGCGCCCGCCTCCGTGACCGTGAAGTCGGTGATCAGGTTGTTGTTCGACCGGACGTTCTGGATGACATAGGGCGCATCCGCGCGAACCGCGTTGTCCTCGAGCCACCGACAGACGGTGTTGCCGAGCTGCTCCTCGCGATCCGGGCCCGCGAACTCGATGTCCATGGTGACCTCGATGACGCGCTCGCCCGCCGCATTGAGCCTGTAGACGCCCGAGAGATCGCGAAGCGTCGCCTGCAGCCGGCGCTCGCCGCCGCCCGGAGCCTTCGAGAGCGCGGCGAAGTCATCGGTCAGCGCGGCAGGCGTGTTGCCCGCGGCGGTGGCGGCGATCGCGTCGCTCACGAGGAACGGCCAGACCTCGCGGTCCTCGACCAGGGCCAGCATGTTGGTCGAGAGGTTGCCGACATCGGCGGCCATGCTGTTGAGCTGCGACTCGAAGTTGCGCGCGGAGTTGAGCACCGCCTGCGCACTCGTGACCGCAGCCGCATCGCCAAGCGCGCCCTTGTCGAGGATGCCGCGGGCAAACATCAGCCCGCCGGCCGCGCAGGCGATCGCGGCCGCGGCCGCGAACCAGCGCGTCTTGCTGCGCCAGACCTGCTGGCGCATGCTTGCGAGCGGGAGGAGGTTGACCTGCACCGCGGATCGCTCGAGGCCCTGCAGCGCGAGGCCGTAGGCGACGCCGAAGGTGACGACATGCTGCGAGAAGTCGGCGGCCGCGGGGCCTTCCACCGCGATGCGCTCGAACCTGTCGAGGCGCTCGACCTCGAGGTTGAGCTGCATGCCGATGAACTTGCGGAGGCCCGGGATCTTCAGCGTCGAGCCCATGCCGATGACATTGCGGAGCTTCACGCCCCTGTTCTGCGACTCGTAGAACTGCAGCGACTTCTGCACATCGCCGATCAGGTCGCCGAACACGGGCCGCATGGCGGTCATGATCTGCTTCGCGTACTTGCTGGTCGCGCTCTCCTGCTTGAGCGCATCGGACTGCCGGTAGGGGAACTTGAACTCCTCGGCGATGGCCTCGGTGAAGTTGTGCCCGCCGAGCGGGAAGGTGCGCATCCAGCAGCGCGTCCCGTGCGCGACGATCAGATCCGTCGACGAGGTTCCGATGTCGAGCAGGACGAAGGGCTCGTTCCGCTCGAGGATGCCGCGGTCGAAGGCGAACGCGTTGTAGAGCGCGATCGGGCCGAGCGTGACCGCGTGGGGGTCTACGCCGAGCTTTTCGCCGACGAGCGCGAGGAACTCCTCGAGAGGCTCCTTCTGGATCGCGAAGAGCCCGACCTCGACCTCGGGGGAGTCGGCGCTCTCGAAGGCGTGGTAGTCCCATTCGATCTCGTCGACAGGGAAGGGAATCTGCTGGTCGACCTCGTACTTGACGAGATTGGGGATCTCTCGCGGCGAGACGGCGGGCAGCTTCGCGAATCGGGCGAAGCCGCGGCCCGTGAGCCAGTTGAAGTTGACGACGACCTTCTGGCCCGTCAGCTGCTTCTGGGTGGCGAGCGCCGACAGCGACATCTCGAGGACGGCGGTCGCCTTCGCGATCGCGCCCGCGTCGCCGTCCGAGGAGAGCTCGGGGTCTGTCAAGACCTGTACATGGGGGATGACGGCAAAGTCCCGGACGCGAACCTCGTCCCCGACCTCCTCGAGCTGGATCGCCTTGATGGCGTACTGCCCGATCTCGATGCCCCACGCTGTGTTCGACTTGGCCATGGTGAAACCTCTTCGTTCGCTTGAGCCCGCCGTGCGGGCGTCGGATGATAACGACACCTTGACTATCGAGGGTTCCGCTTGGTGATTCTCGGACTCGCTTGACCCGACAGGAGTCCTTCCGACTCCGCGCCGCGTGCTTCTCGGACGCAGCAGCGTGCGGCCGCCCCGCCCGCACCGCACTGGTCTTGCGCCGCGAACTCCCGCCGCCCCCAGGACTCGGTTCGTGCCGAGCACGAGGTCGGGAGGGTGCCGACCACGGCCGGCGCGTGGAGCCGTGCACGATGCCGCGCGGCGGACGCCGGTCTCGACGATCCGGCTTCGCCGCACGCCTGTTCCCCCGCTGCACCGCGACATGGGCCGCGCGCGCAACCGCTTCGATGGGAAGCGCCGGCGCCACGAGGCCCCGACGGTTCGGGTCGGACATGAGGACTGTTCCCGAGCCGTCTCAAATCGGTTCGGAAAATCACCGCCGAAGCCGTTGGTGGAGAGTCGCGGCGGAAGGTACGCTGCTCGGCCCGAGATCGCACATGTCGACTGACCCAAACAAGAACGCAGAGTCCTTCCCGAACGCACGCACCAGCAGCTACGACGCGGAACTCGAGCGCGAGATCGAGGCCGCCCTCGGTGGCCTTTCGGTCGAGGATCTCGAAGGCGCCTCCGCGGCTCCGAAGGGCGCTTCGCGCGGACGGCAGGCCCGGCAAGGCACGATCATCCGCGTCCACGCGGGCGATGTGTTC
The DNA here is from genome assembly GCA_964393015.1 of uncultured Klebsiella sp. Classification (GTDB taxonomy): domain Bacteria; phylum Planctomycetota; class Phycisphaerae; order Phycisphaerales; family SM1A02; genus QWPT01. The sequence goes on from CAYMSD010000054.1 coordinate 8,033, forward strand.
GTCGAGTTCGGCCCGCGATCGCAGGGCGTGTGCCCGCTGTCGCAGTTCCTCCAGAGCGGCGACGAGCAGCCGCCTGTCGTCGGAAGCGAGCGTGGATTCATCGTCGAGCGCTTCGATCCGTACGAGGGCCTCTCGATCCTCAGCCTCGAGGGCGCCGTGCAGAAGGCGGACTGGGGCACCCTCGAGGTCGGGCAGATCGTCGAGGCGCGCTGCACGGGCATGAACAAGGGCGGCCTCGACATGGAGATCGCGCATCACCGCGCCTTCATGCCGGCCGGACAGGTCGATGTCCGTCATGTGGCGGACATCTCGGTCTTCCTCGGGGAGAAGTTCCCCGTGCAGATCGTCGAGCTCAACAGGGAGAAGGGCCGCCTGGTCGTCAGCCGCAAGGCCGTGGTCGCGGCCGAGCGCGCCGAGCAGCGCGAGAAGCTTCTCGCCGTGCTCGAGGTCGGCCAGACGCGTACCGCCACGATCACCTCCGTGCAGAGCTACGGCGCGTTTGCCGACATCGGCGGCGTCGACGGCCTGATCCATGTGTCGGACCTCGCGCACGAGCGCGTGAAGAACCCCGCCGATGTCGTGAAGGTCGGGCAGGTCGTCCAGGTGCGCGTGCTGAAGATCGACGACTCGCAGACCCCGCCCAAGATCGGCCTCGGACTGAAGCAGCTCGTTGCGGATCCCGGAGCTGCGGCGATGGAGGCGCTCGAGCCGGGCGCCACGGTGACCGGCCGCGTCACGAAGACCATGCCGTTCGGTGCGTTCGTCGAGATCGCGCCCGGCATCGAGGGCCTCGTCCACATCTCCGAGATCAGCCACGACCGGATCCCGACCGTCGAGTCGGCGCTTCGCAAGGACGAGGTCGTCACCTGCAAGGTGCTCGGCATCGACGGCGGCAAGAAGCGGATCAGCCTCTCGATCAAGGCGCTCATCGAGCCGCCCGCGCGCCCGGAGCCGCAGGCGGCTGGTGGCGCCGGCGGTGGAAAGGGCCCGAGGCCGGACGAGGGCTTCGGCAGCGCGTTCAGCCGTCGTCGCGGCAAGGACGACGCCCCCGCCGCTCCGCGCCCCGAGGATGCTGCGCTGCGCCGACTCCGCGCGAGCTGGGGTTCGGGCAAGGAGCTGAAGGGCGGGCTGTCGTAACCCGACGGCGCGTCAGGCGCCGCGCAGACGCGCGGCGAGCGTCTCGTAGTCCGCATGCTCGACGATCGCACCGCGCACGAGGTCGCGGCCGCGGTCGACCGCCATGCGCGGCGGAATGCGAACGATGCGGAACTCCGCCTCGGCGCCGGCGAGCCTGATCTCGTCGAGCCGGCCGTAGCGCGTCTCGAGCGAGCCGCAGGTCGGGTCGGCGACGCCGCCCTCGAAGAGCGCCTGCGCGAGCGTCGCGGCGGAAAGCGAGGTCTCGACGCGCACATGGACGATCGGATCGAGGTCGAGCTCCGCGCGGGCGGCGCGGCCGTAGACGGCGGGCGGACGACGCCCGCAACCCTCGGGATCGCGCGCGAGCACGGTCTCCTCGAGGATTGAAAGCACGCGCAGGACCTCCTCGAGCGCCGCCGCGATGCGCCGCCCGCGGCCTTCCGTGCCGACGGTGGACTCCTCGAAGGCCTGTGCGTGGGCGCGGAGTTCGGACCGTGTCGGTCGCCGACCTCTCGGATCGGCGCCTGTCTCGGCGATGCCTCGTTCGACCGCGTCGGCGAGATCGGCGGCGCGGCCCTCGGCCAGCGCGCGGACCGCCGCGCGCGCGACCTCCGCGGTCTCACTCTTCGAACGACCCCTGCCCTGCGACGGTTGCATGGACCAAGTGTACGCTTGCTCCATGACCCCGCTCGCTCCCGACGAATGCCGCGTCCTCGGCACGCTCATCGAGAAGGCGCTCACGACGCCCGCGCAGTATCCCCTTTCCCTCAACTCGCTTGTGACGGGCGTCTCGCAGAAGTCGAACCGCGACCCCGTGGTCGAGTTCGACGACGACCGCGCGCTGACGGCGCTCGACGGACTTCGGAGCAAGGGATTCGTGCGCGACGTGAGCTTCACGGGTTCGCGCGTCGAGAAGTTCCGCCACACGGCGGGCGAGGCCCTCGGCCTGCGCGCGCCCGAGCTCGCGCTCCTCTGCGAGCTCCTGCTTCGGGGACCGCAGACCGTGGGCGAACTCCGTGCGCGCGCGGCGCGGATGCAGCCCTTCGAGTCGACCGAGGCGGTCGAGGGTGCGCTCGCGGGCCTCGCCGGTCGCGCGGAGCCGCTTGTGCGCGAGCTGGCGCCGTCGCCCGGAAGCCGGGCGCCCCGGTGGCAGCAGCTCCTGTGCGAGGACCTCCATCCGACGGGCGTCTGGGCGCCGCAGGCCGTGCGTGCGGGCGATGGGGGCGAACGCACCGCGGACCGCGACGCGCGCATCGCCGCGCTCGAGGCACGCGTCGCTGCGCTCGAGGCACGCGTCGCTGCGCCCGAGGCACGCGTCGCTGCGCTCGAGGCGGAGGTCGCGCACCTTCGTGCGTCCGCCGCTCAGCCGATGCCGTAGCCCGAGACCGTCGCGGGCGGCTCGCCGTCGATGCGCGCGCGCATCAGGAGATAGGCGCGCGTCGCGAGGTCGAAGAAGAGCGAGATGAGGTACGCGCCGCCAAGCAGGCGGAAGAGGCCTGCCCAGAGGTCGAGCGCCGTCGCCGCGACGGCCCGCGTGCCCGAGAGCGCCTCGAGCTGCGAGGCCGTGCCCGAGGCGAGGACCTGTCCGAACTCGCCCCCGAGCGCGGAGAGCGTGGCGGTGATGGACCAGCCTGCGAGTCCGAGCACCGTCGAGACGACGGCGCCGCCGAGAAGCATGGTGAGCGCGGCGATCGCGAGGATCGCCAGCCACAGGAGCGGGCGCGAGAGGGCGAGCGACGCCGCGCGGGTGATCGCGTCGCCCGTGTCGCAGTCCTCGACCGCGATGGCGGCGGGCATGAGCGGGAAGGCCGCGATCGAGACGATCGCAAGGATCGCGCCGAGGATGGCGACGAGGAGCGGGAGCACGAAGAGCGCTCCCGCGAGGATGTCGAGCGCGGGCACGCGCAGCAGGACCGCGAAGAGGAGGATCGGCAGGGCGAGGGCGGCGATCACGACGGTCGGAAGGACGGGAAGCGCCGAGAGGCGGAGGGCACGGTCGCGCGCGAAGGATGCCCCTTCGAGCACGGTCAGCCGCGCGCGGCGCCCCGTGTGGACGGCGGCCATGCGGCAGAGGCCGCCCGCGACGACGCTCGCCGCGGCGAGACCGACGAGAAGCGCGATGGCGGAGGCGAGCGGCGCCGACCGCACGGCGCGTGCGGGCGCGTGCACCACGGCGCCCACGAGCGAGCGGAAGGCGAGGTTCGGATCGAGCCGAAGCAACGCGGTCGCCGCCTGGCGCAGCGAGAGGCGCACCTCCGCCACGAACGCGGTCCCGACGCCGGCGGGGCGCTCGATTCCGTCACCGTCGAGAATTCCCCGCGGCGCGGGCGCCGTCATCGACTGGGGAAAGGTGGCGAAGAGCCTGTCCGAGTCGACGGCGACCCATGGATCGGACCGGACGCGCATCTCTTCCCTCCCGTCGAAGCGGTCGACGAGCGAGGCGAGCACCGGCACGAGGAGCGCGAGCAGGAACGCGAGCGGCATCCGCGCGGGCTGCATGGCGCTTGTGATCGCGCCGAAGAGCGAGCCGATCCGCGGCGCCTGGGCGTTGTGGTCCACCGACATGGCGCGGATCGTACGGGATCAGTCGGAGGCCTGGGGCGAGGCGGCCGTGCGGGCGAGTGCGAGTTCGCGCGCGGCGTCGGCCAGGATCCAGCGCGAGAGCGGCTCGTCCCGCGCGTCCGTCGCGACCATGTTGTGGAGGAGTGTCTCCGCGTAGAGCGCGGCCTCGCGTGCGGCCGCATCGTCGGGGCCGTGGGACTGCGCGTAGAGCAGGAACGCATGCAGCGCCCAGGGGCGGTTCGTCGAGTTGTCGGGCTGCGTGTGCTCGAGATGCCAGAGAAGCGCCCCCTCGAGCCGCGCCGCGAGGTCGGACTCGCCTTCGCGGACAAGTCGATGGAGGGCGTGCAGCGCGGAGAGCTCGCACTCGGCCCAGACCTCGATCGCGAGGTAGGCGTCGGGCTCGAGCAGCGGCGCGCGCGCGGCGTCTGGCGCTGCGTCGGTGTTGGCAAGCACCCGCCGACGCCACGCCGTCGCCTCACCCGCGCAGGCGCGCCAGAGGAGCTGTTCACCGCGCTCGCCCGAGAGCAGCGTGCTGTCCGGCGGCAGCGCGGAGACCTCGACGCCCGCCATGCGGGAGAGCCCGGCGAGATGCTGGATCCATTGGTCTGGTCGCATGGGTCGTGAGGCTCCGTCCCGCGGGGCGCGCGCCGTCTCGCGGGCGGGCGAAGAGTATCGCAGGGTTCGCGGCCCTCGGTGCCGGGAGATGCGTGCCTCGGCGCAAGTTTCCGCTTGGTTCGGGCGCGGCCGGTGCTATGCTCGGCGCATGGCCATTCGGGCAAAGGACCTCTCCCGACTGCACCAGCGGCAGTGCGTCTCCTGCGGATACGCGGGCCGCTTCGTCGACAGGCCCGGACAGGCCTCTTGCCCGCGCTGCGCGTGCGACTTCGCCGCGCGCCCGCCGAAGAGCTACGCCGAGATGGAGGGAATCGACCAGCTCGAGCCGCGGCCCGCGCGCGTGTCGCGCATGGCGAGCCACGAGCCGCCTGCGGTCGAGTGGCGGCTCGTCGAGCGCTGGCTCATGTTCTTCTTCGGCGTGGTCGTGATCGGCCTCGCCGTGCTTGCGCTCGGACTTGCGGCCTTCGTCGTGCGCGGCTGACGCGCCGCTGCGCGCGGACGGCCGCCGTACACTCCGCGCCATGCAGCAGCCAGCCGACACGCGCGCTTCCGTTCCGTCGCACCCTGTCCTCGCGGATGTCCTCTCCGCAGCCGATCGCGGCTTCGAGCGTTCGACCGCCAGGCTCTGCGACTTCCTCCGCATTCCGAGCGTCAGCACGGACCCCGCGTTCGACCATGAGACGCGGCGCTGCGCAGAGTGGCTCGTCGCGGAGCTCCGAGGTCTCGGCTTCATGGCGGAGGCCGCGAGGACGATCGGGCACCCGATGGTCGTGGCCCACCATCCCGGCGTCGGGCCCGAGGCCGCGACGCGGCCACGCATCCTCTACTACGGCCACTACGACGTGCAGCCGGCGGATCCGCTCGAACTCTGGACGAGCCCGCCGTTCGAACCCGCGATCGTCGATGGCCCGCGCGGAAAGCGCGTGGTCGCGCGCGGCGCGGTGGACGACAAGGGACAGGTCATGGGAATCGTCGAGGCGCTGCGCGCCTGGCATGAGGCGGCGGGCGGACCGCCCTGCCCCGTCACCCTCCTGATCGAGGGCGAGGAGGAGTCGGGGAGCCGCAGCCTCGAACCGTTCCTCCACGAGGCGAAGGATCGGCTCGCCTCCGATGTCTGCGTGGTCAGCGACACGGGGATGTGGGACATCTCGACGCCCGCGATCACGACGCGCCTCCGCGGACTCGTCTACATGGAAGTGACCGTGCACGGCCCGACCCGCGACCTCCACAGCGGGATGTACGGTGGCGCCGTGCCGAACCCGATCAATGTGCTGGCGAGGATCCTCGCCGACCTGCACGACGCGGATCGGCGCGTGACGATCCCCGGCTTCTACGACGGGGTGGGCGAGCTTCCGCCCGCGACGAAGGCGCAATGGGAGTCGCTTGGCTTCGACGAGGGCGAGTTTCTCGGCGACATCGGGCTTTCGCAGGGCCTCGGCGAGCGCGGGCGGTCGACGCTCGAGCGCACCTGGTCGCGGCCGACCTGCGACGCGAACGGGATCTTCGGCGGCTACACCGGCAAGGGCGCGAAGACCGTGATCGCCGCGCATGCGACCGCGAAGGTGAGCTTCCGTCTTGTGTCGAGGCAGGACCCCGAGCGGATCGCGGCCGCGTTCGAGGCCTTCGTGCGCGACCGGCTTCCCGCGGGCTGCCGCGCGGAGTTCGAGCGGCATGGCGCCAATTCCGCGATCGAGGTCCGCGAGAGCTCCGCGTACCTCAATGCGGCGGAGCGCGGGCTCAGGGCCGTGTTCGGGCGTGATCCGCTCCTGATCGGCACGGGGGGGAGCATTCCCGCCGTCGGTTCGATCGCGCGGATCCTCGGGGTAGACTCGCTTCTCGTGGGGTTCGGCCTCGACGACGACTGCGTGCACTCGCCGAACGAGAAGTTCGAGCTGGCCTGCTACCGTCACGCGATCCGCAGCCATGCGGCCATGCTGGCGGAGTTCGCCGCGATGGACCGCTCGTCGCTCACGCCTCCATGAACGGCGTGTCGTCTTCCTTCTTCTTCTTCGCGTCGCGCGGCGTCGCGAAGTTGTGCCGGAGCCTTCGGGTCTCGCGGATCAGCTTGTTGAAGCGGTGCGCGTCGTCGATGCGGACGGCCATCACGCCGAGAACGAGCAGGCAACCGAGGTAGGTGCCGACGAGCGTGCAGAGGACTGAGTACGCATCCATATCGCGGGGATCGGCCCGATGCGCGGGCCGGTTGAGCGGGTCCCCTTGGATTCGTCGAAGGATGCCACTTCCCGTGTACACTCCCGCCCGAATGCGACGCATGCAGAACAGCCTTTCCGCCCTGCCGCTTCTCGCGGCCTTGTGGGCGATGCTGTCGGCGGCCGGCCTCGCGGCCGCGCAATCGGTCGAGGTGAAGGTGGTCCATTTCGGGACGGGCGATGTCGTCCGTGCCGCTGGTCCCGTCGCGATGCTCGTCGAGTTCCGCGCGGCCCTGGACGCGCCTGTCGAGGTGGAGGCGGCGCTCGAGCTTCCGAACGCGGACCTCGACATCGCCGAGTACTCGCGCAGCTTCGTGCTCAACCCGGGGCAGGCGCAGCGACGCTGGATCTACGGGGTCCTTCCGCCGCTCGGCGAAGGCACGCTGCAGTCGAGCATCTTCGACCTGCGGATCTACGAGCGCGTCGACGGCCGCCGCGTGCGCGAGCTCGGGACCGTCAAGGTGGCGCCGCAGGTCGCGGAGAACCAGCCCGTCGTCCTGCCCGCGGAGCGCGATGCGATCCTCGTGATCGGAAGCCGCTCGCTCGGACTTGAGACGATCGGACCCGCGCGGGACGGCTCCTCGAGCCCGTCGATGCACTCGACCGCCGAGATCGCGAATGCGACCTCGGTCGACTCGCTGCCCGACCGTTGGGAGGGCTATGCGCCCTTCGAAAGCGTGATCTGGGCGAGCGCGAACGCCTCGCCCGCGCGCCTCGCGGACGAGCCCGCGCGCGCGCTCCGCGAGTGGGTCGAGCGCGGCGGCAATCTCGTGATCTCTCTCCCATCCGCAGGCGATGCGTGGTCCGTCGGCGCGCTCGACCGCCACCCGTTGAGCGATCTGCTCCCCACCACGACGCCGACGAGGCTCGAGGACGTGCGGGTGGCGGATCTGCTCCCGATGCTCTCGCTCGATGCGGGCCTGCGCGACCCGAATGCGCGCATGCGGCTCACCGTCTTCGACGACGCCACGCTGAACCGACCGTGGCGGCCGTTCCTCGCGGTGCCTGCGCGGCGCGGCCCCGACGGCGCGCCGATCGTCGCGGAGGACTCGGTCGACGGCAGGCTCGTCGGAGTCCGCCGGTCGTTCGGGTTCGGGCACATCACGCTGCTTGGGATCGATGTGGAGGAACTCTCCTCTCGCGGACTCCAGTCGCCGCAGCTCCCGCAGGTCGATGTGTTCTGGAACCGCGTCCTCGGTCGTCGCGCCGACACGCCGAGCGGCGGCGAGTTCGACCGCATGCAGAAGGAGGACCGCCTCGCGCGCGGCGGCGGATACACGCGTTCGATCGAGGCTGGTCCGCTGATCGCGCGGGAGATCGGCCTGGCAGGGCAGGCCGCGGTCGGCATCCTCGCGGCGACCACGATCTTCGCGCTGTACTGGCTCGTCGCCGGTCCGCTCGGTTTCGCCGTGCTGAAGTCGTGGAAGCGCGAGCGCTGGTCGTGGGTCGCGTACCTCGCCGTCGCAGCCGTCTTTGCGACGGGCATCATGCTCGTCGGCAGCTCCTTCGCAGGGCGCGACGCCCGCGTGCGGCATCTCACCGTGCTTGACATCGTGTCGCCACCCCCGGGCCCCTCCGACGGCACCGAGCGCGAGCGCAGGCGCGCGATCGGCTGGCTTTCGCTCTTCTCCCCCTCGTACGGGAGCGTCGAGGTCGCACTCGACCCGGACGGCGCCGCCGGCCTCCGCAACACGATCGACTCGTGGCGGCCGATCGGTGTCGACGCGCAGGCGTTCCCGAGCCGCGAGCGGTACCAGGTTCCGCTCGATCGCCCCGCCGTCGCGACGGCTCCGTCGCGCGCCACCGCGATCGACTTCACGACGCGTTGGCTCGGCGCAGTCGACACCGCGTGGGGCACGCTGCCCTCCGCCGCCGCGCCGATCGAGGTGTCGGTCGACCGCTTCGCCTCTCCCCCGCGCGTCCAGATCTCGGGCGAACTGCGGCACGGCCTGCCTGGAACGCTCGTCGATGTGCAGATCTTCCACATCTGGCCTCTGAGGAACCCGCCGCCGACGCTCGCGCAGGATGGCAAGGTCGAGGTGCGCAGGCTGAAGGGCCTCCCTCCGAACCGCGGAGTGGTCGTGTCCCTGCCCAGCTGGGCTGCAGGGCAACCGCTCGACCTCGCCCGGGTGATCGGGGCAAGGTCGCTCGGCGATGGCGTCCTGCTCCAGCGCGCGATCGCGGCGCGCTACTACGACGACCTCTACGCGGCCGCGCGCAACCTCGCGCCCGGCTTCGGCCTCGGCAACGACTCCCTCTCGTTCGCGCGAGCGTTCGAGATGCTGTCGATCTACTCGATGCTCGAGCCGCCGCCGTACCTCCAGAATCCGCCCGAGGATCCGAAGCTCCTGCGGATCGTGCGACAGTCCGAGCGCGAGCTCGACCTCGGACGATGGTTCGCGGAGCCGTGCCTGATCGTGATCGGGACGCTGGTGGACGCACCGCTGCCCTACCCGCTCACGGTCGATGGCGAGACGGTCGAGTCGACGGGCAAGGTCGTGGTGCGGTGGGTCGTCCCGCTGCCCGTCGACCTCGCGTCGGTCACGCCCGAGCGGCTGCAGCCCGCCGCCTCGCGCGACGACGCGATCGAAGACGGGTCGGGCTCCGAGCGCGAGGAGACGGCGCCTGTGCCCACCACGGGCGGAGAAGGGTGATCGGGCGAAGGCGAACGAACCACGCGCGCGGCGCGAACGACTGACTGGACGAGGTTTCCTCCATGCCGATGATCGAGACGGTCAATCTCACGAAGAAGTACGGCGAGTTCGTCGCGCTCGACAACCTCAACCTCACCATCGAGGAAGGCACCTGCTTCGGCTTCATCGGCCCGAACGGCGCTGGAAAGACGACGACGATCAAGATCCTCGCGACGCTCCTGAAGCCGACCTGGGGCGAGGCGCGCATCGACGGCAAGGTCGTCGGATACCAGAACCACCTGATCCGCCCGCTGATCGGGTATGTGCCCGACTTCATGGGCGCGTACCAGGACATGACCGTGAGCGAGTACCTCGAGTTCTTCGCCGCCTGCTACGCGGTGCCCGTCGCGCGGCGCGAACGGACCATCTCGGAGGTCCTGGCGCTGACCGACCTCACGCACAAGACCGACAGCGAGGTGAACGGGCTCTCGCGCGGCATGCAGCAGCGGCTCGCGGTCGCGCGCGTCCTGATCCACGATCCGAAGGTGCTCCTGATGGACGAGCCGAGCTCGGGTCTCGACCCGCGCGCGCGCATCGAGATGCGCGAGCTCCTCAAGGAGCTGCGGCGCATCGGAAAGACCATCCTCATCTCCTCGCACATCCTGTACGAGCTCGCCGACCTCTGCAACGCCGTCGGCGTGGTCGAGCAAGGGAAGCTCGTGTTCGCGGGCGCCGTGAGCGAGCTCATGCAGAAGGCGAAGGTCGGCAAGGTCGTGCAGATCTCGGTCGAGTCGCGGCACGAGGATGCGGCGAAGCTCCTGCGCGGCGTGCGCGGCGTGGCCAAGGTCGAGCTGATGCTCGAGGACGGCGGGCAGCGGATGGACGTGCAGCTCGAGCCGAACGCTGAGATCGCGGCGAGCGAACTTGCCGCGCGGCTTCTCGCGCAGGGATTCCGACTCGCTCGCCTGCAGCCCGAGGAGATCAGCCTCGAGACCGCCTTCATGCGGCTCACCCAGGAGCGAGTGAGCTGACGACCCCCGGGTCGAGGAAACGCATGCCACGCGCACTGCTCATCGTCAATCACGACAAGCCCGAGGCCGCGCGCGCGGCCGAGGCGGTGCGGCCGATCGTCGCGCGCCAGGCCTCCGTCGAGGTCATCGGAGCGGACGAGGGGCCGCTGCCGCAGGCCGCCGCCTTCGATCTCGCGGTCGTCGTCGGCGGAGACGGGACGCTGATCGCGCAGGCGCGGCGTCTGCTCGAGCACGGCAAGCCGATCGTCGGTGTGAACGCAGGGCGCCTCGGGTTCCTCGCGGAGTTCGACGCTGCGGACCTCGAGAAGCATGCGGCGCTCGTCTTCAGCGCAGCGCCGCCGCTCCGCGAGCGGATGCTGCTTGCGGTCGAGGTCGCGCGCGCCGACGGCGACCGCGAGTCGGGCACGGCGATCAACGACGCCGTGATCACGGCGGGCGCACCGCACCGCATGATCGAGATGTCGCTGCGCGTCGACGACGACGACACGGGCGTCGACATCATCGGCGACGGCGTGATCATCGCGACGCCGACCGGGTCGACGGCGTACAGCGCGAGCGCGGGCGGGCCGATCGTGCATCCCGATGTCGGCGGCGTGACGATCACGCCGATCTGCGCGCAGAGCCTTGCGTTCCGACCCGTGGTCGTGCGGTCGACGGACACCATCGCGCTCGTGATGCGGCGGGTGAACGACGGAACCTGCGTGGTGCTCGATGGCCAGCGGCACATCTCCCTCGGCCAGGGCGACACCGTGCGGACGCGCGAGCACGGCCGGAAGGCGCTGTTCGTGGCGAATCCTTCGAACCGCTACTGGGATGCGCTGCGCGCGAAGATGAAGTGGGCGGCGCCGCCGTCCTACAGAACCTAGCTTGAGCGGTCGCGGCTGCGGCCGCTTGAGATCGGCGCTATCTTCCGCCTTCCATGATCGATCTGAAGGACCTCCGCGAGAACCCCGACAAGTACCGCAACGGCGTGCGCGACAAGTGCATGTCGGTCGACATCGACCGCCTGCTTGCGCTCGACGAGGCGCGCCGCGCGATCCTGTCGCGCCAGGAGAGCGCGAAGGCAGAGCAGAACCGGATCTCGAAGGAGATCGGGCCGAAGCTCGGGCAGCTGAAGGGCAAGCTCAAGGGCGCGGCGGGCGACGAGAAGGACCGTCTCGAGATGGAGATCGCCTCGCTCGAGGCGAAGCCGGCGGAGTTGAAGGCGCTCGTTGCGGAGGAGGAACGCCACCTGAACGCGATCGAGCCCGAGTGGCGCGCGCTCTGGCTTCAGGTGCCGCAGCCCCCCGCCGCCGATGTGCCGAGGGGCAAGGGCAGCGAGGACAACAAGGAGATCCGCCGGTGGTCGCCGCCGAGCTGGGACTTCGCGAAGACCTTCGCGGAGAACCGAGGCTTCAGGCCGCGCACGCATCTCGAGCTCGTGAAGCTGCACGGCCTCGTCGACTTCGAGCGCGGCGTGAAGATGTCGGGCACGCGGCACTATGTGCTGACGGGCCTCGGCATGCGGCTCCACCAGGCCGTGCTTCGCTACGCGCTCGACTTCATGGCCGATCGCCGCGGCTTCAAGCCGATGGGCGTCCCGGTGATCGTGAAGGAAGAGTGCATGGTCGGAACGGGCTTCTTCCCCGCGGGCCGCGAGCAGGCGTATCACATCGACGAGGCGGCGCGCGGCGCGGGCCATGACCTCTTCCTGACGGGCACGGGCGAAGTCGGCCTCATGGGCCTCCACGCAGACGAGATCCTGTCGCTCGAGCAGCTGCCGCTCAAGTATTGCACCGTGTCGACCTGCTTCCGCCGCGAGGCGGGCGCTGCCGGCAAGGACACGGCGGGCCTCTACCGCATCCACCAGTTCGACAAGGTCGAGCAGGTCGTCGTCTGCAAGGCGGACGAAGCAGAGAGCCGCGCGTGGCACGCGCAGATGATCGAGACGGTCGAGATGATCCTCGAGTCGCTCGGCCTTGCGTATCGGCTGCTCCAGTGCTGCTCGGGCGACCTCGGCGTGAAGAACGAGGACATGATCGACATCGAGAGCTGGATGCCCGGCCGCGGCGAGGTCGGCAAGGACGGCGCGCCGACCGGCGAGTTCGGCGAGACCCACTCCGCGAGCCGCCTCGGCGACTTCCAGTGCCGCCGCCTCAACCTGCGCTACAAGGATGAGCACGGCAAGACGCGCTTCGCGTATGCGCTCAACAACACGGTGATCGCGAGCCCGCGCGTCCTGATTCCGCTGCTCGAGATGCACCAGCAGGCCGACGGCTCGGTCGTCGTGCCCGAGGTGCTGCGCCCGTACATGGGCGGCATCGCGAAGATCGGTTGAGTGTGGCCGCGGTGCGGGCGTCGCCTCACGCGTTCGTCCAGCCCGTTGGCTTCACCTCGAGCCCGAAGGCGCCGTCCTGCATCAGGTCGATGAGCGCGTAGCACGGGTCGCAGTAGGTCTTCGACGCCTTCCACCAGCCGCCGCTGACGGCGCCGCTGCAGGCGTAGGTGACGCCGTCGGCCTCGCAGCGGTCGACGAGGTGCGTGTGGCCCGAAAGCACGAGCTTCACGCGGCCTGACTTGCGGAACATCGCGTGGATGTCGTTCGCGTCGAGGTGGACATAGTCGCCCGTCACGATGGTCTCGCGGTCGCGGCGGATGTTCTCGCCGCGGATCGCGGGCGTGATCGTGACGATCGGGATATGTGAGACGACGACGGTCGGCAACGTGTTCTTCGCGAGGTCGGCCTCGAGCCACGCGCGCTGCTCGTCGTTGAGCTTGCCGAGGTACTTGCACTCGTCGGTCGGGTCTGGCTCGACCGACGAGAGCACGATGAAGTGCCAGCCGTTCCGGTCGAAGCTGCGCCAGCGCGCGGCGAGCTTGAGCTCGGCGAGCGCGCGCGCGTAGCCGAAGTCGGGTTCGTCGCCTTTCGCGTCGGCCTTCGAACGGCACCAACCGAGGATGTCATGGTTCCCGAGGCAGTGCTCGACTGGAACGGTGCAGTGCTCGGCGAAGAGCTTGTGGAAGAGCGCCCACTCGCGGTCGACCTGCGCGCGCTTCGTCGCGAAGGAGTCCATGATCAGGTCGCCGCCAGTCAGGATCATCTCGACGCCGTCGGACTGCGCCGTCTCGAACGCCTTCTTCATGCCGGGCGCGCTGTCGCGGTCGGGCGTGATGTGGAGGTCGGTGAAGTGCGCGAAGCGCAGGGCGCGGGTGGCGCGGCGCGGCACAGGCTCCGCTGCCTGCGCACCGCGGAGAGGTGCTCCCATCGCCGCGCCGAGCGCGGCGAGTCCCGAGAGGGCCGTGAACGAGCGGCGGTCGAGGTTCTGCATGCCCGCAGCCTACAGCGCGGAGGCCGCCCCTCGGACGGACGGCGTGCGCGCGGACGCGCAACCACGCAGAAACCGCAACGTTTCCCCGCGTCCCTGCAGGAAAGGGAGGGTTCTTGCGCTCTCCCGCCGACTGGGGCTGAAGTTCCCCCGACGGCTTGACGATGGCGCGTCGGACGGTATCCTTTCCGTCCCACAACCAATTCCCCGATAGCTCAGTTGGTAGAGCGGCGAGCTGTTAACTCGCATGTCACTGGTTCGAGTCCAGTTCGGGGAGTTCAAGGCCCGCCTCGAAGTCGAGGCGGGCCTTTTCGTTGACTGGCG
>CAYMSD010000055.1:0-6584 GCA_964393015.1 uncultured Klebsiella sp.
CAGCGCGCGCGGCGCTTGACGCCGAGCGCGGCAAAGGACTTGCCGGAGCTGCGGGCGCCGAGTTCAGATCCTTGTCAGCTTCGTGACGCGGCCAATCGGAACCCACTCGACCACGAGAATCGAGCCGTCCGCGAGGAAGGTCGCGGAGTGCGGGTGGACGAACTTGCCGGGGATGAAGTCCTTGCGTGCGGCGCCGCGCAGGTTCGTGGGGTGGCCGTCGCCGAGCACTGCGACGGGCTTGTTGTCCTTGCCGAGGAGCTCGACCGCGCTCGAGAGGTCAGGCACGAGCAGCAGATCGCCGCGCGTCTTGAAGTGGCACGGCTGGCGCATCGCCTCCTTCACGAACGACACATGCTTCCACGGCTGGCCCGTGCCCGCCTCCGCGAAGTACTGGATGCGGTTGTTCGAGCGGTCCGCGACCGCGAGCGTGCCGAGGCGGTCGTCCCACCACAGTCCGTGCGGGCCCGAGACCTCGCCCTCGCCGGAGCCGGGGCCTGCGATCGTCGACTTGTAGGAGCCGTCCTTCGAATAGATGTGCACGAAGCTCTTGCCGTAGCCGTCGCCGACGAAGACATCGCCGTTCGGGTGGAACGCCACATTCGTCGGGTTCCAGTCGTTCTCGTTGCCGTAGACCTTCGCGCCCGCGAACTCGGCCTCGACGGGCGCGCCCTTCTCCCACACGACCGCGCCGTCGAGCGTCGTCTTGAGAACGCGCCGGCGGTTTACATCGCAGTGGTAGAGGAACTCCGTGCCGCCCTCGTCGCGGACATCGAGCCCGTGGCCGCCGCCCTTCATCTGCGGCATCATCGAGCGGACAAACTTGCCGTCCTTCGTGAAGACATAGACGGCGTCGTCCTTCCTGGCATCGCCTCCGACCGTGTGCGAGATGTAGATGTGGCCCGACTTGTCCTGCGCGACGCCGTGCGTGTCGCCCCATGCGAGCCCCTCTGGCGCCGTCAGCCAGTCGTGCTCGACGCGATACTGGAAGTCGCCCGACCCAGTGACGATGTCGCCCGCGAGGAGCGCGGACGCGAAGGCGTTCGAGAACGGCGCGAGCGCCGCGAGGCCTGCGGCCGTGCGGATGAAGGCGCGGCGCGAATGCTCGGCGTGCGAGTCGGAGCGGGAGTCGTGTCGGATGTCGTGCATCCACGCAGCGTACCCGCCGCGCGCCTCACTGTGCTGCAGCGCCCGCGGCGGGTTCATCCGCAGGCATCGGCGGAGTCGTCGGCTGCGCGAGCGGCAGGTCTCCGCCGATCGGATCGATCGCGCCGCCTTCGCGGAGCGCTGCGATCGCCTCTGGCGTGTCGAGGCCCGTGCGCCACACATACACGCGACGCAGCGACGGCTGCGCGCGCAGCCAAGACACGCTTGCAGGCGTGACGGCCGTGCCGACGAGGTTCACGCTCTCGAGCTTCGGGAGCGTGCCGAGCGCGGCCAGGCCCTTGTCGCCGATCGAGCTCCCGTCGAGCCGCAGGCGCTCGAGGAGCGGCATGCCGCCGATCGCAGCGAGGCCATCGTCGCCGAGCGCCGTCTGCGAGAGGTTGAGGTTCACGACGAGCGGCGCGAGGTCCGCGAGAAGCGGCGCATCGGCGGCCGTGAGCGGCGGCGCAGCGCGGCTCGCGTTCACATCGAGGTATGCGCTCTCGAGGGCGAGCGGCTGGACGAGCACCCCGCGCGCGCCAAGCGTGCGCGCGGCGGCGTCGGCCTTGGCGCGGACATCGGCGGGCACCGCGTCGGCCGATGCAGAAGCGCCAGCGCCTGCGCCGGACGCAGGCTGCGTCGACGCTGCGCCCTCAGGTGCGGCGACCGCCGCTCCCGCGGTCTCCGGCCACACAGCGCCCTCGTCGATCCACTTGCGCAGCGCATCGATCTCGTCCTGGGAAAGGCCAGGCCCCTCCGGCGGCATCGCGTCTGGGTCGTCGCGGCCGAGGACGACGCGCTTGAAGACCTCGCTCTCAGCGCTCTTCCCAGGAATCACCGACCACTCGTACTCCTCGCCTTCGAAGAGCGCCTCCTTCGAGTCCATGCGCAGTCCGCCGCGCTGGCGGCGCGAGCCGTGGCACTCGAGGCAGTGGACCTCGAGGAGAGGCCTCACGCGCTCGACGAAGTGGAGTTCCGAAGGCGTCAGGGCCGCAGGCTCTGCCACGGGAGCATCGGTGGGCGGCTCGGTCGGCTTCGCAGCGGGCGGGAAGAGCACCTTCCCGACATAGTTCTTGCCGTAGACGAGTTCGCCACCGAGGTGACCCGTGAGGCCGACCGCGACAGCCACGACCGCCGCCATCCAGCGGAAGGCTCCGAGGCGCGCGAACGCCTCCGCCGTCGGGTGGACGAGGCTCGCGCACAGCGAGCGCCCCCACCAGGCGAGGCCGAGCAGGGCGACCGTGGTCGCCGTGCCGATCCAGCGGTGCCGGTCGAGCGTCGGATCCGTGCTTCCGTCGTGCTCGTGGGCGGCGTTCAGCCAGCCCGTCGCGGTGGCGCCGATCGCGGACACCGCCGCGAGCCAGAGAAGCGGCATCGTCAGCGGCGACATGCCCTCGATCCGACGCACCCCGCGCCACCATTCGGCGCCGATGGCGACAAGCGCCAGCGCGACCGGGAAGTGGACGAGAAGCGGATGAAGGCGCCCCGCCGCGCGCGGCAGGTCGGGACCCGTTGCTGCGAGGAACGACGAAAGCTCGGGAAGCGAAACCATCGCCCCGCACTGTACTTGACGACCCGCTGGCGCGCGATGGGAGGGTGCGTTCCAGCCGCCGACACGCCGCGCAAAAACGAAACAGGGCCCGCTTGATCCCGACGCGCGATCCGAGGGCGCCGAGCTCGGCTCGGGCAACGGAAGGCAGGTCAGAAGGCGCGCAGCCCTTCTTCGCTGTGGAACTTTCTCCGTCCGGCGCACCACTCGGGAACGCCGGACTCATCTGCGGGACGGGTCTCGGGACGCCCGCGAGCTCCCATCGGACGCTCGCGAAACACCCTGTCTGACCCGCTCTCTCTCCCGCGAGTTCTCTCTCTCGCAAACACTCCGCCCCGCAAGTGCCCCCGAGGGGACACGAGGCTTCGACAAGGTGCCATGGCCTCGGGCGAAGTCAAACGACGCGGGCGCGGAAAGGGAAAAAGAGCAGACGAATCCGCGCGCCATCGCCCGCCCCCCCGCGATCACGCAAGCCCGACGGCCACCGCGTCGCGGTCGGACAGCATGCCGCCGTCGGAGCGGGCGCGCACCGTGCCGTCCCGCTTCCAGCTCCGCTCGCAGCGGGGCTCGTCGCGGAGATCGATCACCTCGATCGACTGCTGGTCGCGCGCGAAGACGACGCGCGAGACGCCGAAGAGGTCGGCGAGGTCGCCCTCGAAGGGCCGCAGGTCGTGGTGCTGCTCGGGAAGCGCGACGCCCGCGTCGAGCGGGTTCTCGATCCCCCGCTCCTTCGCCTTCTCGAGCGCGGCGTGGACGAGCTCGCGCAGCGCAAGCACGCTGCTCCAGCGCGAGTCGCACGCGATCGCGAGGGTGCGGAAGTGCTCGAGATGGACCGACGCCGACTCGTCGCGCCGCAGCGCGCGGAACGCCTCGTCGGCCGTGTGCGGCAGGAACGGCGCGAGCATGCGGCAGAGCGCCTCCGTCGCCTCGTACATCGCGGCCTGCGCCATGCGGCGGCGGGTCGAGCCTGGATGGTCGCAGTAGAGCCTGTCCTTCGTGGCTGCGCAGTAGATGCTCGAGAGCGACTCGTTGCAGAGGTGGTAGATCGCCTGCTGCGCCTCGCGGAAGCTGCACGCCGCGATCCCGCGCCGCACGGCCTCCTGCGCGGAGGCGACCTGCGCAAGCATCCACGCCTCGAGGCTCGTCGGGGTCAGGCCGCCGAGGAGCGCGTCCTTCTCCGAGGGGTCGAAGCCGTCGAGGTTCGAGAGGAGGTATCGCACGGTGTTGCGCACCTTGCGATAGCTCTCGCCGGCGACCTTGAAGAACGCGAGGTCCGCGCGGATGTCGTTCTCGTAGTCGATGCCCGCGACCCACCAGCGGCAGACATCTGCGCCGTACTCCTTGAGGAGCGCCTCGACATCGATGGTGTTGCCGAGCGACTTCGACATCTTGCGCCCGTCCTTGTCGACGATGAAGCCGTGCGTGACGAGCCGCTTGAACGGCGCACGCCCCGTCGCGCCGATCGCGGGCAGGAGCGACAGCTGGAACCAGCCGCGGTGCTGGTCGCTTCCCTCGAGGTAGATCTCGCTCGGATACCCGATGCCGCGCGCGCGCAGCACGGCGTTCCACGAGCTTCCCGCCTCGAACCACACATCGAAGATGTCGTGGAGCTTCACGAGCGACGCGATGTCGAGGCCCTTCGGCGCGGCGGGGTCCTTCGACGCGTCGTAGTGCGAGAGAAGCTCCGCTGGAGTCTCCTGGAACCACGCGTCGCTTCCCTTCTCGGCGAAGCGCTTCGCGATGGCGCGCACGCTCGCGGAGGTGAGGAAGGTGGAGCCGTCCGCCGTGCGGAACGCAGGGATCGGGAGCCCCCACGAACGCTGGCGCGAGATGCACCAGTCCGGCCGCGACTCGAGCATGCCGCGCAGGCGGTTGCGCCCCCACTCCGGCGTGAAGCCCACCTCGTCGGCGACCGCCTCGAGCGCGCGCCCGCGGAGCGTCTTCCCGTCGCGCTTCATCGGAAGGTCGACGCCCACGAACCACTGCTCCGTCGCGCGGAAGATGACGGGCGTCTTCGAGCGCCAGTCGTGCGGGTACGAATGCGAGAAGGCGTGGTCGAAGAACAGGTGCCCGCTCGCGCGCAGGCTCTCCGTGATCTCCTTGTTCGCGTCCCAGATCGACTTGCCGCGCAGCCACGCGGGAACGGTGTCGTCGTAGGTGCCGTCCTCGCGCACGGGGCAATAGGCGGGCAGGCCTTCCTTGAGGCCCGTGCGGTAGTCGTCGGCGCCGTGGCCCGGGGCCGTGTGCACCAGGCCCGTGCCGTCCTCGAGCGTGACATACGCGGCGGCGACCACGCGGCCCTCGCGCTCGCAGAACGGATGGCGGTAGCGGAGCCCGACGAGCGCGGCGCCATCGGCCTCCGCGCGCACCACGACCTTCTCCGCGCCCGCCTTCTTCGCGACCTGCGCGACGAGCTCGCTCGCGACGATCACGCAGTCGCCGTCGATCTCGACGAGCGCGTAGCGGAAGCGCTCGTGGACCGCGATCGCCAGGTTCGCAGGCAGCGTCCACGGCGTCGTCGTCCAGATCATGAAGCTCGGCGTGACATCGAGATAGCGCGAGTCGTCGATCTCGGCGTCGCCTTCGCCCCCGCCCGACTCGGGCGCTTCCGTGAGCAGCCCGAACGCGGCGGCGACGGCGGCGCGGTCTGCGGCCTCGAAGTCGACATAGACGGAAAGATCCTGGCGGTCCTCGTACTCGAGCTCAGCCTCCGCGAGCGCCGTCTTGTTGGCGATCGACCAGTGCACGGGCTTCAGCGCGCGCACGACGACGCCCTCGTCGACGAGATCCGCGAAGACCTCGAGCACCTTGCCCTCGTAGGCGGGCATCAGCGTGTAGTACGGGTCCTCGTAGTCGGCGAGCGTGAGGAGCCGCTTCATCTGCTCTGCCTGGAGGCCGATGAACTTCGTGGCCGCCGTCGCGCACTCGCGGCGGATCGCCATGTGGCGATGCTCGGGCGCGAGCGTCTCGAGCTTGGCGGCCTTGCCCTTCTCGTGGAGCTCGGTCATCACCTTGTGCTCGATGGGGAGGCCGTGGGTGTCCCATCCGGGCACGAAGCGGACGCGGCGACCTTCCATCAGCGCGCCTCGGACGACGAAGTCCTTCAGCACCTTGTTGAGCATGTGACCGATGTGGATCGGCCCGTTCGCATAGGGCGGCCCGTCGTGGAAGACGAAGGGCTCGGCCTGCGCGCGCACAGCCTGCAGCCTGTTGAAGAGCGACATCGCCTCCCACCGCTTCAGCGACTGGGGCTCCGCCTGCACGAGGTTCGCCTTCATGGCGAAGCCCGTCTTCGGAAGATTGAGGGTGTCCTTGTAGCGGTTCTTCTCGGCCGCGGGCTGACCGCCCGAGCCCGCCGCCTGCTGCTGCGCGTCAGACATGGGTTGCTCGATTCTGCCGAGCGCGAACGGCGCCCGGGAACGGGAGTCTACCCGCAGCAACGGGCGTTCGCCTCACACGCAGCACGCCCACCGACGCCCGTCTCACCAGCACCAAAGGGAGCCGCCGCGGCGGCGAGCGCGCAAGCACCAAAGGGAGCCGCCGCAGCGGCGACCGCTCAACTCACGGCGACCGCTCAAACACGCCGACCGCTTAAATCACGGATGTTCCCCGTCCTTCACGACCTCGTCGAGGTACTTCTGGAACTCCCCCATCTTGTAGGAGACGAAGCACAGCGCGTGGTGCAGCGCGAAGTACTCGGGATCCTTCATGTCCTTGTCGATGTCCCCGCGCAGGCGATTGAGCTCGGCGATGACGACTTCAGCCTTCACCTTCATGGTGGAACCCTCCGTTTGGTGCCGCCGCCTCATCCCGCGTTTGCGGGCGCAGCGGGCTCGGGCGCGTGATCATGGTCGTGGCCGTGATCGTGGCCGTGATCGTGGCCGTGATCGTGGCC
>CAYMSD010000055.1:6684-12879 GCA_964393015.1 uncultured Klebsiella sp.
CGTGATCATGGTCGTGGCCGTGATCGTGGCCGTGATCGTGGCCGTGATCGTGGCCATGGCCGTGGTGGTGATGGTCATGCGACTGCGCGACAGAAGACTCGAAGCGCGCGATTGCCCCGGCGAGAGCCAGGCCCACGATGAGCGCGGCCGAGAGGCCGATGCGGTCATGACGGTGGAACTGCAGCTCGGGGAGAAGGTCGCTCGATGCGATGCAGAGGAAGGTGCCTGCGCTGAACGCGAGCGCGTACGGAAGGATCTCCGCGCCGCTCTCCGACACGCCGAACCAGAGAATCGCGGCGCCCACAGGCACGACCAGCGCGAACAACGCGTTCACGGCGTGCGCAAAGCCGGCGGGGCGCCCCGCCGCCCGCACGAGCATGGCGACGGTCAGCCCGTCGAAGGGCTTGTGCATGAGGATGACGAAGAAGGTCGCAAGCCCCGCGATCGCGCCGCCATGGTTGTGGGCCATGCCGGCAAGCACCGAAGCGCCGAGCGCCACGCCTTCGAGCACGCTGTGGAGCGTGAGCCCGATGGCGGCGCCGACCCAGCCGAGCTCGCTGAGCTTCTTCCCGCCCTGGCGGCCGTGGGACTGGCCATGCGAATGGCCATGGGAGTGCGGCTTCTTCCCCTCGCCGCCGTGGGCGTCGCATCCGTCGTCGCAGCAGTCGTGGTGCCCCGCGTGCTCGGGCGACTCGTGCTGGTGGAAGTGGAAGAACCGCTCCAGCAGGAACATCGCAAGGAAGCCGAGGACGAGCGCGAGCATCACGCCGTCGAGCGCGCCGTGAAGAATGCCGTGCGACAGCCCGCCGCCCGCAGCGCTCGTCGACGACTCGAGCGCGAGGATCACCGCGTGCGTCAGCAGATGGAAGAGCCCGACGCCGAGCATCGTGCCGCCGACGAAGCTGAGGGCGAACTGCAGCCGGCGATGCGAAAGCCTGAGGCTCGCGGCAAGCGCACCTCCGCCGAGCGATGCGATGCCGACGAGAACGCAGTAGATGACGAGCAGCCACGCCGGCGAGAGGGATCCCTCGGCCTCTGCCTGGTGTGCGAGAATCGGGTGGAGGTCCATCGGGGCGGAGAGGATAGCCGACCGGCCACGGCCAGTCCCACGACCGCCGCCACGCGCCCCTAGCACCACAGGGAGCGGCCGCAGCCGCGACCGCCGCTCAAACACAACTCCAGCTGAAACGCCACGGCCCGCTTTCGCGGGCCGTGGTTTCAAGTGGAGTGGATGAGGATCGAACTCACAACCTCCTCGATGCGACCGAGGCGCTCTCCCAATTGAGCTACCACCCCATGGGAGGAGCGGGATTGTAGCAAGCTCGAACAGCGCTGCAAAGGGGTTGGAAACGGCTCTTTTTGCCGCCGCGCCCTTCTCGCGGACGCCCGTCTCGCGTCTACTCTCCCCGCCCGTGGCCGAGATCCCAGCCATCTTCGACACCGCCAACCCGCGCGACACCAGCTGGGCCGATCCGGCGAAGAACCCCCACTTCGCCACGCCCGCCATGCGGCAGTTCGCGCGGTTCAAGCAGGCGCACCCCGACTGCATCCTCTTCTTCCGCCTCGGCGACTTCTACGAGATGTTCGGGCGCGATGCGGTGCTCGTGCACAAGCTGCTTTCGATCACCCTCACCGAGCGCACCAAGGGCCTGCCGATGGCGGGCGTCCCCTTCCACTCGGCCGAAGGCTACATCCGGCGTCTCGTCGCGATGGGGCACCGCGTGGCCGTGTGCGAGCAGATGCAGGACCCGAAGGATGCGAAGGGCGTCATCGAGCGCGCCGTGACGCGCGTGCTGACCCCGGGCACGCTCGTCGACGAGACGCTGCTCGAGGCGGGCAGCGCGAACCGCGTGGTCGCGATCTCGATCGACGGTCCCGAAGCACACCTCGCTGCGATCGAGGTCTCGACGGGCGCGTTCACCGTGCATGCGTGCCCGGTCGCGCTGCTCGGCGACGAGATCGCACGCCTCGCGCCGAGCGAGATCGTGCATCCCGAGGAGCGCGACGGCTCGGTCAATCCCGAGTTCACGCGACTGGCTGCGCGCGGTCTCGCGCTCACGGCGCGACAGGGCTGGTACTTCCGCGCAGAAGACGCCTACGACGCGCTGACCGCGCAGTTCGGCGTGCGCTCGCTCGAGGGCTTCGGCTTCGCGAAGGGCGACCCGGCGATCGCGGCCGCAGGCGCGATCCTGCGCTACGCGCTCGAAACGCAGGCGACCGACAAGGTGACCGATGGGGCCATCGGCCGTATCCCGCACCTGCTGCCGCCGCGGCGCGTCGTGCGCGGCGAGCACCTCGGAGTCGACGCCACCACGCTGCGCGCGCTCGAGATCGAGCGCACGCTGCGCACGGGCGCGACCGAGGGAAGCCTGCTCTCGATCTTCGACGGCGCAGCGACGCCGATGGGCCGTCGCCTCGTGCGCGATTGGCTCTGCTACCCGCTCGCCACGAAGCCTGCGATCGACGCGCGCCTCGACCGCGTGGCGGCGCTCGCGGCCGACGAGCGCTTCGCGGACGCCGTGCTCGCGCAGCTCGGCGAACTCCAGGATGTCGCCCGCATCGCAGGACGCGCCGCGCTCGGCCGCGCGACGCCACGCGACTTCCTCGCGCTCGCGCGCTCGCTCGCCGCGATCCGTCCGCTCGCCGACACGCTCGCACCGAGCGCCGCGTTCGCCGACGACTGCGCCGAACTCGCGCGCGTCGCGCCCGTGCTCGCGCCGCTCGCCGAGCACCTCGGGCGCGCGATCAAGCGCGATGCGCCCACGCACCTGCGCGAAGGCGGCGTGTTCGCCGACGGCCACGACCTCGAGCTCGACGAGACGCGCCTCCTCCAGCGCGACTCGAGCGCGTGGCTCGCGAAGTACCAGGAGGAGCTCGTCGCCTCGACGGGCATCGCCTCGCTCAAGGTCGGCTTCAACTCGGTGTTCGGCTACTACATCGAGCTTTCCGCGGCGAACAGCGCCAAGGCGCCCGCGTCCTTCACGCGCAAGCAGACGCTGCGCAACGCCGAGCGCTACATCACGCCCGAACTCAAGGAGTTCGAGGAGAAGGTGCTGCGCGCCGACGCGCGCGCCGTCGAGCGCGAGAAGGAGCTCTGGACGCGGCTCCTCGCGGAGGTCGCGTCGCATCTCGGCGCGATCGTCGCCTTCGGCGAGCGCGCGGGCGAGCTCGACGCGCTGTCGTGCCTTGCGGGCATCGCGCGACGCCAGCGCTGGACGCGGCCGACGATCACGACGACGCCGGGCATCGCGATCGAAGGCGGGCGCCACCCCGTGCTCGACCGCACGCTCGCGTCGAGCTTCGTGCCGAACGACACGGTTCTTGGCGGCGGGCCCGGCGGCGCGGCCGACGCCTCCCCCACGCTCGCGCTGATCACGGGCCCGAACATGGCGGGCAAGAGCACCTACATCCGCCAGGTCGCGCTCATCGCGCTTTTGGCGCATGTCGGCAGCTTTGTGCCGGCCACGAAGGCCGAGATCGGCGTCCTCGACGCGATCCTGACGCGCATCGGCAGCGCCGACGAGATCCACTCGGGCCAGTCGACCTTCATGGTCGAGATGACGGAGACCGCGAACATCCTCCACCACGCGACGGCGAGGAGCCTCGTCGTCCTCGACGAGATCGGCCGCGGAACGAGCACGCTCGACGGCCTGAGCCTCGCGTGGGCGATCACCGAGACGCTCGCCGTGCGCGGCGCGTGCACGCTGTTCGCGACGCACTACCACGAGCTCACGCAGCTCGCGGACACCCTGCCCCGCGTCACGAACCTGCATGTGTCGGTGCGCGAATGGAACGACGAGGTCGTGTTCCTCCACAGGATCGTGCCGGGACGCACCGACCGGAGCTACGGCATCCATGTCGCGCGCCTCGCGGGCCTGCCGCGCGAGACGGTCGCGCGGGCGAAGGAAGTGCTCGAGCTCCTCGGCACGGTCGAGGTCGCCGACGCGCTCTCAGGCCGCGTGCAGAAGGTCGTGGCGGCGCCGCGGAAGGCCCCGCAGCAGGCCGCGCCGCAGCTGTCGCTCTTCACCGAGTATGTCGAGCACCCGGTCGTCGGCGAACTCCGCGCCGTCGACCTGAACGCGCTCTCGCCGCTCGCCGCGTTCGACCTTCTGCGTCGACTCGCCGGCACGGCCCGGGGCAGCTGAAGCGCGCTCAGTCCCCGTGCTTCTGCCTGAGCCGCGGCGAGAGCCGCAGCATCCACTGCACGCGCTCGAACTCGTCGAGCCACTCCTGCATCACCGCGGCCGTCTCGTCTGCGGGAATCTCCGCCCACGGAAGCTCGCATGACGCGCCAAGCTGCCGCCGCGCGAGCCCGCGATAGCGCGAGAGCGTGCGGTCGCCGAGGATCGCGCAGACCTCGCCGTCCTCTGCCGCGAACACCACGGTCGGCACGCGGCCGCCGCCGCAGATCCTCACGCGCGAGGAGAACTCCGCCTCCTCGTCGCGGTCGACCCAGCGGAGGTCGATCGCGGGCGACGCCTCCGCGATGCGCGCGATCAAGGGCCCCTGCTGCACGCAGTCGCCGCACCAGGTGCCGCTCACGACGAGCACCTGCATGCGGCGGGTGAAGCTCGCGAGCACCGCGCGCTGCACTTCGCTCAAGGCGACGCGCTCGTAGACGGCCTGCCACCCGCCCGCGCGGGCGGGATCGGTGGCGAGGTACGCGGCGTAGGGCATTGCGCGCTTGAAGACGGATTCGAAGGACTCGCGTTCGATCATGGTGTGGCCTCCGAAGGGCGTCCGCGCGGCGTGAAATCGTGTGGCCGCGCGGGGCACGCAGCGTACACTCCACGCCGTGTCCGCCGTGGTCGCCATCGTCCTGACCGCGCTTGTTGCGATCGCCGCGCCGCACGGGACGCAGGCAGGCGGAGAACCTCCACAGGCGCCTGCGCCCGCGCCGACCGCAGAGGTTCGTCTCGGCGACGCGACGCCCGAGGAGTCCGAGGCGCTCAACAGGCTCGCGACCTCGCGCGCGTGGACCTCGCGCGCGCTCGCGGCGATGCGCCTCGAGCGCTTCGACTGCGAAGCAAGCGAGGGGAGGCTGCTCTCCCTCACGGGCGACCCGTCGTGGCGCGTCCGCGCCTATGCGTTCGCGTGTCTCGCCCGCCGCGGCGTGCCCGTCGCGACGGAGGTCCTCGAGTCGGAGCGCGATCCGCTCGTCCTGCGCGCGATCGTGCGGGGGCGCTACGCGGTCCCGCAGGCCACGCTCGATGCACGCCTCGCCCCGCTCGAGCGCTCGGGCCGCCCCGCGGAAAGCGCGCTCGCGCTCGAGATCCTCGCAGCGCTCGGCCGCACGGAGGACGCCGCGATCCGCAAGCGCATGGACGAACTCCTCCGCCTCGTGATCGTGCGCATGGACCGCACGGAGGCGGGCACGCTCTCCGCGCGCCTCGCGGCGATCACAGCGGCGCAGGACCTCGGCCGCGAGCACCGCTGGCGCGAGTGGTACCGCAAGTCGCGGAGAAACCCGGGCTTTCGCGACGCGGCGCTCGTCCCCTCGACACCTGCGGGAGCGCGTCTCGTGGCCCCGAACAAGGTCGCCACGCTCTCGCCCGCGGACTTCATCGCCTTCGAGGGCTACCTCGCCTCGGTCGCGGACCGACCGATGGACCTCGCGATCCTCATCGACTGCACCGCCAGCATGTGGCGCGAGCTCTCCGACGCCCAGTCGAGCATCACCGACCTCGTCGACTTCCTCGGCAGCGTGACGGGCGGCGTGCGCATCGCCATCGTCGGCTACCGCGACCGCACCGATGCGTGGGAGATGCGCGCGTGGGACTTCACGCCGAGCGTGGCAGAGGCGGAGAAGAGGCTGTGGGCCCTCTCGGCCGAAGGCGGCGGCGACGAGCCCGAAAGCGTCTATTCCGCCATGAAGCAGGCGCTCTCGAAGTTCACATGGCTCCCCGATGCGCGCCCGCCCGCGCCGCAGCCGATCCGCGCGCTTGTCCTCGTGGGCGACGCCCCGCCGCATGTCGGCGAGGGAACACTCTGCATCGAACTTGCGAGGCGTGCGTTCGCCGCCGGCGTGCGCACCTACGGCATCGTGGCGCGCGACAAGGAGGCGAACCTCAAGGAGGAGGGCTCGGAGCGCGCGCCGCTTCCGAGCGGCAACGGGGCGGATGGCGAATCCAAGGACGGCGAATCCAAGGACGGCGATGCAAGGGACGGCGATGCAAGGGACGGCGATGATGCACG
>CAYMSD010000055.1:12979-21706 GCA_964393015.1 uncultured Klebsiella sp.
AATCCAAGGACGGCGATGCAAGGGACGGCGATGCAAGGGACGGCGATGATGCACGCGGACGCAACGGTCGCGCGCCCGTCGCGCCTCCGAAGGCTCCGGTTCCCGAGATGCGCAAGCGCCCGAGCCACACCTGGTTCCCCGAGATCGCGGACGCGGGCGGTGGTCGAGCGGAGATCCTTCGCGAGGGCGCATCGCTCGCGGCGGAGATCGCGGAGCTGACGATCGCAGACCGCCACCGCGCGGAGTTCAGCGACTTCTTCGCGGCCTTCCGGCTTCTCTGCCGTTGAGGCGGGCGTGCGCTACCTTCGCCATTCGGTCGGGGCCGCGGTGCCCTTGACGAGCGCGTAGCAGCGCTCGAGGAGCTCGCGGATGCCCTCGCCCGTGGCGGCCGAGATCACGACGGGCTCGTCGTCGCCGCCGGAGCCCTTCGCAGCGAGGCCGAGCTCGGTGGCGAGTCGACGCACGCGCTTGGCGCGCTCCTCCTCGGGAACGAGATCGACCTTCGAGAACGCCACGATCTCGGGCTTCTCCGCGAGCGCCGGCGAGAAGGCGTGGAGCTCCTCGCGGATCGTGCGGTAGTTCTCCGCAGGCTTCGAGCCGTCGAGCGGCGCGAGGTCGACGAGATGCACGATCGCGCGGGTCCGCTCGATGTGGCGCAGGAAGTCGTGGCCGAGGCCCGCGCCCTCGCTCGCGCCTTCGATCAGGCCCGGGATGTCCGCGCACACGACGCGGCGATCGCCCGGCAGCTCGGCGATTCCAAGCTGGGGGCGCCGCGTGGTGAAGGGGTAGTCCCCCACCTTCGCCTGCGCTCGGGTCGACGCGCCAAGCAGCGTCGACTTGCCCGCGTTCGGAAGGCCGACGAAGCCGATGTCCGCGATCAGGCGCAGCTCGAGTCGGAAGGATCGCTCGACCGCGTCGCCGCCGGGCGTGCACTCGGTCGGAGACTGGTGCGTCGCGGTCTTGAAGCGGTCGTTGCCGAGGCCGCCGCGCCCACCCTCCGCGACGACGACCTGCTGCCCTTCCTCGAGGATGTCCGCGACGAAGTCGTCGGTCTCGGCGTCGCGCACGGTGGTGCCGAGCGGAACGCGCACGAGGAGATCGGGTGCGTCCGAGCCGTGGCACTTCTTCTTGGCGCCGTTCTCGCCGCTCTGCGCGAAGAGATGCGGCCGATGCTGGAACTCGACGAGCGTGTCGAGGTGCGAGTCGCCGACGAGGATCACATGGCCGCCGCGGCCGCCGTCGCCGCCATCGGGGCCGCCCTTCATGATCGACTTCTCGCGACGGAAGTGCGACACTCCGTTGCCGCCGCGGCCGCTGCGCACATGGATGATTGCTTCGTCGACGAGCATGGCGGGAAGGAAGACGCCGTGCGCACCCGCGCACGGCGTCTTGTGGTCTCAAGTGAGCTGGCGGAGCGGCCGACCCTGCGGTCCGGCTGGCTCACCGCCGTTCAGCCGACGTTCGCCATGCGCGGCGTGTTCGGATCGGACGGCACGATGTGCACGCGCCCGCCCTTGAACACGACCGTGCCGGCGGCTTCGGCCATCAGGGTGCAGTCGGAACCCATGTGGACGAGGTAGCCGGGCTTCCACACCGTGCCGCACTGGCGAACGATGATCGAACCAGCCTTCGCGGCCTGGCCACCGTAGAGCTTGATGCCGCGGAACTGCGGGTTCGAGTCGCGTCCGTTCTTGGTTGAGCCTTGACCCTTCTTGTGTGCCACGACGGAATCTCCAGCGATGCCTCGACTCGCCACGAGGGGCGCGACCGAGCGGTTGACGAACGATGACAGACGGAACCGAGGCGCCAGCCTCGGTCCCGAGTCGGGAGAGGATACTGAAGCCTCAGCGGAAAATCCACTCCCGCGCGACGACGGGGTAGGTCTCGGTTCCGATCGGCTTGGGGTCGCCGGGGACCAGATAATCGAGTCGGACCGTCTTGCGAAGCGTGACGGGCTCGCCCGTCTTCGGGTGCGGCCGCCGTTCGCTCTCACGCGAGAGGCCCTGCACGAAGACGGTCAGCTCGGTCGGGCTCAGGTCCTCCGCCTGGAAGACGACGAGCCCCGACTTCGCGTGGGGCTTTCCCTGCATGACCTCGCCGAGGATCTCGAACTGGTCCTCGAGAAGCGGGTTGCCGAGGTACTCCTTGATCTGGGCCGTCACGCTGCCGGGAACTCCCTCGCCCTGGCGGACGATGCGCCCGTCGTCGATCAGGAGCTCGATGCGCGGCGCGAAGCGGATGTCACGGCCCGTGTTGTTCTCGACCTCGTAGGTGAAGAACCAGTAGTGCAATCCGCTCTCGGGGTCCTTGAAGAGGCGAAGTTCCGTGGCGGTGAAGTCGAGTTCCCTCGCGGCGCGGCGCGGAGCCGACTGCGCAGGCGCTGCCGTCGCCACGACGACCGCGGTGCCCGTCGTGGACCCCGCCGCCGTGGACGCGTCCGCACAGAGGCCGAGCGAACCAATGAGGGCGATCGTGGCGAGGAACGGAATCGAGAGGTCGCTGCGCATGGCGTGCTCCGGCATGGTCGGGAATCCCGCGGCAAAGCGGCGGCCGCGGGGCGCGGAGTGTAACCGAAACCTCGGCGGATCGAACGGGTTCCGCGGGAGGATCCCCCTGCGCCAACCGAGCCGCCGCAGTACGCTTCGCCGCGTCGTCGCCTCGCAGGCCCGCCATGATCGACCCGAACTCCCAGCTTGAGATCGTGCGCGCCCCCGCGGAAAGGCGGGCGGACGCCATGGGCGCCCTGCTTGGCGCAGGCCCCGCGGCGGCGCGTCGATTCATCGACCAGGCGGAGCGGGCTTCGATCCGCCTCGACTACTTGTGGTGCCTCGCGGACCCCGACGGGCGCTACCGCATGGCGGTGCTCTCCGTCCCCTCGCTTGGCCGCACGGCGATGCTCATCGCAAGCCGCGCGCGCACCTCGAGGGATGTCCCCGAACTCGCGCGGCTGATCCGCGCGGCGGCCGACGGCTCGGAGTCCGAGTCCGATCTCGCCCAGGGCCTGATCGATCCGACGCATCCGCTCGACATCCTCGCCTACGAGATGGCCGGGCTCGAGCGGATGGCGCTCCTCGAGTACCTCGAGCGCGCGCTTCCCCGCGCAGGCACGCTTCCGCAGCCTGAGATTCCGGCGGGCTGGTCGATCGAGCCCGCCGCTCCGCGCACGATCCTCGACGGCGACGATGCGTCGCGTCTCCCGGCGGAGGCCCGCGCGACGCTGGTCGCCATCCTCGAGGCGACCTACACCGACACGCTCGACTGCCCCGGCCTTGCGGGGCTGCGCGCGACGTCCGATGTGCTCGACGGCCACTTCGGCGTCGGCGCGCGGCGCCGTCACTGGCTGCTCCTGCGCCGCAACGGCTCCGCGTGCGGCGTGTGCCTGCTCAACGATTCGCCCGACGGAACATCGAGCGAACTCGCCTACTTCGGGCTCGCGCCCGCGGTGCGCGGCCTCGGGCTCGCGCGCATCCTTCTCGCAGCGGCGCTGCACGAGGTGTCCGCGGCGCGCGTGGGCACCGTCACCCTCGCGGTCGATGCGCGCAACGCGCCCGCGAAGCGGCTCTACGCGTCGAACGGCTTCAAGCAGACGACCTCGCGCGTCGCGCTCGTGCGCGCCGCGCGACGCGCGCGCTGAGGAAGTCGACGCGCGCTTGTCAAGCCGCTCTGCGCGTGAGCGCAACCAAAAACCTTTTGCAAGTCGCGCGCGTCGTGCGCATCGTTCCGCGATTTATCCACAGACACTTCCTCTCCGCGTCGATGGGCGCGAAGCATCGACGCAAACCGCTTGTTTGCAGGGGCTTCCCGCGCAACGCGGTCCTCGCATCTCGACATGCCGCTTGAAGTGCGCGCGTCTCGCTGTAGAGTGCGCGCAGCTCGCAGGGACGCGGGCCTCCGTGGTTCGTACGCGGAGCCGAGATGGAGCGACGCTTCCGGCGACCCTTCTGTCGCGTCCCGCAACGGCTTCACCGCAGCGGCTTCGCGACCCGATCAGGTCTCTCGAGAAGTTCCGTCGGCGCGCATGCGTCGACACGCGCACCAGCTCGGACGGTGGCTTCCCTTTCTCAAACTCCTCGGGTCCTGGCCGCGTGGCGGATCGTCCGCGCGTCCTTCGCTGTCGCCGTGCGTCTCGATGCCGATCGTCCCGGCATCGCCCTGCGCCGCGCCATGCGGGCCTTCACCGATCTCCGCGAGTCAAGATGCCTCGACCGACCTCCGTCACGAGCCAGCGCCGCATCGGCGCACCGCGCAACGCACGCAGCGTCGACGGAGCCGAGCTCCCTCCGGCCACGGCAGCGGTCCCCTCAGAGGCCTCGACGCATGGAGCGTCCCAGCAGACCGCCGCCGCCCGCATCCTCGCGGCCCTGCGGGAACGCGTCGGCACCCACCGCTTCGGGCTCTGGTTCGACCATGGCACCAGCGTCTCCACCCGGGAAGACCGCGTGGAGGTGCGCGCAGCGACCCCGTATGTCGCGGAGTGGATCGCCCGGCACTTCCGCGAGCCTCTCGAGCAGCTCGCGCGCGAGACGCTCGGGGCGGACGCACGCGTCGTGATCATCGAGTCGGCGGACGCCGCCGAGACGGCTCCCTCGGGCGAGCGAGAGCCCGCCGACGCGATCGACCCGACGACGCAGCCCGCGATCGGGCACACACCCGGCGCCACGCCGCGCGACGCCCGCGCCAGGGGCGCGCGCGGCGAGACCAGCGAACCGGCGCCGCTCGGCGAGCTGCGACCCGCCCGCAAGGCCACGCTCCGCGCGCTCGAGGACTTCGTTGTCGGCGACTCGAATCGACTCGCCTTCGCAGCGAGCGAGCAGATCGGCGACGGCTCCGCCGAGGCGCCGTCGATCCTCTTCCTCCACGGCGAGTGCGGCGTCGGAAAGACACACCTCCTCCAGGGGCTGTGCCGCCGCAGGCTCGACCGCGCGCCGCGGCAGGTCGTGCGCTATGTCACCGCGGAGCAGTTCACGAACGAGTACATCGCGTCGGTCCGCGCAGGCACGCTCGACGAGTTCCGCCGCCGCCTGCGCCGCGTCGACCTCCTCGCGATCGACGACATCCACTTCCTCGCGAACAAGACCGCCACGCAGTCGGAGTTCCTCCACACCATCGACGCGATCGATCTCTCGGGCGCGCGCGTGGCGCTGGTGAGCGACGAGCACCCGCGCCACATCCGCCGCTTCAGCCAGTCGCTTGTCAGCAGGTTCCTCTCCGGCATGGTCGTGCGCGTCGAGCGCCCCGACCGCGCGACGCGCGTGGCGCTCGTCCAGCGGCTGGCCCGCACCCGCGGCCTCGCGCTTTCGGGCGCGGCGGAGGATGCCATCGCGGGCCGCTGCGCAGGATCGATCCGTGAGGTCGAGGGCGCCATCACCCGCCTCGGCGCGCTGGTCGAGCTCGACGGCCTCCGCGGGCAGATCGGCCCGGGCACCGTGGAGCGCCTCCTCGGCGACGAGGCGGCGCAGGTCGCGGGCACCCAGCCGATCCGACTCGCGCGGATCATCGAGTCGGTGTGCGACCGGATGCGCGTCGGCCGCGAGGAACTCCTCGGCTCGGGCCGGCACGCCCGAACGGTCGTCGCACGCGGCGTCGTCGCCCACCTCTCGCGCGAACTCACGACGCACAGCTATCCCGAGATCGCGCGCGCCCTCGGGCGCGACACCCACTCGGCCGTCCACACGGCCGCCAAGCGGCTGCGCACGATGATCGAGGAAGACGCCCGTGTCGGCGATGCGGGGGAAAGCATCCGCGAGGTCGTGGACCAGCTCCGTCACGACCTCTCCCGCCGCCAGTGAGCGACCCGCTACACTCGGGTTCATGCCGATCGTCGCCCCGAGCCAAACCCTGCGCCACATCGCCAACCGGGCCGCTCCCGCGTGCCTGTGGCTCGGCATGCTCTCGCTCGGCGTGTGTGGCGCGGTCTCGTCGCAGGCGGCTGCGCAATACGGTCCCGTCGACCCCTACGACTCGTCCCTGCGGGTGTTGCGCGAGACGCTGCAGTCGACGAACGACGGACAGCAGCACGCGGCCATGCTTGCCCTGCGCGAGCTGAGGGATCCGGCGTCGCGGACGCTCCTCGAGCGCATGCTGCACAGCGACGACTGGTCGCTTCGCGTCGACAGCGTGCTCGGGCTTGCCGAGCTGAACGATGGACAGCTCATCGATCCGGCGACGATCGAGTCGCTCCCCCGCCCCTCGGACCGCGAGCTGGCGCTCTCGGCCGCGCTCGCGCTCGAGCTTGTGGACGCGCAGCGCCTCGAGGCGGTCCTCGCGTGGCCCGATCTCCTCTCCGCGCAGCGCATCGTGCTGCTCGCGCGGCAGCGTCGACAGGGCGGAACTCCCGCTCCGGACGCGCTCATGCCGCTTCTCGACTCGAAGACGCCCGAGGTCGCGGGACTCGCGCTCGCCATTCTCCTCGACCTCGGTGGGAGCGCGAACGACAGCGCGGCCGCGGAGACGCGCATCCGCGACATGATCGCCGCGCTTCCTCCGAGGACGCGCTCCGCGGCGGTCGCGCAGATCGCGGAGGCCGCCTCCGCAGAGCGCCTCGCGGGCGCTGCACCGTTCCTCGCGTCGCTCATCGCGCTGCCCGAGGTCGCGGGCGACGCCAAGGCGCGTGCGCTCGGTTCGCTGCTCGTGCTCAGCCCCGAGCACGGCTACCCCGTGTTCGCAAGGGAGGTCGAGGCCGACCGTTCGCAACTCGCCCTGCTCAGGCAGGCTGCGATCCTTCTCGCAAGCGGAGTCCGCGCGCCCGAGGCGGAATGGAAGCGGGTCCGCAACGGCGATCCACTCCTCGAGACGATCGCGGATGCAGGCGTGCTTCTCGCGCAGTCGGACGACGCCGGCGCCTTCGAGAAGCTCGTCGGCCTGCGCCATCGCGTCGCCATGCGCGCCGCGCTCGAGGGCGCTCGTCGGCTCGGCCCGTCGTCGGAGCGCGCGCTCGGCCTCGCATGCGTGTCGTTCCTCGAGGAGGCGCCGCGCGACCTCGCGCCCGCGCTCGCAGAGCCGACGATGCGCGCACTCGCGCGGCTCGCCATCGTGGCACCCGAGGAGCTTGAGCAGCCGCTCGCGCGCGCCGCGGAGAGCCGCGAGCGCCAGGACGCGCTCCTTCTCGTGCTCGCAGCCGCCGGTTCGCCCGAGGCTGCGCGCGTCGCGTCGACCGCACGCGGCCGTGCCACGCGCCTCGGGGAGTCGCTCATCGCGCTGCTCCGCGCGCGAAGCGCGGACACCGTCGCACCGGAGGAACTGCAGCTGCTCGGACAGATCGCGGGCGGTGCCGTGGCGGTCGACCCGGCCATCCGCACGCAGGCCGCGTGGCTCTGGCTTCGGCATTCGAACCGCACGGCAAGCGCGGTCGACGCGCTCTTCCCTGCCGCCACCACGCAAGGCGAGACGAGAGAGGCGTCATGAGCGAGCCTGTCCTGATCGGTCCAACTCCGCCGTCGCGCACCGAACTGCGCGAGTTGCAGGAGTTCCTCGCAACGATCCACGGCGATCCCTTCGAGGCCGAGCGCAGGCTCGAGCGAGGCATGGCCGAGATCGTGCGACGCCCGCACGCCGTCCTCTTCGCCTCGCTTGGCACGGCGATCGAGGCTTCGCTCGAGGCGCTTGCGGCCTCGGATGGCGCGGAGGTCGTCGCACCCGCGCTCGCGCCGATCGCGCTCGCGGCCGCGGCGCATCGTGTCGGTTCCCGAATCCTCTACGCGGACATCGACCCACGCACGATGAACCTCACGGGACTCGAGGCAGAGGCGCGGCTCTCCCCGCGGACACGCGTCATCGTCGGATCCGCCAACCTCGGCCAGCCCGCGGGGCTCGACGAACTGGCGGCGCTCGCCTCGCGCAACGAGATCCCCTTGCTCGAGATCGTGGCGGGCGGACTCGGAGGCCAGCTCGGCCGCGATCCCGTCGGCCGATTCGGCCGCATCGCCGTCATCTCGCTGGGCGAGCGCGACTCGACCATCGGCTCGGGCGGTGCGATGTGCGTCACGAACGACGACAGCCTCGCGCACGCGCTGCGGCTTGGCCGCAACCTCGGAACGCTGGACCCGAGGAACGCATGGGAGCGGATCGGCGGAATCCCGCGCGTCGAGCGCATCGGGCTCGACGCACGGCTCGGACTCCTTCCCGCGAGCCTCGGATCGGTGCGGCTCGCACGCTTCGGCTCGAACTGCGAAGAGCTCGAGCGCGTGTTCCACTCCTATCTCCGCAGGCTTGCGCTCCATCCCGACCTCGTGCTTCCCGCGCCATGCGTGGACGGAACCGTGCGCTGGTCCCACTTCGCGGTGAGGCTCGGCGAGCGGTACGGCAGGGACGACCGCGACTCGATCATCCAGGGCATGCTGAGGCACGATCTCGCGGCGACGGCCCCCCTCGTGGCGCTGCCGCTTGAGCCCGCGTTCGCGAAGTTCCACTCGATCGGCGACTTCCCCTGCGCGGAACGCGCGGCGGACAGGCTGATCGCGCTGCCCTTCTCGGGCAGGCTCGCCGAGCGCGACATCGACCTCATCTGCCAGACGCTGCAGGTGATGATCGAGCGCCAGTCGATCATGCGGTCGTGATTTGAGCGGCCGTGGTTTGAGCGGCCGCCGCTTGCGGCGGCGGCCTTTGGCGGGGGCGACGCGTTTCTGAGCGGCCGCCGCTTGCGGCGGCGGCCTTTGGCGGGGGCGACGCGTTTCTGAGCGGCCGCCGCTTGCGGCGGCGGCCTTTGGCGGGGGCGACGCGTTTCTGAGC
>CAYMSD010000056.1:0-3493 GCA_964393015.1 uncultured Klebsiella sp.
GACCGCGACGACGCCGTTGATGTTGACCGTGGCGTTGCGGCCGTTGGTCTTGACGCCCTCGGTCGCGCCACCAATGGTGTTCGTGATGAAGTTCGTGGCGGCGTTCGCATTCGCGATCTCGCGGACGCTCACGAACGATTCGCTTCCGAAGCCCGTCGAATTGATGCGGACATTGCTGCCCGAGAGCGACGCCGACACCGAGAGCGCCTCGGTGAAGGCGTTGATCGCGTCGACGATCGCGCTGTTGGAGGTGCCCGACGCGAAGCTGAACTGCTGCGCGCCGCGGGCTCCCGCGATCTCGAAGGTGATGGAGCCGGAGCCGCCGTTCTCGAGGACGCCCGCGCTGAGCACGAGGCCGGCGCGGGCCGTCTGCGCGGACTGGTTCACCGTGACGGTGACCTCGCGGAACGAGCCCGGTGCGTCCGACAGCTTGACCGAGTTGATCGACACATCGCCGATGCCGCTCGCCGCGGTGTAGCCGCCGCTCAGGGTGTAGTCGAAGTTGCCGTTCAGGAGCTTGGTGCCCTGGAACGAGACCGAGTTCGCGATGCGGTCGATCGTCGAGAGGATCGCGTCGACCTGGAGCTGGTTCGCGTCGCGCTCCTCGGCCGAGATGCCCGCCTCGTTGGCCGTCTGGCCGACGAGGGCCTGCACCTCGATGAGCATGTTGGAGATCTCCTGGAGACCGCCCTCCGCGATGTTCATGACCTGCTCGGCGCGCTGGGCGTTGCCGATGGCGGCGTTGATGCCCTTGATCTCGCCGCGCAGGTTCTCGCTGATGATCAGGCCCGCGGGGCTGTCGGAGCCGCGGTTGATGCGGTAGCCCGTGGACAGGCGCTCGAGCGTGCCCGAGAGCGCACGGTTGTTCTGCGCGTTCACGCGCTGTGCGATCATCGACGGAATGTTGGCGTTGATGCGGCTCATGACTTTCCCTCCCTGGTCCGCCGTGCGTGGCGGCCGCACGCGGCTCCGTTCCGGATGTGCCGGAGGGGTGGGGAGCAGCGTGCCTGCAAACCGGAGTCGGATCCCCCGACGGCGGTTCTGAGACGAAGAGGCGCATCCTGCGCCCCCGAACTGTTCGGGACAGATGTCCCGTGCCGCACAGATCGGAGGCAGGCGTGTCAGACTTCATCTTCGGGAGAGATGTGCGAGCCGAAGCGTCTGGTGCAGCCCGCCCAGCCCGCACAGACGGAACAGACGGATCGCATGGGCCCCTCGGGGTGCCCGGCTCAGCGACTTCAGGGAACAAAAACAGCGCTCCGCCCGGGTTTCCGGGCGGAGCGCGTGGATCGCTCAAGGATCAGGACGGGACCGCTGATGGGATCTGCAGACGGGCCAGTGAAGCCCCCGGTCCGACGGCGGTTTCGGCCCCGTCCGTGCGACGAGGTCCGTGCGGGACCTTATCGCATGAGCTGGAGCACGGACTGGGGCGCCGCGTTCGCAAGCGAGAGCGCCTGCGTCGAGGCCTGCACCAGGATCTGGTTCCGGGTCATCGCGGCGGTCTCCGCGGCGAAGTCGGTGTCGCGGATCGCGCTTTCCGCAGCCATCGTGTTCTCGAGCGCGATGCTGAGGCTGTTCACGGTCGAGCCGACGACATTCTTGGAGAAGGCGCCGAGACGGCCGCGGATCGAGGAGACCTGCTTGGTCGCCGCGTCGAGGATCTCCTGCGCCTTCGTGAGGTTGCCGTTCTCGACATTCGCGGAGCCGCCGGACTTGAGCTCCGAGAGGTAGCCGAGCGCTGCGTTCCCGAGGTTGCCCGAGTTCACGGTCTCGATGCCGAGCGACACCTTGCCCGCGAGGTTCACATCGGGCGAGAGGTTGAAGTCGGCGCCGCCTCCCGTGACATTGAAGGTGCGGCTCTGGCCCGCGGTGTTGAAGGAGCCCGTGCCGTTTCCCTTGATAGAGACGGAGACATCGAAGCCGTCGAGGGCGACGCGGGCGGTGAGGCCGCGCGCGGTCGCCACGACGCCGTTGATGTTCACGCGGGCGTCGCGACCGAAGTCCTTGACATCGTCCGAGGCCGTGCCGGTGAGGGCGCCCGCGTCGTTGACCTGGCGAATGTAGCTGCGCGACACATTCGCGTTCGCCACCTCGCGGACGCGAATGAACTGATCCGAGCCGAAGTTGTTCGAGCGGATCGCGACGACGCTGCCCGAGACGGTCGCCGTGGCGCCGAGCGCCTCGGAGAAGTCGTTGATCGCTGTGGCGATGTTGGCGATGGTGGTGCCCGACGCGAAGGTGAAGAGCTGGGAGCCGCGCTCACCTGCGATCTCGAAGGTGACGGCGCCCGAGCCGCCGTTGTTGAAGGTCGCACCCGTCGAGAGGGCGACCGCTGCGCGCTGCGCGGACTGCGTCACCGTCACCGACACCGAGCGGGCCGCACCCGTGTCGGAGAGCTTGATCGAGTTGACGGTGATGTCGGAGATGCCCGAGTTGAAGGTCGTCGAGCCCGTGAGGGTGTAGTCGTAGTTTCCG
Organism: uncultured Klebsiella sp.; assembly: GCA_964393015.1. Lineage (GTDB taxonomy): Bacteria > Planctomycetota > Phycisphaerae > Phycisphaerales > SM1A02 > QWPT01. The sequence goes on from CAYMSD010000056.1 coordinate 2,476, forward strand.
TTCAGGAGCTTGGTTCCCTGGAAGGAGACCGAGTTCGAGAGGCGGTCGACGGTCGAGAGGAGCGCGTCGATCTGGAGCTGGTTCGCCTCGCGCTCCTCGCGCGAGACACCTGCCTCGTTCGCCGTCTGGCCGACGAGCGACTGGACCTCGATCAGGATGTTCGAGATCTCCTGGAGGCCCGACTCCGCGACATTGACGACCTGCTCGGCGCGCTGGGCGTTGCCGATCGCAGCCCTGATGCCCTGCGCTTCGCCGCGCAGGTTCTCGCTGATGATGAGGCCTGCGGGGCCGTCCGAACCGCGGTTGATGCGGTAGCCCGTCGACAACCGCTCGAGCGTTCCCGCGAGCGAGCGGTTGTTCTGGGCCGAGACGCGCTGGGCGATCATCGACGAGATGTTTGAATTGATCCGACTCATGACTTTCCCTCCATGACCCACTGGGCTTCCAGCGGGAACCGCGCGCCGACCGTGCAGCAAAGCTGCCCGGGCTTCCCGGCGACGCGTTCTTTCTGAGCCTTGGCCAGATCCCCCAGCCAGGGCTCGCGTGTGTTGAGGGCGCCTCCTGCACCCGTGGACTCGTCGGAGCGCACTGTTCCGACGCATGGTCGATCGGGGTCTTCGCATCGAGACTTCATGCAGTCAAGCGCGAGCGCGGGGTTTGGGCGTGGAGCGGGCCACGCGACCCGCAGGGGCGTTTCCTTGGGTAGAGACCGCGCGCGGCGCGTGCGTGTCACAGATGGAACAGCCGACGCTGCGAGGGCGACGATTGTGGCGCCTGTGCGGGCTGGTGGGGCTCCCCGCGACGCTGGCGGCGCCTGCAACGACTGCGCGGCGTGGCGCGAGAACCAGCGGGCCTGTCTCTCGCAGCGGGCCCGTCAGGCGGCGCCCAGGAGCCGCAGCACCATCTGCGGGAAGGAGTTCGAGAGCGACAGCGCCTGCACGGAGGCCTCCATGAGCACCTGCTGCCTGCTCAGGAGCGCCGTGTCGCGGGCGAAGTCGGTGTCGCGGATGGCGCTTTC
>CAYMSD010000056.1:3593-21221 GCA_964393015.1 uncultured Klebsiella sp.
ATGCCGAGCGACACGCGGCCGAGCGCGCCGATGTCGGGCGACAGCTGGAAGGTCGCGCCGCCGCCCGTGATCCCGAACTGCCGCGTGGCGCCGGCCTGGTTGAACGAGTTCGCGCCCTGCCCGACCAGCGTCATCGAGATGTCGAAGCCGTTTCCCACGAAGCGGGCGTCGAGACCGTCCGCGGTGATGCTCCTCCCGTTCACGATGAGCGCGGCGTCGCGGCCCGCGTCGGTCTGGTCCTTCACGGTGCCCGCGATCGCGGCGCCGTTCTCCGCGACGGCACGGATGAAGGAGCGGTTCGTGTTCGCGTTCTCCACCTCCCGCACGCGGACGAACTCGTCGGAGCCGAAGTCCGCGGAACGGAGCACGATCAGGTTTCCCGAGAGCGAGGCGTTCACACCCGTGAAGTCGGACACGGCGTTGATCTGGTCGCGCATGTCCTCGACATCGGTGAACTCCGCGAAGACAAGGGTCTGCGCGCCGCGCGCCGTCGAGAACTCGAAGCTCACGGCGCTCTGACCCTGGTTCTGAAGCTGGCCGCCGGGCCCGGCCGAGAGGGCCACCACGGCCTGCTGCGCGGAGGCGACGACCTGCACGGTCACCTTGGCGGGCGAGGACTCGCTCGAGGGCGGCGCCCCGTAGACCCGCACGGAGGCGAATCCGTCCGACGCCGTTCCGCCCGTCAGGTTGTAGTCGAAGCTCCCCGTGAAGAGGCGCGACCCTGCGAAGCTCGTGCCGCCTGCGAGCCTGTCGATCGAGGCGATGAGCGAGTCGATCTGGGTCTGCGTCTCCTTGATGACGCTTTCGTCGCCGGCGGCTCCCGCGGCCTCCGTGACGAGGCCCTGGAGGTCGACGAGCATCCCCGAGATCTCCTCGAGGCTTCCGTCCGCGACCGTGACGAACTGGTCGGCGCGCTGCGCGTTCGCGAGCGCGGCGCCGATCGCGGCCGCGCGCGCGCGCAGGCTCTCGGAGGCGATGAGACCGGCCGGGTCGTCGCCTCCCCTGTTGATGCGGTAGCCCGTCGAGAGTCGCTCGAGCGTCTGGTTGATCGCCTTGGTGTTCGCGGTGAAGACCCGCTGTGCGATCAGGGACGCGAGATTCGTGCCGATTCGGCTCACGGGCGGTTCCCTCCTTGGAACACTTCGACCCGCGCAGCGGCAGGTCTCCCTTCGAGCGGACTCCTTCCGCTCGGCTCCCCGCGGATCGACCTCCACGGACTTCCGCTTGAGCGGGCGGACGCGGATCGGCGCCGACGCCCGCACACGCAACCGCAGGAGCCTCGCACCCGATACGAACCGCACCTCGGGTGGGAACACGCCCCCCGCCTCTCCTTCGGCCGCGTGGAAATGAAACGCCGCCCGTCTGGGGACGGGCGGCGCGGGGAAAGCCTGGGGTGCCTGAAGGAAGCGCGCCTTACTGCTGGAGGAGCCGCAGCACGCCCTGGGCGCTCGCGTTCGCCGTGGCGAGCACCGAGGTGCCCGCCTGCTGCAGGATCTGCGACCGGCTCAACAGCGCCGTCTCCTGCGCGAAGTCCGCGTCGCGGATCTTCGACTCGCTCGACATGATGTTCTCGAGGCCGATCTGGAGGCTTCGCGCGTTCGTCTGCAGCGTGTTGCGCTCGAAGGCGCCGAGACGGCCGCGCAGGGACGCGATCTCGGTGATCGCGCTCGAGAGCACCGCGCTCGCCTCGCGGGTCCTGCCCGCGAGGAGCGAGTTCGGCTGGCCGCTCTTGATGCTGTCGAGGAAGAACCGCCCGCCGCTGATCGAGGTTCCGCCGATGCGGCTTGCCGCGACCGACTGGATGCCGACGCCGACCTGCTGCGTGGTGTTGATCGACGGCCCGAGCTGGAAGGTCGCGCCGCCCGTCACGATCGTGAAGTCGCTGAGCGCGTTCAGGGTCGTGGCGAAGCCGATCGTGAGGTCGAGGTCGACCGCGAGCGCGGGCGTGTTGATCGAGATCTTGGTTCCGTTGCCCGTCGCAAGCGCGCCGTTGATGACGGCGCCGACATCGCGGCCCGTGTCGCGCTGCGTGGCCACGCCGCCCGGGGAGAGGTAGGTCTCGAAGAAGCCGCCCGTGTCGCCGAGCCTGCGGACGCCCACGAAGGAGTTGCTTCCGTAGGTGACCGAGTTGAAGAACATGCCCGAGGTCGGGTCGGCGGAGTTCCGCAGCGAGGCGCTGATGCCCGTCGTGTCGCGCACGGTGTTCACCGCGGCGAGCACCGCGGAGAGCGCCGTGCCGGAGACGAAGCTCATGGTCTGGACGCCCGCGTTGCCCGCGATCTCGAGGGTGATCGCGGAGACGAGCGTGCCCGTCGGCGCCGAGAAGAACAGCTGGCCCGTCTGCGCGGACTGGATGACCTCGACCGCGACGGGGATGTTCGAGTTCGTGCCGAACTGGACGCCGTGCACCGTGACACCCGCGAGCGCGGAGGTCGCGATGCCGCTCGTCACATAGGAGAGCGAGCCGTTGAGGAGCTGGAGGCCTGCGAAGCTCGCCGTGTTCGAGATGCGCGTGATCGACTCGATCGCGGAGTCGATCTGCAGCTGGTTCGCGGCGATCTCCTCTTCGCTGACGCCGCCCGTGTTGGCGCTGTTGACGATGAGCGAGCTGATCGAGTTGAGCAGGTCCGCGACCTCGGCGAGATAGCCTTCGGTCGTGGAGATGACGGAGCTCGCGCGCTCGGAGTTGTCGATGGCCTGCGTCAGGCCCTTGAGCTCGGAGCGCAGGCGCTCGCTCACGATGAGGCCTGCGGGGTCGTCTGCGCCGCGGTTGATGCGGAGGCCCGTCGAGAGCCGCTGCAGGCGCACCGCCATGTTCTCGTTGGAGCGTGCGAGCTTGTTCTGCGCGATCAGCGATGAAACGTTCGTGTTGATGCGGGACATGGAATCCTCCTTGACTGGAATGCCCGTTCAGGCGGTCTCGCGCCTGCTGGTACTGCTCGCCGCGAGCTTCGCGGCTGTCGGCAGGACCGCCCTGCCAGCCTGGGTCTTGCCGCCGCGCGATCCTGCGGGCGGCCTGAACGAACCGAGCTCGCCGCGGAACGAAGCGGCCTGCTGGTTCTCGTTGCGGATCGCGTCGTACACCTCCTTGCGGTGCACCGCGACCGTCGCGGGGGCCTTGATGCCGATCCGCACCTTGTCACCTCTGATGTCCACGATCGTGAGCTCGACGTCGTCGCCGATCATGATCGTCTCGTCTCGCTGCCTGGAGAGCACCAGCATGTCGCGGGCTCCTTCCTTTATGGGCTTCCGTGCCCGTTGGGTTCCTTCCGTGTGACGCCGGGCGTGCCGGCACGACAAACCACCGTGCGCGCCGTCAGGCGATCTTCTGGGCGGCCTGCTCCGCGAGCTGCACGAGCTCGTGGCGGGTCGACCACTTCTTCTCCGCCAGCACGAGCTGCATGCCGCGGCGGTTGGCCGCGTTGATGACGATCGGACCCTGGAGGTTCGCCGTCAGCGACTGCTCGCGCTTGTTCACGATCACGAGGACCTGCGCATCGCCCATGTCGGTGATGCCGAGCTCCTCCATCTGCTCCTTGCGGATCGTGGCCTGGTACTCGGGCACCCAGAGCGCGGGGTCCGTGACCACGAACGCGAGGTCGGGCGCCTCGACCGACTGCAGCCAGAAGAAGATGCCGTTGTCGTCGGGCTGGAGGAGCGAGAAGCTCCTGTAGCTCGAGAATCCCAGCAGTCCGGCGGGGATCTCGATGAGGCGCGACTCGTCGATGTCGACGGGTCCGAAGCGGGTCGTTTCGATTCGCATGTCGTCTGCTCCGTTCGGCTTCCATTCCTTGGAGTCCGGCATCCATGCCGGTCGGGCTCCAACCCTGTTTCCGCAGCGGAGAGCCGAGCTCCGTTGCGGGTCCGCGCACCGCGCGGACCGGTGATTCGTGCGCTACCTCAGGAAATCAAGCAGCGTCAGGTTCGCCGTGCGTGCCGACACGGCGAGGCTCGCCTCGAGCTGCCGCTGCAGCGCCGCGAAGCGGGTCGCCGCCTCCGCGTAGTCGAGGTCGTTGATCTCCGAGCGAAGCCTTTGGTCCATGATGTCGAGCTCCGATTCGCGCGATGTGGCGTCGATCACGCGCTGCGTGCGCACGCCGACATCGGCGCGCGCCTCGCTGAGCCTGGTGAGGTCCCCGTCGAACTTCTCGGCGGCGAGCGCGATGCCGCGCTCGTCGTTGCCAAGGAGCGCGTCGCGCAGGGCGATGAGGTGCGAGAAGACGCTGTCGACGACGACCCTGGCGCGGTCCGTGCCGACGAGGCTCGCGCCCGCAGAGCTTCCGAGGATGCCGAGGTCCTCCGCCGTTCCGCTCGCGTTGAGCTCGGTCACGGCCGTGGACCCGCCGCCGATGGTCGAGTCGACGAGCTCGAGGCCGTTGCCGACCGCGACGAGCTGCGCGTTGAACTCCGCGGGCAGGATGCCCGCCGCGGCGGCCGCCGCGTTGATCGAGCCGATCACATCCTGGACGGTGGCATCGCCCTCGATGTCGACATCAAAGGTGCGCCCGTCCTTCAGGGTGACGCGGAAGTCCATGTTGCGCGCGGGGTCGGGCAGGCCCGTCAGCGGGTCGACCGCTCCCGAGACCTGCCGCACGCCGCGGCCTTCGTTGAAGTCGGCGAGCTGCGTGGTGGAGGCGAAGGAGCGGATGCCGAGCTCGCTCGCGGTCGGGTTCCCCGAGAACTCCTCGATCGCCAGCGCGCTTCCCGAGAGCTCGTTCACCACATGGAGCCGCGTGCCGTCGTCGGAGATGACGACGCGCGCGCCGATCCTGCCCGCGGCGACCGCGTTCTGCAGGTCCTCGACCGTGACGAGGGCGCCCACATCGATGATGCGCGACTGGTTGCCGTTCCGGACGAGGATCTCGCCCATCGGCTGGGTGAGGCCCGTGATCGAGTCGAGGCGCGTGAGCGGCGTGATGCGCGGGTCGAGGTCCGCGCCCGTGGTCGAGACGCCCGGCGGATAGGTTCCGAGGAGGCCGAGGTCGCCCGCCGTGCTCGTCGAGTTCGAGTCGCGGATCTCGATCGTGACGCCCGCGCTCGGCGTGATGGCGATGCGGTCGCCCGTGACGGGGTCGATGCCGACCGTGGCGCCCGGGTCGGTCGCCTGGATCACCTGCGAAAGCTGCCCGAGCACATCGCCGACCGAGTCGGCCTCGGAGAGGTCGAGCTGCGTGATGGTGCCGTTCACATCGATCTCGACGCTGCCGGGGCGGACGCCGAGGCCGTTGGCGCCGTTCAGCGCGGAGAGACGGGTGTTCGCCGTCATGGACGGATCGAGGTCGCGGTCGCCGCGGACCCTGTTCGAGAGCGCGCCGAAGGCCTGCTCGCCGCCCATCGTGACGCGGACATCGGCGCTCATGCCGATGTCGACCTGCTGCCCGAGCCCCTCGCCTGCGTAGCGAATTCCCTGGAGAAGAGAGCCGAAGGGCGCCTGCGCAGCGCGCTCGCCGCCGAAGAGGTGGACGCCGTTGCGGTCGCGGTTGGCCATCGAGACCAGCGCGTTCAGCATCGAGTCGATGACGCCCGCCTGGTTGCGGCGCGTGACCTCGTCGCTGCCGAAGCCGACCTGCGCGAGGCCGATCGTCTTCGCCTCCTGGATGAGCTCGGTGATGTCGTTGAGCGAGCTGTCGATCGAGTCGAGCATCGACTCGGCGGCGCTGAGGTTGCGCACGCGCTGCTCGCGGCGGCCGATCGACTCGTTGAGCGAGAGGACGGCGGAGGCGCCGACCGAATCCTCGCTCGGGCGCGAGAAGCGCTCGCCGGTCGACAGCTGCACCTGCACGCGCAGGAGGTCGCGGTTCGTGCCGGAAATGCCTCCAAGCGCAATTCTTGACGCAAGGAGGTTCGAGACACGGGCGAGATTGGCAGGAATGGCGCTCATGGAAGCAATCCAAGGAACCCAAAGGCAAGGGGCGTGCCCGACGCCAGGCCGGATCGCCACGGGGCGCGGCCGCGGAAGGCCCGTCGGGGTCGGGAACCCGCTTCGAGGGCTTCGCCATCGCTTCAGAGAGGCAAAAAGGGCGCGAATTCTCCACCACGCGGGTTGATCCGACCCGCCGCCGCGCGACAATCGGCGCATGACCGATCCCTCCCGCCGTTCGTGTGGCGCCGCCGCCCTTCCCCGCCTCCGCGTTCCGAGCGCGTCCTTCGCCGCAGCCTGCTTCGCCGCAGCCTGCCTCGCACCCACTGCGTCGGGCGACGATGTCCTGCTTGTCCCCGAGAGCCTCGGCGACCGCATCTGGGCGCTGAGCCCCGTCGACGGGAGCGTCCTCTCGACCAACTTCATCCCCTCGGACGGCGTGCTCTCGCAGCCGATCCACGCGATCCCGAGCGGGACGGGCACGATCCTGATCGCGGACGAAGTGCGGAAGTCGATCTTCGAGTACTCGGGAAGCGGCCAGTACCTCCGCACCCTCGCCGGCCCGAAGGACGGCGTGCTCGGGGCCTACAGCCTGTGCGTCCGCGACGGATTCGTCTACTTCACGAGCGGGTCGGGGATCAGCACGAGCGAGGGACACATCTACAAGGTCGCCCTCGCGGGTGGCCCCGTGACGATCTTCAGCGACTGGCTCGCCATCGGCGCGCCGCGCGGGATCCAGCCCTTCGGAAACGGCTTCCTCGTGGGGAACTCGACCGATGACGACCTCGAGCTCGTCGGCCCGACGGGCGCGGTCGCGTCCGTCCCGTTCCACGATTCGGACGGCGCCATCGGGATCGATTTCCCGCAGCAGATCAAGCGCCGCGCAAACGGCGAGTTCATGGTCGCGGGCTTCTCCGACCCGTGGGGCGTCTACTTCTACGACACCTCGGGCATCCAGGTCGGCGCCTACACGACGCCGCAGGTCCCGCTCTCGGCGCGCGGCTGCCACGAGCTCGAGAACGGAGACATCCTGTTCACGGCGGGGACGCTGATCCAGCGCGTGATCGTGAAGAACGCCACGACGCAGCTGATCATCAACCAGGCGGGAGCGAGCTTCCGCTTCATCGAGCGCTTCACCCCCGCCGCCGCGTGCCCGGGCGACATCGACGGGAACCAGTCGGTCGACGCAGCGGACCTGAGCGCCCTGCTTGCGGCGTGGGGAGCGACCTCGGGGTCGGCCGATCTCGACGGTTCGGGCTTGGTCGATGCGGCGGATCTCTCGATCCTGCTTGCGTCGTGGGGCCCCTGCTGACGCGGCCCCGCCATCACGGCATCAACGCAACGGGACCGGCCTTTCGGCCGGTCCCGTTGCATGTCTGGCAGGTTCGCAAGCCCCCGCGATCAGCGGCGGCGGCGCGCAGCGAGACCCGCCACGCCGAGGAGCGCGAGCGCGCCGGGCGAGGGGATCGAGCTGATGAACACATTGTCGATGCGGTTCGAGCCGCTCGCACCACCGGGATTGCTGGCGGCGCGGAAGCGGAAGATGACCTCGTTCTGGTTGTCGGCACCCGCGACCGCGAGCGTGGTCGTGTAGATCGGGTTGTAGATCGTGCTCGACCAGGTGCCGGGGGCGCTGCCGCCGCCCGACTGAAGCACCGTGTAGGCCGCGACCAGCGTGAACGACGCGCCGCCGTCGGTGCTCATGACGAGTTCGAAGGACGACGGACCCGTCGAGGAACGGGCCTGATCCCACGAGATCTCGATGTCGGAGTAGCCGAGGGTCGAGACGCGCGCCTCGTAGTAGTCGCCGATCTGCCAGTTGTTGCTGGAGAACGAGTACTGGGATCCGTTGCCCGACGGCGAGGTGTAGACCGCGACGGGGTTTGCGTGGAAGGAGCTCAGCTCGCTTCCGGCGGTCTGGGCACCCTGGTCCGCGGCGCCGACCGAGTAGTTGTTGCCCGTGGGCACGTTTCCGGCGCCCGTCGGGAAGGCGGTCGTGATGGTCCAGCCCGCGATGATGGTGGCGGATGCGGACGAGGTCAGCGCCGCGCCTGCGACAAGGGCTGCGAGGGAGAGGCTACGGACGGACAGATTCCTGAGGGACATTCTCGACTCCGAGGGTTGTGCGAGCCGACGCGCGGGAGCGCGGCTGCGGAACGGGAACAGGGCGAGGCGCGAGAGGCCTGGCCGGAACAGAAGACACGACGCCCGCGTGCGTGCGCCGACTTCGAGGATCCAAGGAGAGCCAGGGAAACTGGAGAACCAGGGAAGCTCGGAAGACCGTCGGCGACGCACCCGCAGGACACAACGCATGGCACAACGCCAACGCCGTTCCCGCGTGCGGCCCTTGTTCGCTCCCGAGCCCCGAATGTAGCCGAAGGTCGGGGGCGAGGTCGCCCCTGCGCCGCAGTTCAGGCAAAAACGGGCCCGCCGTGGCCTGATTCCGGGCGGTCGCCCGACTTCGCTGCGAAAGCGCACCCGAGAACTTGCCAACACCGCGCGCCATGTCGGCCTCGCGCTACATCTACACCGACCCGAGGGGCCTGCGCACGGGGCCGTTCAGCGAGCAGGAGCTCGTCCGCCTCGCCGAGATCGGCGGGCTGGAGTTCTCGGGCTTCGTCGAGCTGGAGGGCGTCGCCACGCGCTGGCGCGTGTCCGAGGTGCCGTGGCTCCGCAACGAACTCCTTCGCGCACAGAGGCGCGCGCCGCGCGCGGCGGCGGCTGAAGACGCGCGGCCTTCCGCGGCGAGCGCGCCTGTTCCTGCCGCCGCTCCTGCCCCTGCTCCTGCCGCCGCTCCGTCTGCATCCCTTCCCGCCTCCGAGCCCGCTCCCCTGCCCGCACCAGACCTCGCGACGCCGACGATGACCACCGCTCCGACCCTCCCTGCGATCTCGCGCAGCATGTTCATCCTGCTCGCGCTTCTTCCCGCCTTCGTCGGGATCTTCGGCATCCACAACATCGTGGCGGGCTACATCGCGCGCGGCGTCGTGCAGCTCGTGCTCTCGTTCCTCACGCTCGGAAGCGTGTTCGGCGGCATCGTTCTGCCCCTCTGCTGCTGCATCGGGATCCCGCTCTGGCCCGTGCTCTTCGTGTGGACGCTGATCGAGGTGATCGTGGTCGTGCGTGACGCGCGCGGCGTCGAGTTCGCGTGAGGCGCGTCGGCGTCAGATCGCGAGGAGCGCGCGCATGGTCTCGTCGACGGTCGAGATGAAGCGCGCCGCGGCCTGGAACTGCCGCTGGTACGAGAGCAGGTTGATCGACTCCTCGTCGACCGACACGCCGCTGATCGACTCGATCTGCGCGTCGAGGCTCTGGCGCACGAGCGTCGTGCTCTCGGCGCGGCTGTTGGCGGCCTCCGTGCGCACGCCGAGCTCGCTCGTGACGGCCGACCAGTAGGCCCGCAGGCTGCGGCCGCCGAGCTCGTCGACCGCGGATGTCTCGAGCGCCGCGATCTCGAGGGCGCCCTTGTTCGAGCCCGCGACATGGTCGCGCCCGACCGCGAGGAGCCGTGGATCGGCCGCGATCGCCTCGTTCACGGCGATCGACGCAGCGTCCGAGCCGCCGAAGAGGCTGTTGATCCCGAGCGTGGCGAGCGCGCCCGAGGAATCGTTCGCGAACGAAAGCTCGTATCCGTTGGCGGCGTCGAGCCGGAGCGCGCCGCTCGCCGTCACGGAGGCGGAGCCCGTGCCTGCGGGCATGGCGGCGCTGATCGCGGCGGCGAGCTGGTTCAGGGTCATCGTGCTCGGGTCGACCTCGATGAGCACCGTGGTGCGGAGCCCCGTCGCGAGGCTCGTGACGCCGAGCTCGAACGATCCGTTTCGGATGGGGAAGTCGAGGCCCGCGTTCGCAAGGGTCGCGGAGGCGTCGACGGCCGTGTTGAGCCCTGTCACGGTGGTCAGGCCGCGCGAGCCCTGGCCCTGCGAGTGGATGCGGTTGACCTGGTAGATCAGCTGCGAGGCGAGGTTGTCGAGGTCCGCGATCGCGGGCTCGACGGTCTCGTCGCGCTGGCGCAGGAGCGCGCCGATCTGGCCGTCCTGCGCGGAGAGGAGCGAGCCGTCGGCGCTCACGCGCACGGAGACCTCGATCGACCCGTCGACCGACAGCGTCTCCATGCGGAGGCCGCGCGACTCGGCGCCGAAGACGACGGGCACGGAGTTGACGAGGAGGTCGACCGCGCCCGTCGGCTGCTCGACCACGCTGACGGGGACATACTGCGAGACCTCGGCGATCAGCGCGTCGCGGCGGTCGCGGAGGTCGTTGGCGACGCCCGCCGTGCCGCCCTGCTCGGCGACCGAGATCTGGCCGTTGATCTCGGCGACCTGCGAGAGGAGCGAGTCGACGGCGCGCACCGCGGTCTGGAGCGAGCGGTCGATCTCGGAGCGGATGGCCACATGGTCGTTGCGCAGCGCGCGGATCGAGTTCGCGAGGCTGCTCGACTGCTGCACCACCACGGAGCGGAGCGCCTCGTCGGCGGGGCTGTTCGCGAGCTCGCTGAAGCTCGAGAAGAACGCGCCGAGCCGGTCGGAGAGGTTTCCCTCCCCGAGCGCGTTGCGCACGCTCTCGACCGAGTTCAGGAAGCGCTGGTCGATGAGCGCCGCGTTCTCCTCGCTCACGGCGGCGCGGGCGCGGCCCTGGAGCGCCACATCGACCGTGCGCATGATGCGGGTGAGCTGGACGCCCGTTCCCACGAAGTTCCCGCGGCCGATCTGCTGCACGAGCGACGGCGCCATGCGCGCCACCTGGCGGTTGTAGCCAGGGGTCGACGCGTTGGCCATGTTGTTGCCCGCCACCTGCATGGCGGCCTGGCTTGTCATGATGGCGGAGCGGCCGATCTGGAGTGCGCCGTTGAAGCTCATGGGGAACCCGTGCCCGTCTGGGCGGCTCAGCTGCGGATGTCGAGGCTCGAGATGACATTGGCCCCGACGGCGATCTGGCCGCCGCGGGAGTAGATGTTGGCGTGGGCGAGCGCGGAGTGGACGGTCTGCGCGATGCCCGCGAGGTGCGCGGAGAGACGCTCGGCGGCCTGCGTGAGCACGGAGCTCTCGCGGCGCACGGTGAGGATCAGTTCGCGCAGCTCGCTGCGGAGGATGAGGAGCCTTCCGCCCGCGGGGCCGAGGCGCTCGGCGATCTCGCCGACGGAGGCGTTCGCCGCGAGGCCGAGCATCGAGGCGAGCGCGCGCGCCTCGGCGATGCGCTTGGCGTCGAGCTCCTGGAGCTCGGCCACCACGCGCCGCTCGGTGTCGTCGAGCTGCGAGAAGCGGGCGAGGTCGGCCGTGCGCAGCGCGGCGCGGCGCGCGCGCACGAGCTCGAGCAGGCGCCTGTACCGCGCCGCGCTCTCCTCGAGGACGATGCGGAGGCGCTCCGCGGAACGGCGTGGGTCCGCGGGCTGCTGCGGTCGGGGCTGGGCGCGTGGATCAGGGCGCGTCATGATGCTCTCTCGGTTGCTCGCGTCAGGCGCCCGGCGTGGACGCCGCGGCCTTGGAGGAAGGGGTGAAGCTGTCGCCGTCGCGGCCGATCGCGCGCTCGAAGCGGTCGGCGACGACCTCGACGATTCCGAAGCCCGACTTCGCGACGACCGCGTCCGCGAGCGCCGCGTCGAGGAGCGGGCGGAAGCGCTTCTCCGCGACGCCCGGCTTGAAGGCCTCGCTCGCGAGGCTGCCTTCGCGCAGCTGCGCGAAGACGGGCTTGATGAACGCCTCGGAGACGAGCGTGCGGGCGGCCTCGAGGGCGAGTCCGCGTGTGTCGCCCTGGCGGGCGCGCGCGGCGAGGCGGTCGTCGGGGCGGAGGAAGCCCCGCGACGAGGCGATGTCGGTCGAGGACGCGGTCTCGGCGGACGGCGCGTACGCCGCAGGCGCGCTCCTCGGGGCGAAGGCGACGGAGGAGAGCGCGTTCATGACTTGATGATCTCCGCCTTCAGCGCACCCTGGCGCGAGAGGCTCTCGATGACCGCGACCTGCGTCTCGAACGGCACATCGAGCTCGTTGAAGGCGTCGATGAGCGTGCGCAGGCGCATGCTCGGATTCGCAGGGTCGCCCGTGCTCACGCTCGCCCACGACGAGGTGTCCGTGACGGGCGTCTGCGGCGTCGGCTCGATCGGCGGCGTGATGGTCGTGATGCGGAGGGTCGCCGTGGTGACGGCGGACGGCCGGAACTCGACGCGGTCGTCGACGGTGATCACCTTGTTCGCGGTGTCGATCACGATGCGTGCGGGCGTGCGGATCAGGTCGCCGGGAATCGAGAAGGTCATCAGGCGCGCCACGAAGGAGTTCGGGTCGGCGCGCGACTCGAAGGGAATGCGCACGCGGATCGTCTGCGCGTCCTCGACCTTGGCCGCGTCGGAGTAGCCCGAGAGCGAGAGCTCGTCGTTGATGAGGTCCGCGATGCTGGCGGCGGTCGGATAGCCCGCGTACTGCGGATGGAGGACGAGGGAGACGGAGTTGTCCTCGTAGGGGTTCATGACGACATCGCGCACCATGCGCGCGCCGCCGCGGACGATGCCCGTGGTGGCGGAGTCCGGGTCGAGCTCGATGCTGCCCTCCGCGACCGCGTAGGGCACCCACTCGGCGCGGTCGACGGGCATCACGGGGCTCTTGAGGAAGCTGGTGAGGAGGACGCCGCCCTTGAGGCTCGAGGCCGTGCCGATGCAGCCGACGGTGACATCGAGGCGATCGTCCGCGCGTGCCCCGTGGCGGGGAATCTCCACCGTGACGATCACGAGCGCGATCGAGCGCATCTTGGCGAGGCTCTCGTAGTTCGCCTGGATGTTGCCGAGGTTCGACAGGAGCTGGCTGAAAGGCTGACCCGTGATGGGCGAGTCCTTCAGGCTGTCGCCCGTCTTGTTGAGGCCGTAGACGAGGCCGATCCCGACGAAGCGGTCGCCCTCGAGTCCGCGGAGGCGGGCGTATTCCTGCAGTTCGCCCGCATGGGCGCGCGGGGCGCCGAGGAGCGCCACCAGCGCCACGAGCAGCGCGAAGAGGACGCCGGCGAGCACCGGACGGGCAAAAAGCGCGCGGCCACGGGGAGTCTCCACCCCCTGGGGCGCGCGGGAATCGGCAAGGCCTGCTGCTTTCGTGCGGGAGACGCGTGTCATATCGGTGGACCTCCTGTCCGTCGGGGACGGGAGGCAAGGCGTGTTCCCGCCGCTCGGAAACGGAAACGGTGCCTGGCACGTGCCGTGAGGTGCCTGGCACTGGTTGGCACGTGCCAGGCACCAGTGTTCACCGGCCGCGGGAGCGATCCGCCCGATGCGGGGCGAGGTTTAGGAGCGGTGCCTGGCACGTGCCGTGAGGTGCCTGGCACTGATTGGCACGTGCCAGGCACCAGTGTTCCCGCGCGCTCGCAGCGGCGGCCGATACTGAGTGCGATGCCCACGCTCCTGAGGCGGGTCGCCCTCCCCGCCGCCATCTTCCTCGTCACGCTCGCGGTGGTGACCTCCTGGACGATCCCCGGCGACGCCGCGCGGTTCGCACCGGCGCTGGCGTCGCTCGGCCAGAACGGCGGCGTCGCGCTCCTCTGGTGGGTCGGTGCCGCGGGGCTCGGACTCTGGATCGACCGACGCTGGCTGCGCACGGGGAGCGAGGCGGGCTGCCGGGAAGGACGCTGGCGGGGCGTCGCGGCCTCCCTTCCGATGGGCGCGGCCGCCCTGCTCTCGATCACCCACGCGTTCGGCTCGCTCGGCCTCCTCACGGCCGCGGGCGGCGTCTTCGTCTGGCTGCCGATCGCGGTCGGGCTCTTCTTCCTTGTGCGGATCCTTCGGGACGAGTCGGCCGACGGCGAAGCGCACGAGACGCGGCATTCGGGCGCGTGGAGCGACGCCGTCGCGCCCGCGATCGTGGCCGCGCTCGCAGCGCTCTATGCAGCGGCCGCCGCAAGCGCGCCCGAGTGGCTCTGGTCGAGCGAGTTCGGCGGCTACGACGCGGTCAGCTACCACCTCGAGCTTCCCAAGGAGTGGATCACGACGGGCGCCGCCGTCGGCCCCGTCGAGGGGAATGTCTACTCGGCGCTCCCCTCGTTCGTCGAGGCGGCGTTCATGCAGGTCAAGCTGATGCGCGGGAGCATCGTCGAGGGCGCGCTCGCGTGCCAATATTGGGCGATGTGCGCAGGGCTCGCGGCGGCCGCGGCGATCGCGCAGCTCGGGGCGCGCATCGCGGGCGAACCTGCGCGGTGGATCTCGGGGCTTGCATTCCTCTCGCTTCCGTGGGCGCTCGTCACGGGCACGCTCGCCTACAACGACATCGTGCCGTGCCTCTTCCTCGCGGGTGCGTGGCTGCTCGTCGAGCGCGACGCGGGATCCGAAGCAGGCGACGCCGCGCGCGCGCTGCGACCGCTCGACCTGCGGCAGGCGGCGGTGCTCGCGCTTCTCGCGGCCGCCGCGGTCGGCGCCAAGCCGACGGCGCTTCTCTTCATGGCGCTGCCGCTGCTGGCCATCGTCGTCGTCCGCCGTGGCGTGCGCACGCTGCGCCTCGCGCCGCTCGTCGTCGCCGTCGCGCTCGCGGTGCTCTCGCCGTGGCTCGTCCGCAACGCGATCGAGTACGGAAACCCGCTCTTCCCGTTCGCGCATGCCGTCTTCGGAAACGGCCCGTGGACCGACGAGCAGTTCGCCATCTTCGCGGCGGGGCACGGGCCGGCCAGCACGCTCCTCGAGCGCGTTCCCCTGCTCTGGTCGGAGTGGCTTGCGCACGGGACGGGCGCACCGCCTGCGCAGGGCGAGCCGTGGTTCCCGCAATGGGGGCTGCTGCCGATCGCGGGGCTCCTCGGGCTTGCGCTCGAACTGGCGTCCGATGCGCGTC
This sequence comes from uncultured Klebsiella sp., assembly GCA_964393015.1. Taxonomy (GTDB): domain Bacteria; phylum Planctomycetota; class Phycisphaerae; order Phycisphaerales; family SM1A02; genus QWPT01. Next base: position 18,243 of record CAYMSD010000056.1, read on the forward strand.
GGCGCAGTGTGGCGACCGCGGCGCTCGTGGCGATCGCGATCGCGCTCGTCGGGTGGCTCCTCGCCACCCATCTCAAGAGCCGCTTCCTCCTTCCGACCGCCGTGCCGCTCGCCGTCGGCGTCGCGCTCCTCGCGCTGCGCGCCGCGCGCGCCACGCAGCCCGTGGTCGCGCCCGTGCTCCTCGCTGCGTTCGTGCCGCTCCCCTTCCTCGTCTACTGGCGCGAGCCCGCGCGCGTCTTCCCGTCGCAGCCCGACACGCCGCTCGCAGCGCCCGCGGCGTTCATCGGCGGCGCAAGCTTCCGGACGGGCGAGGTCGCCGCGCGCGACCTCGCGCAGGCGACGACGAACGAGGAGCGCGCCGCGATCCTCTCGCAGGCGCCGACCGCCTACTTCATCAACTTCGCGCTGCCGAAGGAGGCGCGCATCGTCGCCGTCGGCCATGCAACGCCCTTCTACTTCGCGCGGCCCGTCGCGTGGAACACGGTGTGGGACAGAGGCGCGCTCGACCGCGTGGCGGACGAGGCGCCCGGCACGCCCGAGGCGTGGGGCCCGCGGCTCGCGGCGCTCGGCTTCACCCATGTCCTGATCAATCCGACCATGCTCGCGCGCTGGCAGGCGAGCGGTTGGCTGAACCCGCAGCTCGCGCCCGAGCGCTGGATCGCGGCGTTCGTGCGCGCGAACCGCGCCATGCCCACCGCGGACGGGTCGATCATCGTGGAGATCGTGGCTGCCGCGGGCCCCGCGGCTCCGCAGGCCGCGCCGTCGTCGGCGGAGACTCCGGCTCGGTCGGAAGCGCCGCAGCGTCCGACTTCGTGACGGGCTCCTGACGCTCGAACTCGGCGCGCACCTCCGCGATCGCCTTCGCCCGCGCCTCGGCGAGCTCGCCGTTGCGCGCATCGCGCAGGACGACATACGCGCCGCCGAGGGCGAGCGCGCTCGCGGAGACGAGGATCGTCGCCACCAGCAGCATGCGGTTGAGCCGCGTCAGGTCGCGCACGCGCTCGGAGAGCCCGCGGTCGATCGCTGGCGAACCGACGCGCTCGGCGCGCGGCTGTTCCGCTGCGGGAGGCTGCGCGGGCAGCGTTGCAGCGGCGGGCTCGGCGACCGGCGCGGGCGATGCGGGAGCCGGCGGCTGCACACGCACGACGGAGCGGTCGGGCGGCGGAAGCGGCGCGACGCGCACGAAGAGGAAGTCGCCCTCCTCCGCGAACGCGGTCTTCACGAGCGCAAGCGGATCAGCGGGTTGCGACTGGGGCGGAACGACCGTCTCGATCGGCCCGAGCCCGAAGTGGTTGCGGTCGGCCGCATCGAAGGGCTCCGTGCCGCACGCGCCGCACAGGGGCGACTCGACCGTCACGGGACCTTGGCACGCGTGGCAACGGCCGAACAGGTGCGCCAGGCCCGCGGCGCGGCGGGCGACCGTCCAGAGCTGCCGCGTCGACGGCCCGCGCACGACCGTGTCGCGCCCGACCTCGCCCGCGCGGACGAGCGCGAGGAGCGTGGCGTAGGAGCAGCCCACGAAGTGCGGCCGCGCCGAGTTGCGCACGAACCACGGCCCCATGTCGTTCTGCGTCGCCTGCAGGCTCCATGCGTCGAACCTGCCGCGGCACTCCCTGCACGCGGGCGCGAGCGGCTGCTTGTGGCCGCAGTACGGGCAGAGGATCGCGGATGGCTCGCTCATCGCGGGGGAAGATACGCAAAGCGCGAGGGGCACGACGCTGGAATGCGCGGATGCGCCGCGTGGCGCGAGCGATCGGATACCTTTCGCGCCATGCAACATCCACTGCGGTGCGATCTGCCGGGCCTGCGTGTCGCCCGCCGCGAACTGCGGGTTCTCCGCGGCGGGGCCTCGCTCGTCGCGGCGTGCGCCCTCGCCGCCTGCGCCAGCTCCCGCGATGCGCCGCCGTCGCCGCGGGTCGATGCGCCGAGCACCGCGGAGGCGCGCAAGGAGAACGCGGCACGCGGCGACCTCGTCGCCATCGTCGATGGCAGCGCGATCGACTGGAGCGCGCTGCGCACGCCGATCGTGGAGGCCGCGGGCTCGGTCGTCCTGCGCGATGCCGTGGTCGACGCGCGCCTCGCGCGACGCCTCGCGGCCGAAGGACGGACGGTGACGGCGGAGATGGTCGAGCGCGAGCGCGACCTTCTCCTCGAGACGCTCGATGCGGATCGCGAGCGTGCGCTCGATCTGCTGGCGGGCCTCAGGGCGCGCCAAGGGCTCGGCCCCGTGCGCTTCGAGGCGCTGCTGAGGCGCAACGCCGGGCTGCGCGCCATCGTCGCGCGCTCGGTCGAACTCGACCAGGCGGGCCTCGACAGCATGTACGACCTGCGGCACGGGCCGAAGCGCGTCGCACGCGTCGCCGTGCTCGCGTCGCTCGCGGAGGCGGAGCGTTTCCGTGCGGATCTCGCCGCGGGCGGGCGCGCAGGCGACTTCGCGCGGCTTGCGGTCGAGCGCTCGCTCGACGAGAGCGCGGCGCGCGGCGGACTTCTGGCGCCCATCGCGCGGCGCGACCCAAGCTATCCCGAGACCTTGCGCGCGGCGATCTACGCGACGGCGGTCGGCGCCGTTTCCGAGCCCGCCCTCGATGGCGCGCGCTTCTTCGTGGTCGAGGTGCTCGAGGAGCGCGCGGGAGACGGCGCGGACCCGAAGGCCGTGGAGGCCGCGTGCGCGCAGTACCTCCGCCTCTCGCGCGAACGGCTCCTGATGGATGCACTTGCGCGCGAACTGTCGTCGCTCGAGGGCGTGACCGTGTTCGACCGCGCGTTCGACGGGTGAGGCGTCGCGTGATCTGAGCGGTCGCCGCTGCGGCCGATCCCTTTGGTGCGACCGACACGCACGGGTGCCCTTGGACGAAGTCCAAGGAACGGACGATGTCAGCCGTCGACTCCGACGGTCGTGGTTCCGTGGACTTCGTCCCCGGGCACCCATGATTTGAGCGGTCGCGGCTGCGGCCGCTCCCTTTGGTGCGACCGACACGCA
>CAYMSD010000057.1:0-13886 GCA_964393015.1 uncultured Klebsiella sp.
CCGGCGGATCTGCACGGATTGAATGGGTGATCTGAGCGCTCGCAGCTCGCCAGTGGCGTGCACGCCGCGGCGTGCGTCGGTCTCCGCGGGCTGAACGGCCGTCACGCCGATGCGCGCCGCCGAACCGCCACGATGGCGGTGAGCGCAGCCCCCGATATCAGGAGACTCCCAGCGCACGAGAGAAGAGGCTGAAGCGGATAGTCCTCTCCGTGGGAGTCGAAGATGATCATCGGGGTTGTCGTCTTCATGGCGATTTCCGCCCAGGAGTACTCCGACTTCATCTTCCACTCGTCTCGGAGCAGTGATTCGACCAATACGGGAAACGCAGGGTTGGTGACGCGCAGCGCCGTACCGACATCCTCCGCCGTCATCGGCTCTCCATCAGGAACGCGAAACCACCGTTCGCCCTTCCGCTCGATCGTCAAGGCCACCTTTGTCGCACTGAACTCGATCCTAGAAGGCCGGCCATCGAACGGGCTGTCGAGCTCCTCGCGCGAGCGCCAACCGCCGTGCGTTCCCACGAATCGCACCGGAAGTAGCTGGATCGTCCCGCCCATTTCCCAGCGGAAGAACTGCGGACCCCACCGTGCCTCGGCGAGCCGGGGAACGACGGCCATCTGTGCAAAACAGGAGGCGATCGCGATCAGCCCGCAGACGAGCCGCGCACGGACTCGCCGCTCGACAGCCGCGCGCTGAACCGCGAGCGACGAACCGCACTCGGAACAGTGGTCCGAGCCCGTCTCGGCAATCGTGTATCCACACGCATTGCACAGCCCCTCTCGGAACACGAGCGCACGCGGACGCCACCAGAGGGCGGCGACGATCACGACCCCCGGCGCGACGAGGCCGACCACGATGTTCAGAGTCTGAACCAGATCCATCGCAGGCCATTTCTATCACAGTTCATCGCTCAATCTCGCAGCGACCTGCCTGGTGCACGGCGCGTGCTTGTCACTTCACGACCGCGCCGCATTCCGGACAGCGCGCGAGCCCGGCGAGCGGGTGACCGCACGCAGCGCACCCGCCGCGGCGCGCGCGTCGTCGTGCGAGCCGCCTTCGAATGCCTTCTGACTCGTTTCGCCATGCCCAACGAGTCGCCAGGAACGCGATCCACCAGGCCGCCGCGAACAGCGTGGAGTTCAGCGCAAAGCCCGAGGGGATCACCCGCAGCGGGAGCATGATGTCGAGTTGGGATTGCACCCGAAGACTCTCCGCCTGAGACATCAACCGTCTCTCGGAGTAGCCGGACGCGGTGAACGGCGGCGCAACGAGCACTCGCGCGAACTCCATCGGCGAGCTGGGTTTCGATACAACGATTCCGCTGAGAACGAGTTCATACCGTCTGCCAGCCTCGACTTCGCGACCGCCCTTCTCAGCGACCATTGCGCGCGCGGGCCAGCCGAATGCATGCTCTTCGAGAAACACATCGTCGCCATCGTCGCCGATCGTTCGCCTCGCCGCCCGACTCCAACCTGGAATCTCCAGGGGCGGTCCAGCCGGGGTCTGCGAGTCGAGAACCAGGTCCTGTGTTGCGCGCACGGAGTTGACCTCATAGATGCCCCAGCTCCGCGTCTCCGAGACCCCGATCCTCCATCCATTCTGAGTCTGATGAGGCATGCCATGTCGCGTGTGACGCACATGACCGTGTGGATTCGGGCGGAGCGTGCGGCTGAGCGCTTCCCACCGCGCGGTGAGCACGGTTGTCGCAACTCCTACGACACTGAGCAGCGCCAGCGTGCAGATGACACGAGCGATGCGGCGCATGCGAGTGATCATCTGGGAATCCCCGACCCGAAGCAGCCCAATGGTGGAGCCAGAGGCTCAGGGATACCACGTTCCACCACCCGACCATCCGCCCAAATTGGGCTCGCAGTCAGCTGGGATCTGACAACTGAGCATAGCGTCGCCGCCTGACCCCGAAACCGGAGGTTGGGGCGCCAGAGGTGCACGGCATGTGCCATGCAGTGCCTGGCACGTGCCGTGCACCAGTCCCACCGGTCCGCAATGATCTGCGCGGCCGCCGCTTGCGGCGGCGGTCTTTGGCGCGCTTCAGCCCTTCCGCGCGAGGTCCCGCACCAGCTGCACCGCCTGCATGCCGCGCGACTCGTCGGCGGCGTACACGCCGCGGCGCGCGAAGGTCGTCATGCGCGCGTCGTGCGAGCGGACGCCGCGGCTCTTCATGCACATGTGCTCGCCCTCGACCATCACCACGACGCCGGTCGCGTCGAGATGCTCGACGAGCGCGTCCGCGATCTGGTCGGTGAACCGCTCCTGGAGCTGCGGCCTCCGTGCGAACACCTCGACGGTGCGCGCGAGCTTTGACAAACCGACCACGCGGCCGTGGTTCGGGATGTACGCGACATGCGCCTGGCCGTGGAACGGCAGCAGGTGATGCTCGCACACCGAGAAGAAGTTGATGTTGGTGACCGTGATGAGCTCGTCCGAACGCTGCTCGAAGACGCGCGCGAGGTGCGTCGACGCGTTCTCCGACAGCCCGCGGAACATCTCGGCGTACGCCTTCGCCACGCGCTTCGGCGTGTCGAGCAGGCCGTCGCGGTCGGGGTCCTCGCCGATCGCGAAGAGGATCTCGCGTACGGCGCGCGCGATGCGCGGCTGGTCGACGGCCGCGGCCGCGGAGTGGCTCCGCTCGCGGAGTTCGGGGGTGCAGGCGCAGCCCTCCTCGCAGGCGTCGAGTTCCCCGAAGTGGTCGTCGAACTTGTCCCCGGCGGCGAGGTGGCTCTCGAGTTCGGCTGCGTTCGACAGCCCGTTCTGCGGTGCGATCATGCTGGCTCTCCTTGCGCGGCCGCGGATCGCGCGGCGCAGGGAGGTCAATCGCTTCCACTTCGGGGGCGGATTCACCGCATGCGCAGGAAACAGGGCAACAGACAGTCTCTTGAGTGCCGTGACCCGCGGGATGGCTGACGCAACGCCATGCTCGGCCGAGAGTTACGGGTACTTGCCCTCGGCCGCCTCCTCGAGCTTTCGGTTGTACTCGGCGACCTCCTCGTTCACGAGCCGCTCCGCGCGCTCCTTCGCCTTGCCGAGCGCGCTGCGGGCCCCGGGCTCTGTCTCGAGTCCCTCGGACTCGCCGCCAGCGCCCACGCCCACGGCGTTCGTCGCAGCGGGCTGCTGCTGTGCGGTGCCCGACTCCCCCGAGAGATCCTCGCAGCCGAGGATGCAGAGCGATGCAAGCGCGAGACATGTGCACGCAACCTTCACGAGCCCCCCGCCGTTCGACCGAGACACGCGAGACGCCTCACACAAGACGAGATCCGACATGACACGCTCCTTCTGCCGCGCGCCGCGCGGATGTCGTGAATGCTAGCATTGCCCCCCGCGTATCGAACCGAACCCAGACCAGGAGTCCAGCATGAACCGCTTCGCGTTCCTCTCGACCACCCTCGCGGCCGCCATCGCGGCGCCCCTCGCCCTTGGACTCTCGCCCATGCAGCAGACCGACTACACCTCCGTGCCGCCCGATCCCGCCGAGGTCGAGCAGACCCTCGCAGCCGCGACCGTGTCGCTTGCCCAGGCGGTCGAACTGGCCGAGAAGGCCGCCGGCGGAACCTGCGTGGACGCGCGGGCCGTTCTCGCGGGTCCCCTCCGCTACGAGATCACGGTCGGTGCGGGCGGCGTCGCGCGCAAGGTCATGGTCGACGCGATGAGCGGCGCCGTCAGCGCGCCCACGATCACCATCGGCTCCGCGATCAAGGCCGCGCTCGAGCGTCACAACGGCTCGGTGCGCTCCGCGCGGCTCGACTTCGAGGCCGAGCCCGCGACCGCGACGATCGAGATCTTCAACGGCGGCAAGGCCTACTCGGTCGTGCTGAACGCGATGGACGGCAGCGTCATCTCCGACACCACGCGTTCGCGCTTCCCCGGATCGCCGTTCGAGGGTGAACTCATCACCACCCCCACGGGACTGCAGTTCGTGGACCTCGTCGAGGGAACGGGCGCAATGCCCGCAGGCCGCAAGACGACGGTCACCGTGCACTACACGGGCTGGCTCACCGACGGCACCAAGTTCGACTCGAGCGTCGACCGCGGCCAGCCCGCGCAGTTCATGCTCGGCGGCGTGATCGCGGGCTGGACCGAGGGCGTCGGCGACATGAAGGTCGGCGGCAAGCGCAAGCTCGTCATCCCCTACGAACTCGCCTACGGCGAGCGCGGACGCGGACCGATTCCGCCGAAGGCCACGCTGATCTTCGATGTCGAGCTCGTGGCCGTCTCCGAGCAAGGCGAGCAGCGCTGAGGCGCGGCTGACGCCATTCGGCACCTGGACTTCGTTCGAGCGGCCGCAAGTGCGGCCGCTCGTTTTTCGGTCACTCACGCCGAAGGAAGCGAAAGCGAGGCGAGTCGCGAGCGCTGCGTTTCGCGCGGCTCACGCCAAAGCGAGCGAAAGCGAAGCGAGTCGCGAGCGCTCAAACACCGTATCGCGCCTCGATCGCCATCACCTTCGCCAAGCGCTTCTCGTGGCGCGGCTCCCGCGTGTATTCGGCGGCGAGGAACGCGCGCACCATCTCGGCCGCGACCGCGGGGCCGACCGTGCGGCCGCCGAGGACGAGCACATTCATCGCATCGTGCTCGACGCCCTGGTGCGCCGAGTAGGTGTCGCTGCAGTTGCCCGCGCGCACGCCCGGAATCTTGTTCGCCGCGACGCTCGCGCCGATCCCCGAACCGCAGAAGAGGATGCCGCGCTCGATCTCGCCGCTCACGACCGCGAGGCCGAGCTTCTCGGCGTAGTCGGGGTAGTCGACCGAATCGGTCGAGTGCGTGCCGAGGTCGAGCACGCTGTGCCCGAGCGTCTCGACCTCCTTCTTCATCGCTTCCTTGAGCGGGAATCCCGCGTGGTCGCTGGCGACGGCGATCTTCACCGCGCACCTCCCGCGTGCGTGCCGCGCACGCGCGCGAGCGACGCGCGCGCAGCGTCCGCCACGCGCTCGGGCGTGAAGCCGAAGTGCATGGCGACATCCTTCGCCGGAGCGCTCGCGCCGAAGCTCGTCATGCCGACGCACTCGCCGTCGAGGCCCGCGTAGCGGTCCCAGCCCATGGTGCTCGCGGCCTCGCAGGTGACGCGCGCGCGCACCGCGCTCGGCAGCACGCTCGCGCGGTACGCCTCGTCCTGCGCGTCGAAGAGCGCCGTGCACGGCATCGACACGACCCGCGCGCGCACGCCTTCCTTCGCGAGGATCTCCTTCGCGCCGAGGCAGAGATGGACCTCGCTGCCCGAGCCGATCAGGATGACATCGGGGAGGCCGCCCTCGACATCGCTCAGCACATACGCGCCGCGATCGCAGCCTTCGGCGCCCGCCACCACCGTGCGGTCGAGCGTCGGGAGGTTCTGCCGCGTGAGCGCGAGCACCGCGGGGTGCCGCGTCAATCTCATCGCCGTGCGCCAGCACGCGTTCACTTCGTTCGCATCGCACGGACGGAAGACATGCATGCCTGGGATCGCGCGCAGGCCGACGAGCTGCTCGATCGGCTGGTGCGTGGGCCCGTCCTCGCCGACATAGATCGAGTCGTGCGTGAAGATGTGGAGGATCGGCAGCTCCATGATCGAGCTCAGGCGGATCGCGCCGCGCGCGTAGTCGCTGAAGATCAGGAAGCCCGCGCCGTACGGGCGCAGGCCGCTCAGCGCGAGGCCGTTGCACACCGCGGCCATCGCGTGCTCGCGGATGCCGAAGTGCAGGTTGCGGCCGAGGCGATTGCCCTTCTGGAAGCTCCCCGCGCCCTCGAAGGTGAGGAGCGTCTTCGTGCTGGGTGCCAAGTCGGCCGACCCGCCGATCATCCACGGCACGTTCTTCGCGATCGCGTTGAGCGTGGCGCCCGAGGTGTTGCGGGTGGCGTTCCCCTTCGCGTCGGCGGCCGCAGGCTTGAGGTCCTTGTCCCAGCCTTCGGGCAGCTCGCGCGCAAGCATCGTGCGCACTTCTTCCGCGAGCCACGGATACGCCTTCGCGTACGCCTCGAAGCGCTCGTTCCACTCTGCGCTCGCGGCCGCGCCGCGGCGGCCGAGCTTCTCGGCGAAGCGCTCGCGCACTCCGTCGGGCACGAGGAACTTCGCGTCCTCGGGCCAGCCGTAGTTGCGCTTGGTGACCTTGATCTCCTCTTCGCCGAGCGGTTCGCCGTGCGCGCTCGCTGTGTCCTGCTTCTTCGGCGAGCCGTAGCCGATGTGGCTGTCGACGATGATCATCGTCGGGCGGTCGGTGTTGCGGCGAGCGGTTTCGTAGGCCCGCGCAAGCTGGCCGATGTCGTTCGCATCGCCGACGCGCAGCACATTCCAGCCGTAGCCCGCGAAGCGCGCCGCGACATCGTCGGAGTAGGCGAGGTCGGTCTTGCCCTCGATCGTGATGCGGTTCGAGTCGTAGATCCAGCAGAGGTTCGCAAGCCCGAGGTGGCCGGCCAGCGACGCGGCCTCGGCGGAGATTCCCTCCATCAGGCAGCCGTCGCCGCAGATCGACCACACGCGGTAGTCGAACAGCGTGTAGCCCGGGCGGTTGTAGCGGGCGCCGAGCCACTGCGACGCGATCGCCATGCCGACGCTCGTCGCGAGGCCCTGCCCGAGCGGGCCGGTCGTCGTCTCGACGCCCGTCGTCAGGTGGCTCTCCGGGTGGCCGGGGCACACCGAACCGAGCTGGCGGAAGCGCTTGATCTCGTCGAGCGGCACCGACAGTTCGCCCATCGCGTGCCCGTGGTGGTCGAGCCGCTGCACGCCCGCGAGATGCAGGAGCGAGTAGAGCAGCATCGACGCATGGCCGTTCGACAGCACGAAGCGGTCGCGGTTCGCCCAGTCGGGCCGCGCGGGGTCGTAGCGCAGCGCGTCCTGCCACAGCGCATACGCGACGGGCGCGAGGCCCATCGGGGCGCCGGGGTGCCCCGAGTCTGCCCCCTGCACCGCGTCCATCGACAGCGTGCGGATGGTGTTGATGGCGAGGTCGTCGATCGCGGGCGTGCCGCTCGGCGTGCCTGCGTGCTGCTTGGGAAACGCGGTCATGGCGGTGGTCAAGGGAGGGCTCCTGCTGTCTCGCGCGGATGGTACGGACGCACGGGAAATCGTGCGCGGCCCGCGCAGCGAGCCCCCGTCGCGCTACCGCGTCCACTCCGACAGCAGGATCGCCAGATCCCGTGCGCCGACGACCCCGTCGCGATCGAGGTCTGCCGCGCGCACGGCGCGGTCGGCGAGATCCTTGCCGCCCCACGCCCCCATGAGCGCCGCAAGATCACCCTTCCCCACCGCTCCATCGGCATCGAGATCGCATCGCGCAGGCGCCGCGACGGCGAGGCGCCGGTTCGGCGCAACGGCCCCGATCACGGTCGTCTGCCCGCTGGGCCACTCGATCCGCACATCTGAGGGCGCGACGGCGTCGGGGAGCCCGACATGCACGAGGTGCTCGCTGCTCGCGTTGTAGCTCGAGCCGGAATGGACGAATCGCCGCAGCACGATCTCGCGCTCGCCCTTCGCGGCCTGCGTCTGCCGCACCTCGACGACCGAGCCGATCCCGTGCGGCGCCACGCGGCTCCCTTCTCCCCGCGAGAGGTCGAGCTGCAGCCACCCCCCCGACTTCACGGAGTCGTTGCGATAGAGCTTGAGCGGCCCCGCGTTCACCAGCACGAGGACATCCATGTCGCCGTCGCGGTCATGGTCGATGAGCGCCACCGCGCGCGAGTCCGCAGCGAGGTTCAGCCCCGTGGTGGCGCCGAGCCGCTCGAAGACTCCGTCGCCCGTGTTGCGATAGACATATTCCTGCTCGTTCGCCCATTGGCCCGCGTTGCGCCCGTTCGCCTCGACCATGTCCTCCCAGCCGTCGTGATCAAGGTCGGCCGCGACGACGCCCCAGCCCCATCCGCCGTCGGAGCAGCCGCGCGCGAGCGCCTCCTCGCGGAACGGGACCGCGTCGGCGCCCTGCATGTACAGCGTGTTTCCGTTGTACATGCCCGCGTTCGGGACATCCATGTGGATGCTGGTCACGAAGTAGTCGGGCAATCCATCGCGGTCGAAGTCGGCGACGCAGTGCCCCATGCCGTTGTCGTCGATGCCGAGGCCGAGTTCCTCGGTTGCGAGCTGGAACGAGCCATCGCGCTGGTTGACGAACGCGCGGCCCGTCTCGAAGTCGGCCGCGAGGAGAAGTTCAGGAAATCCGTCACCAGTAAGATCGACGAATGCAGGCTGGAACCCCCAGGTCACGGCGGAGAGGAGGACGGGCGGCGTGACCTCCGTGAAGACGCCCCCGTCGTTGCGGAAGACGCGGTTCCCGAAGTGGACGGACGACCAGCCCGCGACCGCGAGATCGAGGTCGCCGTCGAGGTCGTAGTCGCCCCACGCAGCGCCATTCGCGACCGATCCCGTCGTCGCGCTGCGGTGGACGCCGACCGCCGTCGCCACATCGACGAATCCCGTGCCTGTGTTGCGATAGAGCCTGTGCCTCCCGATCTGCCCGAGGTTGTCGAGCGCGGTGCCGTAGCTCGTCACATAGATGTCCGTGCGGCCATCGCCGTCGAAATCGGCGCACGCGACGCCGTTGCCAGCGTGCGCAAGGGAGATGCCCCATTCGGGCGCCCTGTTCGTGAAGGTTCCGTCGCCGTTGTTCATGTAGAGGCGGTCCGCGCCGGCGCCGCCACGCGGGACATAGATGTCGGGCCAGCCGTCGCCGTTGAAGTCTCCGACGCCGATGCCGCCCATGATCCACTCGTTGAGGCCGGGGACGGAGAGCGGGTTCGGCGAATGTGTGAAGCCCCCGAGGCCGCTCGACGCCGTTGCGTCGACGAACTGAACCTCCCCGAAGGCGAGCGAGGAGACGAGTGCGGGCGCCAGAGCCGGGAGAACGGCACAGCACACCGCAGCCGAGGCAGCGGCAGGCGCGACCCGTTCAACTCTGCGGTGGCCCCGCATGACACGAGCCTACTGCAGGGAATCGAAAAGTGAAGCGGCTACCCGCGAGGTTGGCAGGAATCCGCGGAACGCTCCTCCGCCACGGCATCTGCGGGCGAGGCCTGCGGGGCGTCCTGGGCAGGGAGTTCGTCGAAGATCGCCCTCTTGGGCGGCGTATCGAGGTCCTCGAACTGATCGTCCTTGGCGGCCCAGACGAAGGCCACAAGGGCGGCGCCGCCGATCACGAGCGCGACGGGAAGCGCGACGAAGACGAGTTCCATCAGCGGGCCTCCAGCGGAAAGAGCGGTTCGGACAGGCGCGGGGCCGCCGACCCGTCGGACGGCGTGCCGCGCCCGCTTGCCGAACGGGTCGCCCGACGCGCAGGGCCAGACCGCGGAATCTCGAACGACGGCATCCGCAGCGCCACCACGAGCACGGTGAGGCCGCTCAACGGCATGATCACCGCGGCAACCAGCGGGTTCACAAGCCCGAGGAACGCAAGCGCACCGCCGACGATGTTGTAGCCGACCGAGATCAGGAGATTCGCCTTGATCGTGCGCATCGTGCTGCGCGAGCCAGCGAGGAACCGCTCGAGCGGCCGGATGCCGCGCGCGGCGAGGCACACATCGGCGACATGGTGCGAGGCCTGCGCACCGTTGCGCACCGCAACGCCGACATCGGCCGCTGCGAGCGCCGCGAGGTCGTTCACGCCGTCGCCCACCATCACGACGGGCCGCACCAGGTCGTCGCGGCGCACCAGCTCGAGCTTCGCCTCGGGCGAGAGGCCGCCAAGCGCATCGCGGGGCTCGATCCCGAGCGCGCGCGCCACGCCGCTCACGACGATCGCGTCGTCGCCCGACGCAAGCAGCACGCGCCAGCCCGCGCGCCTGAGGCGCTGCACCGTCTCGCGCGCATCGCTGCGGATCGCGTCGCCGATCCCGACCACGGCCTCGACCTTGCCCTGCACGGCGATGAAGACGGGCGCGAGGCCGACTCCCGCGAGGCGTTGCCCCTCCGCACGCAGTTCGTCAGGCATCGCTGCAGAGACGGACTCCATGAAGCGCGCGCTTCCCACGCGCACGAGCCGCGTGCCGATCCTGCCCTCGATCCCGAGCCCGGGGATCTCGCGGACCTCGCTCGGCGTGGCCGCGGGGCCGTCGTCCACGAATGCCTCGACGATCGCACGCGCCGACGGGTGCGCGCTCCGCGCCTCGAGCGCGGCGGCGAGCCGCAGCGCCTCGTGGTTTCCGAGCCGCGCGATCACCTCGGTGCGGCCCTCCGTCACGGTGCCCGTCTTGTCGAGGACGAGCGTGCCCACGCGCGCTGCGCGCTCGAGGACATCGCCTCCCTTCACGAGCACGCCCTTGCGCGCGCCCTTGCCGATGCCCGCCACGACCGCGAGCGGCGTCGCCAGTCCGAGCGCGCACGGGCATGTGACGACGAGGAACGCCACGGCGCGCCCGAGCGCCTCCTCCGCGCCGACGCGCGGCCACCACCATGCGACCGTCAGCGCGGCCAGCGCCACCACGACGAGCAGGAACCAGCCCGAGATGCGGTTTGCGAGCTCGACCACGGGCGCGCGGCGCTCGCTCGCGTCGCGCACGAGCTCGAGCAGGCGCGCGGCCCGCGTCTCCGCGCCCGCAACGACGACCTCGAGCCTGGCGGGTGCGCCGAGGACGCGGGAACCCGCGAAGAGCTGCCCGCCCCGCGAGACGCGCTGCGGCGCCGACTCGCCCGTCAGGTGCGAGAGATCGAGATGCGCATCGCCATCGACGAGCCGACCGTCCGCGGGGCACGCCTCGCCCGCCGTGACCTCGACGACATCCCCTGGCGCGAGCGTCTCGACGGGAATCTCGACGATGCGCTCCCCTCCGAGCGCGTCGCGGACGACCTTGCGAGCGACCGATGGGACGATCGCAAGCAGCAGCTCGACCTGCTCCCGCGCCTTCCGCTGCCGCGTGTACTGGAAGAACCTGCCCACGAGGAGCAGGAAGACGAGCATCGCCGCGCTCTCGCAGTAGATCGAGCCCGTGCCGTGGATCGTCGATGCGATGCCTGCGGCGACCGCCGCCACGAGCCCGAAGGCGACGGGCATGTCCATGTGCGGCGTGCGCGCGCGCACGGCCATCCATGCATTGATCAGGAACACGCGGCCGGGAAACGCGAGCGCGACGAGCGCCAGCGCCACCGTGCACCATTGGAAGAAGAGCCTGTACGCAGGCTCCATCTCCGAGAGGATTCCGCCATAGAGCGCGAATCCGATCGCCATCGCGTTCGTCGCGATCGCGCCCGCGACGCCGATCCGTACGATCCACGATCGCGTCAATGCGCGCTCGCGCGCGACCGCCACGGGATCGGCGAAGGGCACGAGCTGGTATCCGAGCGTGTCGAAGCGCCGCGCGATCGCGGAGAGCGCGACCGCAGCAGGCGACCAGCGGATGCGCGCGATCCCGCGCGCGCCGTCGACGCGCACCTCGTGGACGCCGCGGACGACGCGCGGCATCGCCTCAAGGAGCCACACGCAGGCGCCGCAGCGGATGCCGTCGATGCGCAGTTCCGCGGAGGCCAGGCCCTCGCCGCCGTCACGAACATGACGCGCGGCGAACGACGCATCGTCGAACGCCTCGAATCCACGCCCCGTGACGCGCGCAGGCTCGATCGCATCGGCGGCGATCCGCTCACGCTCACGCATGTCGTAGTAGCGCTCGAGCCCGCTGGCGTGGAGCGCACCATGCACGGCGCGGCAGCCACCGCAGCAGAACTGCAGCGTCTCGCCCGCCCGCACCTCGGCGCCAGGCACGGGCAGCGTGCAGTGCGCGCATGTGTGCTCGACGCCGCTCACGGCCGCCGGTTCCACGGATGTCATCGTGCGCCTCCCGCGTCGATCGCGACCGAGTCCGCGGGCGCGGACGCCTCCCGACAGCAGGGCGGAAGCGTCTCGACTGCGTCACCCGCCTGCTCGACGAGCGACTCCATCGACGCGGGCGCCGACGCACGCAGCGCGCGCACATCGCTCATCGCGGCCTCCGCGAGCCCGCCTCGCCCGATCGCCGCATGAAGGCCGACCGCGACCATGGCCACGCCGAGGGCGACGGGCGCCCAGCGCCCGAGCCTCGCGAAGGCGAAGCGCGCGCCGCCTGCGGCGAGCGCGACGGCGGGAACCGTGCCGAGCCAGAACGCAGCCATCACGAGCGCACCCGTCGCCACCGACGCGCTCGCGGCTGCGATCGCCACGAACGCATAGAGCCAGCCGCATGGGAGGAGCGGCGTGGCCAGGCCGATCGGAACTCCGCGCCACGATGGCGGAAGCCTCAGCGCCCGCGCATGCACGCGCTGCGCGACGACCACGAGCGGTCGCGGCGCGCCCGCCGTCGGAATGCGCGCGCCGAAGGCACGCGCGATCGCAACGGCTCCGAAGGCGGCGATCATCGCTCCCGCCGCGATCGCGGCAACGCGCTGTACCCCGACGAGGACGCCCGCGTCATCGACCACCTGCCCCGCAAGCCCCGCGAGCGCGCCGACGGCGGCGTACGAGACGAGCCGTCCGCCGTGATAGCCGATCTGCCGCGCGAGCACCTGCTTGCGGTCGCTGCCCACGGCGACAAGCGCGAGGCCGCCACACATGCCTGCGCAGTGCGCGCTGCCGAGAAGGCTCGACGCGAGCACGGTGCCCGTGAGCGCGATGACAGCGGCGTCAGCCATCGACCGCTCCCTGCTTCGCGGCGGCGGGCGTGAGGAAGCGACGGAATGCATCCGTGTAGCGGAGCTCGCCGTCCTCGACGGCGACGCGGAACTCCCATTGCCCACCGATCGGTGAATCGAAGCCGCCGCTGAAGATTCCCTCCGCGTCGCGATGCAGCGCGATCTCGAGCCGAGCCTCCGCGTTCCTGATCGGAATGCACTCGACGCGCACGCGCTCCGCGTCGATGCGCGCCGCGTGCTTGTCCTCGACGGTGAGCGTGAGCGTACGCCTCGCGCCAGCGGACGCGATGTCGGGCGTGACGACCCAGCGCAGCCGCTCGTTCATGGCGCGCTGCTCGCGCTCGGCGTCCCACGACGCCGCCTTGCGGTCGTACGCAGGCTCCGTGCCCAGCGGGTGACCGACCACGGCGCTCATGACCGTGGCGAATCCGGTGACGACCGTGAAGCCAAGCAGCGCGATCGGCACGAACATCCATCGGTCCGAGCGCAGACGGGAGAGGAGGCCGCCCCGGCTCATGGCACGGCCTCCTTCCCGCCTGCGCCGCGGTCGCGGCCCCCCGGGCCGCCCGCGATCGGACCAAGGACCCCGACCTCGACCACGCCGTCGAAGTCGCGGTCTCCACCCGCCTCGTCGCGCACATGGAGCGCGACCTTCCGCCGTCCGAGCGTGAACTCGGACGGATCGCTCAGGACGACGACATCGACCTCCGCGCTTGCGTCGCGTTCGACCGTGATCCGCTCGGGGCGAACGAGCCGCACGCCCTCCGCGCCCTCGACGAGATAGGTGCGCGCGTCGCGCGCGCGGTTGTCGACGCGCAGACGCACCGTGCTCTCGACGACTGCGGCGGGAGTGCCCTGCTCGCGGACGATGTACGGAATGCCCTGCGTGCGCAGCACGGCGACGAACGCAGGCTGCCTGTTGAGCGCAAGCAGCACGAAGCCCGAGAGCAGCGCGACCAGGATCATGGGATAGACGACGAGCCGCACGCGAACGCGCCTGCGCGGCGCATGCTCGATGGCGCGTTCGGACGAATAGCGGATCAGGCCCTTCGGGCGACCCAGCTTCTCCATCACGGCGTCGCAGGCGTCGATGCACTGGGTGCACTGGATGCACTCGAGCTGCAGCCCATCGCGGATGTCGATGCCTGCGGGGCAGGTCTGCACGCACAGCGTGCAGTCGACGCAGTCGCCGCGTGCAGCGGGTTCCGAAGCCTCGATCGTCGCGGCGCTGCGTGCGGCGTCCTTCGCGACCTGCCCGCTGCAGCACTTGCCGCCACCGGCGCCGCATCCGCCTCCACCACAGCCTCCTCCACCACAT
>CAYMSD010000057.1:13986-20597 GCA_964393015.1 uncultured Klebsiella sp.
CCTCCTCCACCACATCCACCGCCGCCGCACTTCCGCCGCTCGCGACGCGCGCCCTTGCCGCGCGGCTCGCCACGCGCACGGTCGTAGGCGACGGTCAGCGAGTCCTTGTCAAGCAGCGCGGACTGGAAGCGGCCGTACGGGCACACCAGCGCGCACAGCTGCTCGCGGAAGAAGAGGAAGTCGAACAGCATCAGGCCCGTGATCGCCGCGAACACCGTGAACGCGACCGGATGCTGGAACGGCGTGCTCGTGAAGATCCACTCCGTCAGCCTGTCCGCTCCCACGAACCATGCGAGAAAGGTGTTCGCAAGATGCGCCGAGATGACGACGAACACGGCGTACATCGCGACGCGCCGCCACGGCGACACGCTCGCCTTCGGGTTGGCGTACGCCTTGCCGAGGAAGAGCCGCTCGAGCGGGCGGTAGACGAACTCCATGTAGACCGTCTGCGGGCACGCCCATCCGCACCAGACGCGTCCGAAGACCGCCGTGAGCAGGAAGATGCCGAAGAAGACGGAGAGAAACAGCAGCGCGAACAGCAAGGTCTCGGTCGGGCGGAAGACCGTGCCGAAGAAGACGAACTTGCGCTCGACGAGGTCGAGGAGGATCGTCGGCATCCCGCCGACCGTCGTCCACGGGATCACCGTGTAGAGCACGATGAGGACCCACGCCACCACGAGCCGCCTTCGCCACCACGGGCCGTTGCTCGGCTTGGGTCGAAGCCAGCGGCGGCGTCCGTCCTGCTCCAGCGTGGCGAGGACGCGACCCTCGGGCTTGAGGAACGGGCCCGTCGGCTCGGCGGCGCGCGCGGTGTCCGCGCGTGCGGTCGATGGGGCGCTCATGTTGAGGACGGGAAGCTGCATGGCTTGTTGGTGTCCTGATCGTGTTCTCGATCCGCGTGCGCGCTCACTCCGCCGCCGCAGCGGGCTGCGTCGTCGATGCGCTCCACTCGGCGATCCTCTCGCCCTGCGCCTCCTTCGCGGAGGCGGGCGTCGTGCCGCGGAGCCCGGCCACATAGGCGGAGAGCAGCACGAGCTGCGGCTCGCTGTAGCGCTTCTCCCACGCGGGCATGCCCTTTGCGATCACGCCGCCCTTGATCACGCGATGAAGGTCCTTCGGCGTGCGCACATTGATGTAGGAGTCGTCGGTCAGGTTCGGCCCCGTGCGGCCGCCGCCATCGGGCGCGTGGCAGGTGGCGCAGTTCGCCTTGAACATCGTGCGGCCCGCGAGCATCTTCTTCTCGTCGCCCATCAGGGCGAGGATCGTCTCGTTGTCCGCCTTCAGGTCGCCGAGCTTGGCGGCCTGCTGCTCGTAGAACGCGCCGACCTCCGACTCGTATCCCTCGGAGAGCGTCTTGCCGACGCCGCCCGCGTGGTAGAACACGAAGTACGGCACCGAGAAGAAGAAGGTCGCCCAGAAGAGCGCGCTCCACCAGAACGGCATCGGATTGTCGTACTCGCGGATCCCGTCGCACTCGTGCGGCAGCAGCTCTGCCTCGCCCGACGCGTGGTGTGCGTCGGAAGCAGGCGCGTGCACGGTGCGTGGGGGCCGGGCGAGCGTCGCGGGAATCTCGTGCGTCGTGATGTCAGACATGGTTCTCTGCTCCATTGCGCGCCGCATCGGCGCCTGCCTTGGACTTGGTGCGGTCGTCCTGCGGGTTCAGGTCGTCGAGGGGCATGCGCGCGTCGCGCGCCCAGCGCGCGGAACGCGAAAGGACGAGCCTGACGACCATTCCGATGAAGAGGGCGAGAAAGAAGATGAGCGACAGCTCGGGCCAGCTCATGCCGAAGAGCCCCGAGGTCTCGGCGGTGAGAAGCTTCACTGGCCACCCCCTTGGTCCGCGCGTCCGGCCTCTGCATCCGCCGGACCCCGCGCGATCTCGCTCGTGGTCGCGGCGGGCGCGGATTCAGGCACGGGCTTGTTGAGATCGGTGCCGATGCGCATGAGATAGGCGACGAGCGCGATGACCTGCCGGTCCTCCATGCCAGCGGGCCCCTGCTCCTCGACGACCTGCGCCGCGATGCGCTGGGCCTGTGCCCGCGCGAGCGACTCAGCGCCCTCGACCTCCGCATCGCTGTAGGGAACGCCGAGCGCCTTCATGGCCGCGACCGAGTCGCGCGCCTGGCTGAAGTCGAGCGGCTTCTCGACGAGATGTGGATACGGCGGCATGATCGAGCCAGGGCTCGTGTCGGTCGGCTCGATGAAGTGGCGGATGTGCCAGTTCGCGGACGGGATCTTGACGCCCGAGCGCGCGAGGTCGGGCCCGATGCGCCGAGAGCCCCACAGGAACGGGTGGTCGTACACGAACTCGCCCGGCTTCGAGTACTCGCCGTAGCGCTCCGTCTCCGCGCGCAACGGGCGGATCATCTGCGAGTGGCAGTTCGAGCAGCCCTCGGAGATGTAGAAGTCGCGGCCGACGAGTTCGAGCGGCGTGTACGGCTCGACGCTCGCGATGCGGACGATGTCGGACTTGCGCGCGAACAGCGGGATGATCTCGCCGAGGCTCGCGGCGACGACGCCGATCGCGACGAGCACGGTGAAGACGACGGGAAGCCCCTCGTACTTGCGGTGCCAGCGCAGCTGGCCGAACACATCGAGCTTGCGCGCGATGCCGAGCACAGAGCCGGGCGGAAGGTCCGAGCCCGGGATCGGAGGCTCGCGGAAGTCCTTCGAGAGCGGCGCCGCCTCGTAGACGGGCACCTCGTAGGCCTTCGGACGGTTCCGCCAGGTGAGGACGAGATTGACGCCCATCAGCACCGCGCCCACGAGGTAGAGGGTTCCGCCGATCACGCGGATCCAGTAGAACGGGATGAGCACCGTCACCGTCTCGATGAAGTCGGGGAACTGCAGCATGCCGTCCTGGTCGAACGCGCGCCACATGAGCCCCTGCGAGAGGCCCGCCCAGTAGATCGCGCCGATGTAGAGAAGGATGCCGATGGTCGCGATCCAGAAGTGGAGACCGACCCACGATGGCTTCGCGATCGGCGTCTGGAACAGCCGCGGCGCAAGCCAGTAGAACATGCCGAAGCACATGAATCCGACCCACCCGAGCGCGCCGCCGTGCACATGCGCGATCGTCCAGTCGGTGTAGTGGCTGAGCGCGTTCACGCTCTTCACGGACATGAGCGGCCCTTCGAAGGTCGACATCCCGTAGAAGGTGATGCCGACCACGAAGAACTTCAGCACGGGGTCGCTCGCCACGCGGTGCCATGCCCCGCGCAGGGTGAGAAGGCCGTTGATCATGCCGCCCCACGACGGCATCCACAGCATCACGCTGAAGAGCATGCCGAGGGTCGACGCCCACTCGGGCAGCGCCGTGTAGTGGAGGTGGTGCGGACCGGCCCAGATGTAGAGGAACACCAGGCTCCAGAAGTGGACGATCGAGAGCCTGTACGAGAAGACGGGGCGATCCGCCGCCTTCGGCAGGAAGTAGTACATGAGGCCGAGGAACGGCGTGGTGAGGAAGAAGGCCACCGCGTTGTGGCCGTACCACCACTGCATGAAGGCGTCCTGCGATCCCGCGTAGATCGAGTAGGAGCGCAGCCAGCCCGCGGGCATCACGAGGTTGTTGAAGATGTAGAGGACCGCGATGGCGACGACGGTCGCGATGTAGAACCAGATCGCGACATAGAGATGGCGCTCGCGGCGGACGAGGAGCGTTCCGATGTAGTTGACCGCGAAGACGACCCACACCGCGACGACCGCGATGTCGATCGGCCACTCGAGCTCCGAGTACTCCTTGCCCTGCGTGAAGCCGAGCGGGAGCGTGATCGCGGCCGCGACGATGATCGCCTGCCAGCCCCAGAAGTGGATGTTCGAGAGCAGGTCGCTGAACATCCTCGTCTTGAGGAGGCGCTGCGACGAGTAGTAGACGGCGGCGAAGATCGCGTTGCCCGCGAAGGCGAAGATCACGGCGTTCGTGTGCAGCGGACGAAGGCGGCCGAAGCTGAGCCACTCGAGGCCGAGGTTGAAGCGCGGATCCGCCAGCTGCAGCGCGACGAGGACGCCGACGAGCATGCCCACGACGCCCCAGGCCACGGAGGCCATCATGAACTTGCGCACGACGGCGTCGTCGTAGGAGAATCGCTCGAGCGCGGGAGCCCCTGCCCGGGTGTTCGGAGAGTCGAGTGCGGTCGTCACGGCGGCCATCGGTGCATTCCTCGCGTGCAGTCCGCGGATACGGACACAGACTTTGAAATCCCTACCGCTTTCTCCGAGATTGTCTGACGGGCGACCAACGCCTGTCCACGATCTCGGTGCGCTGGGAGGAGGCGGGTGCGCCTCCGACTACGGACATATATATCAGGATTTCGGAGATTGCAACCACAGAAGTTCTCGCTGGCGCGCGCGACGGCTCGCTTCCAATGCTCCGCACCACAGTCGGCAGAAAATGTCCGAGAACCTTTGGATCAGAAGCCGAGTGCCTCGGACGCGACCGTGTGGTCCGCCCCCCTGTGCGCGTCCACGCGGGAACTCGCGCCGCAGGCGCCGAGGGCACGCATCACGGGCGAAGGTGGCTCGCGAGCTGCGCCCGTCGGCGCACCCCGAGCTTGGCGTAGACGCGCTTCCCGATCGACGCGACCGTGTTCAGCGAGACGCCAAGCTCCTTCGCGATCTCAGGGCGGCTCCGACCATCGACCATCGCGACGGCCACCGTGCGCTCTCGCGGCGAGAGCTCATCGAGCCTGAACCTTCGGATGCGCGTCTCGATCAACGGGGCCTCTTGCCGGGGAGCGAACGCCACGGGTGCCATCGGGAGCAATCCCGGACAGGGGCGACCGAGCTCGAGCATGAGCTGGTAGTTGCACTCCTGCCGCTCGATCGGATCGGTGATGGACTCGCCGCTTCCGACCGTCTCGAGGAAGCGATGCAGCAGGCGCATGATCCCCCGCAGCTCCTCGAGCTGCGACTGCGAGAGGCGCATCGGCACATAGGCACGGAACTGAAGCCCACCGCTCCCCACGGGATGCGCGCGGTGCGCCGCGTCGACCTGGGCGCGCGCATGCTCCACCATGGTCCGATGGATCTCCTCGACGATGGCGACCTCCTCGGGTGCCTTCGGGTCGAATCCGACGATCACGGCGTCGGCCACCGCCCGGAACGCTGGTTCCCGCCTCCGGGCCTGCGCCGGCCTCCGCTCAAGGAGACCCGCCGCCTCCAGCGCGTCGAGGCTGCGCCAGACCTCCTGGTTGGTCATGCCGGAGAGCCTGACGAGATCGCTCGGCGTGGCCGCCCGCGGC
The DNA here is from genome assembly GCA_964393015.1 of uncultured Klebsiella sp. Lineage (GTDB taxonomy): Bacteria > Planctomycetota > Phycisphaerae > Phycisphaerales > SM1A02 > QWPT01. Next base: position 19,227 of record CAYMSD010000057.1, read on the forward strand.
ATGCGGCGAACCAGCTCGAGGATCATGCGGTGCTGCGGTTCGCGCACCACCTGCGCCACGCCCTGGTCGGTGATCGAGACGTTTCGCGTCGGCTGTCGCTTCATGACAGAAAGATGTACGACAAACCCGACCGCGACGACCCGTTCGGAGGAGTTCGCGCACATATTCCGTGCGCGGTTCACCCGATCAGGCGCACTCCCGAGTGTGTTCACCCCCGCAGCTTGTTGGCAAGTTCGGCGCGGCTGCGCACCTTGAGCTTCGCGTAGACGCGCTTGCTCACCGTCGCGACGGTGTTGACCGACAGGCCGAGTTCGCTCGCGATCGCGGGGCGGCTCTTGCCCGCAGCCATCGCGAGCGCCACCGTGCGCTCGCGCACCGACAGCGAAGGCATGCCCGAGCCCGCGACGAGTGAACGCGCCGCATCGATCTCAGCGCGCGGCGCGAGCACGATCTGCGGCAGAGGCAGCGTGCCCGGCTTGCAGGGGTGCACCTCGATCAGAACCTGATGCGTGCAGAGGACGCCGGGGTTCCCCGGCTCGATCGTGCTCGTGCTCGCCGACTGCTCAAGCAGGTTTCGGACCTGCTTCAGGAGCGACTTCAGCCGCGCAAGCTGCTCGTCGTCAAGCCGCGTAGGTCTCGCGTACTCGAAGGCGAAGGCCTCGGGACCCGGGTAGTCCTCGATGGCGACGCGACCCGTGCGGTTCAGTTCCTTGAAACGTGCGCCAATACGCCGAAGCTCCGAGACCTGGTCGGGATCCGACGAGTCGAACGCGATCACGAGCGCTTGTGCCGTGACCTGGTACCGCACCCTCCGCGAAGCCGCCGTCACGGCGATGGAGCCGATCAACAGCAAGGCCTCGAGCGAATCGAGCACCGCCTGCACGACGGAGTCGTCACGCCGCACCGCCTGCGCGATCTCCCGCACGGACACAGGGCGGTCGAATCGACGCACCAGCTCCCACACCGACAGGTGCATCGGCTCCGAGAGAAGCGCCCTGACGCGCGCGTCCCTGAGGTCAAGAGTCAGCGACGGGGTGGGTTTGCGTGGCATCGTGGCTCGTGGGGCGATCGAAGCAGCCCCGCCGAGCCTCGCAGCATACGGACGAGGTGCTCGGCGCTGCAAACGCGAAAGCACCGCGGCAGCGCGATGCGCAAAAAGACAGCCAGCCCTGCGCAAACGCAGGGCTGGCTGTTGTATATCAAGCAGCAGTTGGAGGCCTTCGCCGGCTGTTGCCAGCCGACTATTCCCGCGAACGGGAGCGAGGGTGTCTTGACGGTTTCGCGATCCAGATCGCTCTGGACACGCGTCTAAGTACATTCCCTTAGAAAGGAGGTGATCCAGCCGCAGGTTCCCCTACGGCTACCTTGTTA
>CAYMSD010000058.1:0-15801 GCA_964393015.1 uncultured Klebsiella sp.
GCGGCTACCACTACCTCGGCGCCGCGAAGATCCTCGCGCCGATCGGACAGGCGTTTGCGGAAGCGCTCCTCGGGGCGAAGTCCGCGCGAACGCCGTGAGAGATGAGGCAGGCGGCGCGCGCGGGCACCATCTCCGCATGCCTCGACGGGTCGTGCGCTGTCATGAGTGCGGCGGCGCAGGGTCGCGCGCCCGACGACGGATTGCGCCTCTGACCGCGATCGCGCGTGGCTACCGCTCGCCGAGCCTGCGCCGCGCATGGCCCGCGAGCCGCGCTGCGAGCGCGGCCTGGCTCGAGACGCCGAGCTTGCGGTAGATGCGCCGCGCCAGCGTCGACACCGTGTGCACCGAGAGCCGCATGCGCTCGGCGACATGCGCGCGCGAGAGCCCATCGGCAAGCGCGAGCGCCACCTCGCGCTCGCGCGGCGCGAGCGAGGGAAAGCCCGTCTTGTCGGCGCTGGCCGGTTCTGCGCGCTCGAGCTTCGAGCGCGGCGTCATCCATACCGCCGGAAGTGGAAGCAGCGCTCCAACGATCGGGTCGAGCCGAATGGTGATCGCCTGGTTGCAGAACAGCGCGGGCGGAATCGCACCTTCAGGCGAGTCGCGCGGCTGTGGCGGACGCGGACGCGGCGCGGCGAGGAACTCGATCACCGCGACCATCCTTCTGCGGAGCTCCGCGAAGTCCTCCTTCGTGAAGTGCTGGATGCTGTGCTGCTGAAGGCGGAATCCCTCCGCGGGATGGAACGCGGAATCCGCGTACCGCTCGACGCAGCGATCGAACTCCCGGCGAACGGAGTCGCTGGAGGCCATCGCCCGCTGCATGGAGTCGACGCTCTGGTCGTCGAAGGTGACCACGATGCGATCGGTCGCGACGCGGTAGCCGACCGACCTCCGAGGCTTCCTCGCGCGGATCTTGTCGACGAGCCCGTGCTTCACGAGGAGGTCCAGCTGCCGCTGCACCACTCGCGAGTCATCGCCCGTCGCGTTGCAGATATCCGCGACGGAGACGACCGACCTCGCGGAGCGCATCAGTTCCCACGCGCGCAGCGCGGCGTAGTCGCGGAGAAGATCGAGGACTCCGTCATTCTCGATTCGCAGGGGTTCGGCATCGGGCATCGCCACATGATCACAGTTCTGCAGGAGCGCGTCGAATGGCCGGCGCGCGCCGCTCGAATTGGCCGCGAATACTCCTCGCGGGGTACGAGCGATCGGAGAATCGAACCACGCACGGCGGTGGCCATCGACCGCTCCGCGGAATGCCCGCGATTCCGTACTCCGACTCCATTACTTTCCCTCGATTCGCCGACTGTTTGTCGCGATCGTTGATGGATCCATCCACCCGCGGTTTGGAAGGTGCGTACTTCGAAGTACCCTCACGGTGACCCGCGAGGGCTTCCGAACCTCGAGATGGAGTCCATCATGCACAGCCGTTTCCGTTCCATCGCCCTCCGCACGCTCGCCATCGGCGCACTCGGCGGGAGCATGGCCGTTTCGACCGCCCACGCGGCCACCATCACTGTGTGCCCCGATGGATCGTGCGACTTCACGCACCCTGCGGCCGCGATGAAGGCTGCCGCGAACGGCGACACCATCGAGATCGCGGCGGGCACATACCTGTTCTCAACCCCGATCGACACCTTCAGCAAGAATCTCGTGATCCGCGGCGCAGTCGGCCCCGACGGACGCCCCACGACCGTCTTCGACGGTCAGAACTCGACGAGGCTGCTTGGGTTCTGGTTCGTTTCGGCGTTGACGCAGGTCGAGAACATCGTCCTCACCAACGGACACGCGGAGTTCACGAGTGCGCTCTCGGTGGACTCGAGCGACGGAATCACCTTCCGAAACTGCGTGCTTCGCAACAACCGATCGCAGTTTTGGGGAGCGATGTCGTTGTTCAACTCCAATGTCATGATGATCGGCTGCGAAGTGATCGACAACGCGGGCTATCACCCGGGACAGAGCGCCGGCGCGGGCATCAGGATCGCCCCCGGCACGCTGACGCTCATCGACTGCACCGTGAGCGGAAACAGCTCGACCTACAGCGGCGGCGGCATCTTCATGGCCAGCCAGAGCGTCACAAACCTCCAGTCGACGCGGGTCTGCGGCAACAGCGCCCCGCAAGGCGCCCAGATCGGACTGAACGGACCACTCGGCGGCACCGTGAACTACCTCAGCGGCGCGTGCGTGATGACCGACTGCGCCGACTGCCCGACCGAACCCAATTGCCCCGAAGACCTCAACGCCGATGGCGCGGTGAACGCCGCGGACCTCGCGGCTGTTCTCTCGTCGTGGGGCGCATGCGGAAAGTCCTGCCCGTCCGACATCAACGGCGACGGGATGGTGAGCGCGGCGGACCTCAGCGCGCTGCTCGCCGCCTGGGGTGCTTGCCGGTAGACGCTCTCGGACACCCGGTCCCTCCAGTTGGGTCGGGGAATCCGCGAGGAACAGCTGCGTTGTCCCCGCGTCGATCGACAACCCGACCTCCGGGCAAGAGGAACCAAGCGCCCGGCACGAGGAACCATGCGCCCGGCACCAGGAACCAAGCGCCCGGCACCAGGAACCAAGCGCCCGGCACCAGGAACCAAGCGCCCGGCACCAGGAACCAAGCGCCCGGCACGAGGAACCGCAGAACCTCAGGAAGGAACTAGCACTCACCCCATGCCGCGAGCAAGGCGAGGAGGTCGGTTGCCCCAACGGTTCCGTCTCCATCGAGGTCGGCTTCGTCCCGCGTTCCCCAAGCGCCAAGCAGTCGCGAGAGGTCTGGCGGACCGACAACGCCGTCGCGGTTGAAGTCGGCCGGGCACTCAGGTGGCTCGATGGGCTGCGTCAAGAGCCAGGCTTCAACGATGTACCCGGGCTTGACGCCAAACCCGGTGATATACGTATTGACGCCGTCACTGGAGATTCCGAACGCTTCGCTCTGGATGTACTCTTCTGGCAGGAAGACCGAGAGGTCGACCCAGGAGTCCGCAGTCCCGCTCCACAAGCTCGCGCGGTACACGTCGTTCACGAAGGCGTACCCGACTTGCTGCCCGCCGTGAGCGGATCGCACCTCGGACGAACCAAACTGGCCCGGTGGCGTGAGATCAACCCACGTATCCGCGCTGCCGCTCCACAGGCTCGCGCGCGGCCCCGGCATGAAGGCCAAACCTGCCTGCTGCTCTCCGTCCATGGCACGCACCCAGGAGTCCGTCGAGCCCGGTGGGCTGAGATCGACCCACGATGCCGCAGTCCCGCTCCACAGGCTCGCACGGTAACTGCCGTTCACCACGGCGAACCCTGCCTGCTTCTCGCCGCTGGCGGCGTACGCGATCGACATCGTCGAGCCAGCAGGATGGAGATCGACCCGCGAGTCCGCGGTCCCGCTCCACAGGCTCGCACGAGGAGACGAGCCGTTCAGCCTGACCTGCCCGACCTGCCGCCCGCCGCCGATGCCCATCACTCGCGACTCCGTTGCATCGGCCGGGCTGAGGTCGACCCACGAGTCCGCGGTCCCACTCCACAGGCTCGCACGTCGCACCCCGTCGACCGTGGCATACCCCGCCTGCTGCCCGCCGCTGGCTGCGAAAGCCTGAGATGACTCCGAGCCCGCCGGGTGGAGATCGACCCGCGAGTCCACGGTCCCACTCCACAAGCTCGCACGACTCACCCCGCCCACAAGGATGTATCCCACCTGCTGCCCGCCGCTGGCGTTGTACCCCACGGACTCCTGTGCGCCCTTTGGGTTCAATATGGTGACGGTCCACTGCGCGTGCGCCTCGGAATGCAGGGAAAGCGTGCTGGTCACGGCCGCGAGCGCCGCCGTGCTGATGAAGTTCTTCACGGATCGGTCACGGTTGGCGTCAGAGGTGCGCTCGAGGAAGTCTGTGCTCGTCATGGTGCTTGCTCCTTTGCGGTTGGGTCCGTAGCGATTGCCTCGAATCTCAATTCGCGCAATCGGTGCAGCAGAAACCTCCAAGCTCCCACTTGCGCCGAAGGATCCGCGTTTCCGCATGTCGATACCCCTGTTCGGGTGGTCGTTCGCACGCGAGAGCCATGACACCACCCTCTCGATGCCCGCGGGTCCAAGATCTCGGACAAATGCGGCTGCGACTCCCTCGTCCACGGCGCCGCCGCCATCGGCCAGACGATCGATGCCCCGGTCGTGCTTCGATGGCGTTGGCACGGCCCGCACACGGCCGGCCGCTCTCGGGGCCCCGCGGCGTCGGCATCGTGCGCGGCACACGGCCTGCTGTTCGCCATCGAAACCCACCGCCCGTCGGACTGCCGCAAGGAGCGGACGCTTCTCGATGGAAGCGCGCAACGGCCCGGCATCGCGGCACCGGATCTGTTCGCTCACGAAAGCTGGGCATCGACCGCCAGCGCGCTCGCGATCGAGTGGTGAAGCCGCTCGACGCTGAGGTCGTCGGAATCCGAGGACGCCCTCAGCAACAGGGTGGCCGGCACGCACTCGGGAGACCCAGACGGCGCGGTGAAGATGAGTTGCTTCCGACACGACGGCCCGTGCGTCTCCAACCGCACGCGATCGAGGTCGCCACGTCGCAACGAGATCGCCTCCTGCCGCGGGTTCAAAGGAGTGACGGTCACGAGCGCGTTCGACGCTCCCATATGGTCGATCGACAGCACCTTCACGAAGCCGCTGCGGCGGATACGGCTCTTCAGGAACATCTCGACTGCGGGACCAACACGAGAAGGACGGCGAAGAAGACCCAAGTCTGATCGCCCTTCGAGAACTTGACCGCGGAGATGACAGCGAGGAGCGCCGGAACGAGGAACTCCGTCACGGGCGAATGCCATGACCTCGAATTGAACTTGAGCGCGAAAGTCAGCGGATTGCTCTCCTCGCACACCATGCCGCCGACCCACTCGCCCTTTGCAAAGCTCATCGAGCGGAGTTGCGTTTGGTCGAGCCGAGCCGCGCGCTCCATCTCGGTCCGGTCGCCTGCGCGAGCGACCGCTTGCCAAACCAGCGCCAGCAGCACGAGCAGGAAAAAGGGAAGTCCGACCAAGTCTGTCAGACGAGACACATCCTCATCGATCGAAGTCCACAGCGTTCCCCCTCCATAGAGCACGACGACGAGGCACAGCACGGCCATCAATTGGCCGATCCGTCGAACCTTTCGCAGACCAGACTCCGCCCGGGCGGCGCGGAACGCGTGCAGCGGATCAGGGCCGTTCGAACTCCTCGTCGTGTCAGGCATCGGAACTCCAGTGAGGCTGGCTCAGGGTCCATCTCGGCGCGGCAGACGAATCGCGGGAGCGACCGAGGAAAACCCCGTCTCCAGCTGAAGTGACTCGATGGACCTCATGTTCGTAAAACATCCGATCGACGCAACGACTCACCGAGACGCACGACGCCGCTCCCACCGACGCACCCGCCACGCGCGCGAAAGACCGGCGCCAGTTCGTGGGAGAGCCGCGATCACGCCGCCAAGGCTGCGTTCAGAGGCTCCTTCCGACCTTTGCGCCTCATTGGCCCCGCCTCGGTCGAATATCTTGGACCCTCAAAGGAACCTGACATGCACGCGATGGGCGCTTCCATCCGACCAGTCTCGATCGATGACTCCGCGGCGATCGCCAGGCTCGTCGGAGAACTGGGCTATCCGTCAGGCCAGCGCGACATCGAGACGCGGCTACCTGCGCTTCTCGATTCCGAGCGCCACTTCCTCGCCGTCACGACCGCGCCCGACGGCCTCCCGCTCGGGCTCGTGAACGCCGAGCGGCGACTCAACATCGAGTCAGGCACCTCATTCGAGCTCACTGGCCTCGTCGTGGCCTCTAGTGCGCGTCGCGGCGGAATCGGGTCCGCGCTCGTCGCCGCCGCGGAAGCGTGGGCGTGTGCTCACGGCGCAGTCGCGATGCGCGTGCGCTCGAATGTGGTTCGCCCAGAGGCGCATGCGTTCTACGCGAGGCTCGGGTACGGTCTCCAAAGGACGCAGCACTGCTACGCACGATCGTTGCTCGTCTGAAGCGCGCCGCCACGGCCACAACTGCTCTCGCTCCACCCATGCCCGACGACGACTGCTGGAATCCGCTGGTCCCCGAGCTCACCGTAAAGGACCTCGAGGCCTCGCTTCGGTTCTACCTCGCGGCGGGATTCTCCGTGCGCTTCCAGCGCGTCGATCCGCCCTTCGCGTACCTCGAGCTTGGTCGGGCCCAAATCATGCTTGAAGAAGAGCACGCCGGCGGCTGGAACATCGAACCGCTCGACCGGCCGCTCGGGCGCGGGATCAACTTCCAGATCGAGGTCGCCGATGCGGCGAAGATCCCGACAGCGCTCGCCGCCATCGGTTTCAAGCCCTTCCGCGACCTGAAGGAGTCGTGGTACGCGGTGTCGGCGACGACCGAGGAAGGCCAGCGCGAGTTTCTCGTGCAGGATCCAGACGGGTTGTTGCTGCGTTTCTCACAGCCGCTCGGGCGCCGAGCCGTCGCCTGATCACGTTCGCCAACAAGAGCCGACGTCCGGCTGCTCGCCGCGCACGGTTCAGCGGCGGCGTCTCGGTTCTGGCGAGGACGGAGCGCCGGCGTCCGGCTCGCGAGGCCCGGCGCGCCTGCATGCATCCGAGCAGTACCGCACCTGCTCCCAATCGCGCTCCCACTTCTTACGCCAGGTGAAGGGCCTGCCGCAGGATGCGCAGATCTTCGGTGGAGGAACCTTGCGGCGTTCGATGGGAGGCATGGGGTCGGCGACAGCGTACGGAACGCGTCGCGGGCACTGTAGACACGATTCGGATTCCCGTGCCGACGGAGTATCCCTTGGTACCCGCTCGTACCCGCCGCGTACCCGGCACCATGTGATGCACCGCGTATTCGGACCCTGAGTGACTCGGCAAGCACGGCTGCAACAAGGGCACCCCGACTGCGTTCCTCCGCAGGAATCACGCCCCATGCAACTCCACCGCATCGTCTTCCTCGCTGCAATCCCTTGCCTTGCCGCCACGCCACACGCCGTCGCCCAGACCAATGTCTCGTCCTCGATCCAGCATGACGGGGCGACGCGAGCGTTCATCGTGCGGCTGCCTCCCGATTACTCCCCGACGGTGCCTCACGCGCTCGTGATGGCGCTCCACCCGGCGTTCTCGTCGGCCGCGCAGTTTCAACAGAATTCCAGATGGGATGCCGTAAGCGATGTCCACGGACTGGTGGTCGTCTCTCCGAACGGCGGGAATCCCGCGGGCGCGCAGCGAGCAGGACATCGAGCAGCGCGACTTCTGGGTCGCGCACAACGCGGCGAATCTCGTCGAGACCACCTCGGAAGTGCTGAACTACGGCGTCCCGCGGCTCTACATCACGGGCCTCTTCGCGGGCGACGCGCCCGTGCGGTTCACCGAGGTCCAAGGCACCGGTCATGTCTACCAGCCTGGCGCGGCGGACCTGATCTGGACGCGATTCTTCTCGCAGATCGTGTCGGATGCCGGCGCATGCGCGTCGTGCCCGACCGACATCGACGGAAACGGCACGACCGATGGCGGCGATCTCAGCGCCGTGCTCGCCGCATGGGGCTCGGCCGATTCCGCGGCCGACATCGACGGCAACGGCACGGTCGGCGGTGGCGATCTCGCTCAGTTGCTGGCCGCCTGGGGGCCGTGCTGAAACTCCGGCCGCGCTTCGCGCCTCAATAGTGCGCGATCAGGACGCCGTAGCGCTCGGCCAGATACTCGACGATGACGCGCGTGTCGTTGGCATGAAGGCGGTCGCCCACGCGATAGAAGCGCGAGGCGTCGACGAACCTGTGGTTGGCAGGGTCAAGCACGAGATTCGGGCAACCCTGGTTCGCGTCGCCGACGAGTTCGACGATCTCGCGCCGCGGCCGCGGGTAGTCGATGTGACGGATGTCGAGCTTTTCGCGCAGCTCCGGGCAGCACGCGAGGACTCCCTCGAGGAACGCGCAGCTCGGGCAGTAGTAGCGCTTGCCCTCCTGGTCGCGCGCGCTGTCCGTGAAGCCTGGCTTGAGAAGGAAGAGGATGTCCATGGCTGCGCTCGAAGCTCCCTTCGGTGTGGGTGGATGGTGAAGCGTAGCGTACGCGCGACCGGCCCCAGCGCTTGGCGCCTCGCGCGGGGTCCGGGGAGATCGCGATGCTCATGGCGTGGGCGGGGTGAGTCTCGCGCGGAGGCGCCGCGCCTCCAGCGCCTTGCCGCTGCGCATCCAACGAAGCCCTCGGATGCGTGGGCGAACAGACTCAACCCAAGCCACCCGTCCGGGTCGGCCGGGAGTTCCGCGGACGACGGAATTCACGGATTCCCAGGGCGGAACTGACCTGCGGGCGCCCGTTTCTGCGCTTCGTGCTCGCAGGGGCGACAGAGATGCGTCGCCTCGCGCGTGGATGCCCAACGCGGTGGTCCTCCGTGGACCGCCCCACTCACTCCATGAGGCTCTAGGAAGCGGCATGAGCAGATTGAACGCACTTGCGACCGCGGCTGTTCTGTCGGTCGGCTCCGCGGCGCTGGCACAGAACAGCGGCGTCGTCCTGACCGATGGCGACGCGGTGTTCCGCTTCGGGACCACCTCCGCGACCTCGCTCTTCCCGACCTCCGCGACCTCCTCGTCGCGGATCTCGTTCGACCACCGGATCAACGGCGGAGCGACGGGCATCGACAACGGCTTCGACATGCAGTGGTACCTCGGCCTCGACGGCCGCGCACGCGAGTTCACCCTGAGCGGGTACTCGAGCCGCACGACCGTGGGCACGAACCAGGTGACCTACAACTTCGTGAACGCCTTCGGAATCGCGGGGCTTCAGGCCTCGGTCACAGCGACGCTTGTCGACGCAGCGTTCGGTGCGAACACATCGCTTGTCACGACCCTGCTCACGCTGACGAACAGCTCCGCTTCGGCGCTCAACGGCTTCGACGCGTTCTTCAACATCGACAACGACCTGGGCGGGACCGCGCTGGGCGACGCCTTCTCCGCGCTCGCCTTCGACGACGGAAATCGCGTGCTCACGCAGTCGGATACGGTCGCGGCGGGTGGACCGTTCCATTCCGTCCTGTACGGATACGGCGCAGATGCGTCTGGCGCGGGAAACTTCTCCGCGCTGGGCGCCCAGCTCACGGACACGGGTGCCGACTTCACGGCGCTCGCCGACCTCGGGTCTGCGGGCAGCACCGCGACGGCCGACTACGGCCAGATGATGCAGTGGCGCCGCTCGCTCGCCGTCGGCGAATCGGTCACGCTCCGCGCGGACATCATCGCGTCGATCGGCGCGACCGCCGCGATCCCTGCGCCGAGCGCGCTCACGATCGTCGGCCTCTTCGGGCTCGTCGGCGGCCGTCGCCGTCGATGAGCCATCCCGAACCGCCTCGTTCGACCACGCGACGCTCAGATACCATCGCGCCATGAAGCGAAAGCCATCGGGCGCATCGAGCGCGGAGGTCGCCTCGGCCAAGTCGACATCCGCCCGCACCGCGAAGCCGGCCTCCCGCGCGAGGAAGCCGTCTGTCGGAACGCGCAGGGCGGTAGCGACGACGCCCGACGCCTACTTCGCGGCGCTTCCCGCAGACCGGCGCCCCGTCATGCTGGCGCTGCGCGCGGCGATCGCGAAGGCGCTTCCGAGGGGATTCGAGGAAGTCGTGTCCTACGGCATGCCTGGCTGGGTCGTCCCCCTCACGGCCTATCCAGCGGGCTACCACTGCACCCCTGGCGCGCCGCTTCCGTTCCTCGGCCTCGCCTCGCAGAAGTCGCACATCTCGTTCTATCACATGGGGCTCTACGCAGACCCCGCGCTGCTCGCGTGGTTCAAGGCGGAGTGCGCGAAGCGGCTTCCGAAGAAGCTCGACATGGGCAAGAGCTGCGTGCGCTTCAAGAAGCCAGAGGATGTACCGGTCGAACTGCTCGCCGACCTCTGCCGCCGCATGACGCCAAAGCAGTGGGTCGTGCTGTACGAGTCGAAGTTGAGGCGGTAGTCGGCGCAGGGCCGAGCAAGTCGTACCCGCAGACTCAAGCCCCCACCTTCGAACAGTCGATCTCTGCCGCACATGAAACCTGGAGATGCGAACAGTTCCGACTCCGCGTCCGCCTCGGGTGCCGCCTCGGGTGCCGCCGCGGGCGCGCCAATACCGCCCCCGAGCGGTGCCGTCTGGCTGCGACTCATGCTCGGTGGCTCCATGATGGGCCTCGCGAACCTCGTCCCAGGCATCTCGGGAGGCACGATGCTCGTCGCGGCGGGTGTCTACCGCCGCTTCATCGAGGCGGTCTCGGAACTCTCCCGCCTGCGCTTCCGACCCGCGACGATCCTCACCCTCGCGGCCGTCGTGGGACCTGCGCTCTGCTCGATCGCGCTCTTCGCGACGATCGTGAGCCAGGCGCTGGTCGAGATGCGTTGGGTGATGTACTCGCTCTTCATCGGGCTCACCTTCGGCGGCGTACCCGTGCTGTGGAAGGTCCTGAGGCCGGCGAACACAGCCGCCTGGATCGGCGTGGCCTTCGGAACGAGCGGCATGATCGCCATCACCTGGCTTCAGTCCGATGCCGTCTCAAACGAGGGTATGACGGGCGCGTGGATGCTCCTCCTCGGCGGCGCTGCAGGCGCCGCCGCGATGATCCTTCCTGGTATCAGCGGCGCATACCTTCTGATGCTGCTCGGGCAGTACCGCCCGATCCTCGAAGCGATCCGATCGGGCGCCGCCGCGCTCGCGGCAGGCGACCTCGAGGGCGCGTGGTCGGCCGGAGTCTTCCTGCTTCCCGTCGCGGTCGGCGTCGGGCTCGGGCTCGTCGCCGCGAGCAATGTGCTGCGTTGGCTCCTGCGTCGATTCGAGAAGGCGACGCTCGGCGTCCTGCTTGGACTCCTCATCGGCGCGCCAGCGGGTCTCTACCCGTTCAAGGAGGGCGTGCCGCCGCGCGCGGGCGACACCTTCCGTGGCGTGGTGCTCGACGAGGCCGCTGCCGAGAAGATGCTGGATCGCCCGAAGGACTGGCCCGAGAAGGCGTTCACGCCATCCTCGGCGCAGATCGCGGGATCGCTCGCGGTCGTCGCGATCGGCTTCGCAGCCACGCTCGGCGTGGCGAGGCTCGGGCGCGGCAAGCCGGGTGAATGAGACAAGAGGCGAAGCGGCCGTGGACCGCTCTCAGCAAGAGCCTCCGAAACGCGCGAGCAGCACCGCGAGATCGAGCGCGTCCACGACGCCGTCACCGTTGAGGTCTGCACCGCTTCCAGGCGCGACGACCGATCCCCAGGCACCAAGCAGGATGCCGAGGTCCGAGCCGCCCACCATGCCGTCGCCATCGAGATCCCCGGCACATGGCGCCGCGATGTAGGCCACGCTGGCACCGTCGACGGGAGGCGTGGGGAGCGACACGCTCGTTGAAACGCCGCGGAAGTCGATGTTCAGCGACTCGCTGAACGACTCGGGCCCAAGTGTCACGAAGGCGCTTGACGATGCAAGCGCGCTCGGAAGCCGTGTGCCGTCGCCGCCGAACTCGGGGCGCTGGGAGTACGGATACCTGGCGATCGGCACGCCGTTCAGCACGACTGACGCAGCACCGCCCGTCGCGTTGTAGACGAGATACATGTCGTAGTCGTCCGCAGCGGCGATCGCGAACGAGAGGTTGTACTTGAGGTCGAGCTGCGCGGGGCCGCCGTCGTAGCGCATGACGATCGCGCCTGTTCCTGCGGGGGCCGCCGCGATGGCTGCGGCCAGCGCAGGATCCGTGGCCGCGTTCGACAGCATGCCGAAGGGCGCGGCGCCACCGTTCAGGGCGACGCCTCCTGCCACCGCCTCGACGATGTTCGGAGTGATGAACCCGGGCGTGAAGTACGGATTGACGCTGGAAGGGACAAAGTCTGTCGCGTGCGTCACATTCGTCGGAGGAGTCGTGTGCGAGAGCTCGCGGATCCACACGCCCGCATCGCCATAGAGCACGCGCCCTGCGAATCCACCGCCGCCGACATCAATCGATCCAATCGGCTCGATGTAGGTCGCCGCGAGGAAGACACAGCCGCCCGCGCCGACGCTCGGGTCGCCGCCGCGTCCACCCTTGCCACCGCGACCGCCGAGGCCGCCCGTGCCGCCCGCTGCACCGTTGCCGCCGGGCACCCCGTTGCAGCCGCTCGGAAGTCCGCCGAGACCACCGGCGCCACCTGCGGCACCTGCGCCTCCCGGTTGCCCATTGCTGCCATCGGCCGAGCCCGGACCAATGCCGCCAAGTGCGGTCATCGAGCCTGCGCAGTCCACGCGCCCTTGGACGATGAACTGCACGCCACCGCCACCACCTCCGCCCTTCGAACCGTCGCCGCCGCTTCCGCCAGTTCCACCGAGGCCGCCGCCACCGCCGGCTCCACCGCCACCGCCACCGCCGCCGATACCTGGGCACTTGGGGTTGACCGAGCCGCCGCCACCTCCACCGCTGCCGCCCGCTGCGCCGGAAGTTCCACCGCCGCCGCCGCCGCCGCCGCCGCCACCTCCGCCGCCACCGCCAGCATTGCCTCCGTTCAGGATCAGTGGGTCATTGGGGAAGAAGGGCCCGCCGTTCGCGCCGCCACTCGCTTGGGTCCCGTCGAAGCCATCGCTTCCGGGGTTGCCGTTCTCACCCGCGCTCGCAGAGCCACCGTTCGGTGCGCCACCGGCGCCGCCGCCCGCCACAGCGGATCCGCCAGACCCGCCAGACGCACTGCCCGTGGGAAGTCCGCCCGTTGCAGCAGCCGTGCCGTTGTTGAGTCCAACGCCACCCACCTGACCATGCGTACCCGCCAGGCCTGCGGCGCCATTCTCGCCGATTCCCGACGACTGGCCCGTGCCGCCGCTCGTGCCGAACAGGTTGTTGCCTTCGCTTCCTGCCGGGGCTGCACGCGGAACTTGCCCGCCAAGTCCAGGCATGGCGCCCATCGCGTTCTGGCCGGGATCGCCCGGCGTGGGCGTGCCATTGCTCGCGGCACCGAAGCCGAAGCCACCCGCTCCGCCGTTGCCACCAATGCCCCCGTCGCCACCATCGCCACCACCGGGGCCACCCTTGTCCTGCTCGGCATCTGCACTGATGCGCGCGTTCGAGGGCACCACGAGGTTGCCGCCGACGAGCACGCGCGCAAGATTGTCGCCCTTGAAGCGCACGACGAAGTTCGCGGGCACGCGCATGTCGCCGCGAATGATCCAGGTGCGCACGCCACCGGCGACGGGCGTGGCCGACACAGGTGAGCCCTCGAAGTTCGTGACGAGGACTCCATTGCGACGGACCTCGCCGGAATCGGTGGAGAACTCATAGTCGTTCTGCCCAAGCGCGGTCGACGCGATGATCGACGCGAGCCCGCCCACGACGCCGTAGATCAGGGAATTGCGGAGCGACCGCAGTGCGCAGTACGACGGGCGATCGCCGGTGTGTACGAGAGAACGGGCGCGGGAAGCAGCGCAGCATGCCATCATGATTGGGCTCCTTTGACGGCGGCCAACGGAGCCGCACGGGGACGAACCGACCATTGTTCCAAGTCACGGGCGTCGATTCAATCGACAATACCCGTCCTGGCACGGCCCGCCGACTGGAGGCCCCTCGGATCCGGCTGCGCGACCTCCCCAGCGACGGTCCGGCCCTGCTTCGGATGTGGGGGCCGGCGGAACCGACGCTCGAGACGAGGTTCCGCGGGCAGCGTCCGTGCCATAAGAGCCTCTCGGAGATGATCTTCCGACTGATCGATTGCGGCCGGCGCTCCTGCGCTCAGGGTTGGATCCTGAGCTTCTCGCCGAGCACTCGATGGACGGACAGGGCCCATCGGAGAGACTCGAGACGATGCCGTCGGCGCTGGGAATCTCGATGAGGCCACCGCGGAGAGTGTGCCTGATCGGCCCCAAAATGGCCCGAGAAGGCGCTCACTCCGTCCCCGCCCTGTCTTCTCGATCGGCCTCGGCTTCGTCGCTGCGACCATTCCGATGCGACCGCGCTGCATCCCTGGAACCGAGTCGGTTCCTTCAGATCGGGGTCGTTCAGATCGGGCGTGGCATCCTCTGCGTCCTCCAGCTTCCTTGCGCCGCGGAAGACTGCATCCAGGTCGATCGGGGATGGCTCGGCGGCTGCTTGAGCATGAACTCGGCGCCCTGCGTGCCGTCCATCGCCACTCCGGTCGCCATCACGGCGGCTTCAAGCGGAGAGTCGCGGTCGTCGAGTTCGGATAGAGCTTCGACGGAACGGTGGAAGTCGGAGGATCGTGCGACTACTGCGGCCGCGCCACCTGGATCGCCTGCACGACGCGGCCGTAGACCCAGCCGAATCCGCGGGCGACCCAGAGCGTTCCGGTCATGAACGCGAGCCCGAGGATGAAGATCGGCCCCACGGCGAGTCCCGAGATCGTGCCGTTGCCCTCGGGTCCCGACAGCAGCATCCCGAACATCCAGACTTCGAACTCGCTGTCGCCCGTGTTGCGGAACATCGGCACGTTGAGGGCATAGAAGACCGGCGCCGCGAGGAACGACACGCTGACGCAGAAGAGCGTGAAGGTGACCGTGAAGAAGACCACGCTCACGGGCAGGTTGCCGACGAGGTAGCCGAGCGACATCCAGCTGCGCACATCGCGCAGCCAGCAGCCGATGCGCTTCCAGAACCCGACCTGCGCAAGGCCTGCGACGGGCTGCACGCGGCGCGGCATGCGCACCCGGAGGAAGAACTCGACGACCTTGCCCTCAAACAGGCTCAGGCCTCGGACGCTCGCGAGAAGCAGCACGAGGAGCGGCAGTCCGAGCACCGTCGGCATCAGTCCGATCGCGAGCGCGCCGAACGAGACGGCGAAGGAGACGTAGAACAGCGCGAGCACGAGTCCGATCCCGCCGAAGTAGAGCAGCGCGCCCCACGCGTCGGGCCGTGCCCAGACACCGATGACCGGAACGGCCGCGAGTCCGCGGCGCGCGCCCGCATCGGGCGGCGCACCGGGTGGGAGCGACGATGCGCGATCCTGCGCCGTCACGGCTCCACCGCCGCTCTCGCGGTAGGCGTGCGCCACTTCGACGGGCGTGCCGTAGTCGGCGATCGCACGCTCCGCGGGAGTGCCGGCCTCGATCGCGGCGCGGAGATGGACCTCCGCGTCGACGAGCGCGTCGTGCCTGAGCGCGGGGTCGCACCCGTCGAGCGCTGCGGCGAGTTGCGAGACATAGACGCGCACGGGATCGGGTCCCGTGGCCTGCTGGGGGATGCGCTCATCGGCGGACATCGATCTCTCCTAGAACCTTGTTGACCCATCTGTTGGTGTTGCGCCAGGTCGCGACCCACGAGCCAAGCACGCGCTTGCCGTCGGCGGTGAGCGTGAAGCACTTGCGCGCCGGCCCCTCGTTGGAGGGCACCAGCGTGCTGCGGATCAGGCCGTCGGCCTCCATCGTGCGGAGCATCGGATAGAGCGTTCCCTGCTTGAAGGAAAGGCCTTCGGGGGCCTCGTCGGCGAGCCGCCGGCCGATCTCGTAGCCGTGGATGGGCTCGTCGGCGCCGGCGATGGTCGCGAGGACGACGAGCCACGCGGTTCCGAGACTGAGGTCGCGCTCGATCTTGTTGGGTAGGTCGGATGGCATGGTAGTAGTGTACGCTATACACTACTTGGGAAACCACACAAGTGGTGTTTCACCATCGTGCGGGCTCGGACAGCAAATCCGTGCCCGATAGACTGCCGACCCCGTGATCCACGCGCTTCCCATCTCCCTCGCGACCTTCGAATCCGTCGCGGGCGGCGCGCCCGGCTGCACGCTGTTCACCGACCTCTCGAATCCGATCTCGAACCGGATCTACGAGCGGCTTGGATACAGGCGGGTCGGAACCTGCGTGACGCTGCAGTGATGATTCGCCGGAACGCGTGGCTTCGTGGGAAGGCGGCCTCGGGGGAAGGCGGCCTCGGGGGAAGG
>CAYMSD010000058.1:15901-20229 GCA_964393015.1 uncultured Klebsiella sp.
GGGAAGGCGGCCTCGGGGGAAGGCGGCCTCGGGGGAAGGTGGCCTCGGGGGAAGGTGGCCTCGGGGGAGCGTCGCCACGGACGCCGCACTCACTTGAGAAGCGGCTCGGATGCGGTCGTGTCGCGGATGAACAGGAGGCCGTCGAAGGCGTTCGCCGGCGTCACCTGCATCGGCCCGTACTCGGACGAGTAGACGGCGCCAATGAAGTGGAAGTCGAATGGCCTCGCGAGCGATGCGGCGAGCGCTCCGCCCGATTCGCAGAAGTCGAGGACCCCCATCGGCAGGCAGAGGCGCGCCGCGGCGTTCGCGAAGAAGGTCGCCGGCGACGAGTCGATGGTGAAGACTCCGGGCCGGCCGTCCGGCGACGCCGATCGAAACGAGCCTGCGTAGAACTCGGTGCCGATCACCCGGTAGCCTTCGCCAAGGCTGTCGCGTAGGTAGCCGCCCGCCACCTTGCCGTTCGTGATCGTGCCACGGACGGCGTGTCCGTTGTGCGCCCAGAGGATTCCGCGCGCATCGGCGCCTTCGATGGCGAGGATCGCCTCGGCGTTCTCCGCCATCGCGCGGTCGCGGGTCTCGGAGGGGTCGGGCGCGAGATCGGCCGGCGGCACCGTGGCGATGACTCGGTCGAGCCACGGCTTCACGGTCTCGTCGCCGTCAACGATCATCTCGATGTTGGCGAGCGGATCGGCCTTCACGACATTCTGCTCCGCGATCCGGACTGTGAGCAGATGGTGCGCGCGTTCGCGCGGCGAGAGCCCGCTGGCGGGCGCCTGCTCGAAACGCGTGCGCATGCGGTCGAGTCCCGCGAGGATCTTCTTCCGGAGCGCCGCGGTCGGCGCATAGTCGACGACCGACTTCGTGTCGTATGCCTCGATCAGCTTCTGGAACACGCCGATGTATGTCTCGAAGTCGGTCTTGAGCGCGGCGAGTTCGGCGTCTGCGTCGGCTCCGAGCGCGCGCGCCGACCGCGTGAGCGCTTCATGGATCGCCTGCGAGTCCTGCATGTCGACGCCGCGGAAAACGACCCGCGGAGTTCCCGCGGAAGCGTTGATCGCCCGCAGCCGCTCCATGAGTGCCGCCGGTTCGCGGTTCTTCCAGACCCACGCGCGAAGCGCCTTGAGGCCTGAAGCCGCGTCGCCGCCGTGCCCCGCGAGATACCTGTCGAGCGCCGACCCCAGCACGAACTCGTCCTCGAGGAGGAAGACCATGGTCCCTCGGGACTGCGCCGCGAGTTCGAGCACGATCGCCGCACGGGCCTCGTTGACCTCCTTGGTGCCGTGCGTTGCTTCTCCGAGCCCGACGAGCCGGGTCTGAGGGGCGTCGATCCATGCCGGCAGCGCCGCCACCGACCGCGCGTCGAGTCGGCCGGTGCGGGCATCGATCGCGATCGGCCGCAAGGCGTTCTCGAGGTCGACCTGCCCTTCAGCGAGCGGACTCGCGAGGCCGAGAACATCGCCGCAGGGCGTCTTTGTCGAGGGTACGGAGCAGCCGACGGAGAGGCATGGCGGGGCCAGGAAGCTGAGGAGGAGAAGTGAAGAGGAGAGCGAGGGGGAGCGTGAGAGGCGGCGCATTCCTGCTGACTGGGTGGGCCGCGGAGTTTCTTTCACAGATTGATCCAATTGCAATCGCCTGACCGAGACTCCGTTCTACCACTGCCAGAATCGAGTCCCATCGACGGTTCTTCCCATGCACCCGCTTGTGCTTCTCCTCTGTCTTCTCGCCACCTCGCCGCAAGTCGTGCCCGAAGCTCAAGCCGACAAGGGCGAAGCAGGCACCGTCGCCCAAGGCCCGCTCGCCCCGCCTTCGCCGCGCGACGCCCGTATGCTCGGCGTGGGCGCACATGTCTCGGACGCGGCTGGTCGCGATCTCGATGGCGCCCAGCGCGGCTGGCGCTCGGGTCGCGGCGAGAAGGCGACCGTGATCGCCCTGACGAGCATCACCTGCCCGCTGTGCCGCAAGTTCGGTCCGTCGCTTGCGCGCGTCGAGGCGGCGTATCGCGAGCGCGGCGTGAAGTTCGTCTTCGTGAATGTGAGCGGGACCGACTCGACCGCTGACATGCGCAAGCAGGTCGCCGATCTCGGATTCAAGGGGCTCTATCTCGACGACGCGGAGCAGCGCATCGCGGCGCGCCTTGATGCGCACACGACGACCGAAGTGTTCGTGGTCGACGCCGGCAACACGCTCGTCTACCGCGGCGCCGTGAGCGACCAGTACGGCGTCGGCTTCTCGCGCGACGAGCCGCGGCATCGTTTTCTCGAGGACGCGCTCGATGCGGTGCTTGCGGCGCGCAAGCCGGCGATCGGCGCGACATCGTCGCCCGGCTGCGCCATCGAGCCGCCGAAGACCGCAGCGCCTGCGACAGCCGAAGCCGTCACCTACTCGCGCGACATTGCGCGCATCATCCAGGCCAACTGCGTGGAGTGCCATCGCGAAGGCGGCGTCGGACCGTTCGCACTCGACTCGTTCGAGTCGGTCTCGCGTCGTGCGAACATGATCCGCGCCGTCACGCACGAAGGCACGATGCCACCGTGGTTCGCGGCGCCGCTGCCGGAAATGAAGGGCCAAAGCCCCTCGCCGAAGGGCCAAAGCCCATGGTCAAACGACCGCTCGATGAGCGACGAGGAGAAGGCAAGGATCGTCGCGTGGATCGAGGCCGGAAAGCCCGAGGGCGACCGCGCGGACCTTCCGCTTCCCCACAGCTATCCCGAAGGAAAGTGGACGATCGGGAAGCCGGACGCCGTCTTCCAGCTGCCCGAGCCCATCAAGATCAAGGCCGAGGGCACGATGCCGTACCAGCTCGTGGTCGTGCCCACCGACATCGCCGAAGACAAGTGGGTGAAGGCCGTGCAGATCGTGCCGAGCGACCCGTCGGTGGTGCACCATGTGCTGGTGTTCGTGCTCGACGAGGAGACCGCGAGCAATCCCGCCGCGCGCAGGCGCGTGGGAGCGGACGAGGCCGGCGGCTACTGGGCCGCGTATGTGCCCGGGAACGACTCGTATGTGCTCGGCGATGGATTCGCGCGGCGGCTGCCGGCGAAGTCGTCGCTCCTCTTCCAGATCCACTACACGCCGAACGGAAAGGCGACCGAAGACCGGATGAAGCTCGGCGTCGTGTTCACCGACGAGACGCCGAAACATCTCGTGCGCACGGCGTCGGTCGTCGACCGGCGCATCTCGATTCCGCCGGGCGCGGCGAACCACCGGGAGGCGGGCGAGCTGCGCGTGCCGGCCGACGCGGTCATCCTCGGATTCATGCCGCACATGCATGTTCGCGGCAAGGCGTACCGCTACGAGATCGAACTTCCGAACGGCGGCGGGCGGCGCATGCTGCTCGACATCCCGAAGTACGACTTCAACTGGCAGCTGCGGTACGAGCTTCGCGAGCCGCTCGATGTGCCGAAGGGTTCCGTGATCCACGGCACGGCGTGGTACGACAACAGCGCGAACAACCCCGCGAATCCCGATCCGAAGCGGACGGTGCGCTGGGGACCGCAGACCGACGACGAGATGATGCTCGGATACATCGAGTACTACCTCGTGCACGACGACCCGACGAAGCCCGACGAACTCGCGCCAGGCAGCACGCCGCGCCGTGGACTCGGCGGCGGCGCGGGCGGAGGCCGGGCAGGACGCGGCGTCGCCTTCGAGAGGCTGCGCGAGCAGTTCGACGCGAACGACGACGGGAAGGTCGAGAGGCGCGAGGTTCCCGAGAGCCTGCACCCCCAGTTCGAAAGACTTGACCGCAACAACGACGGCACGCTGACGAAGGACGACTTCGGGACGCGTTGAGGAGACCATCATGACCAAGTCCTCCCTGCTCTTCTCCCGCATGATTTCACTGCTGGCGCTTGCCGCGTGCGCCGGCGCGTCGGGCGACGCCCCACCCGCGCCGCCCGGCAACATTGTCGAAGCGCGGAAGGCCCTCGCGACGGTCGAAGTCATCGAGTTCCCGGATCTCCTCGACGCGACGCGCGGCACCAAGGCCCCCACCGAGCCATCCCGACCGCGGCTGCTTCCGCGCCGCAAGCAGGATGAGCCGGCCGCGCCCGCCGCGACGGGACGCAAGGTTCCGATCAAGGTGCATGTGCCGTCGACGGGCGGCCCGTTTCCCGTGATCGTGGTGTCGCACGGCGCCGCCGGCGACTGGGACACCCACTTCGCGCAGGCACAGGAACTCGCGTCGGGTGGATACGCCGTCCTATGCCTCGAGCATGTCGGCAGCAACCGCGAGCGCTCGGCGCAGGGCCTCCAGGCCATGAAGAGCATCCTGGCGATGACCCGCGACGCGGACGAGGTGCTCACGCGACCGAAGGATGTCTCGTTCG
>CAYMSD010000059.1:0-6520 GCA_964393015.1 uncultured Klebsiella sp.
GTGGGCACCTGAAGGTTTCGAGCGCTCCTCGGACGGGAACCGAGTTCCGCATCTACCTTCCCTCGGCGGAGCAGTGAGCGCGTGACGCGATCAGACGGGCACTGCCCCGTACTGCGCGCGATAGGCGGCGATGCGCGCGCGGTCTGCGTCCGTGAGACGCGCACCGAGATGCTCGATCACCTCGTCGATGGTGACGATGGCGGCGGTCGGCATGGAGAACTCGGCGCCGACCTCGGCGAGCGCCGTGCGCGTCGAGGCTTCGTTCGCCCGCTCCTGGCGGTCGACCGAGACGACGAGACCCGCGAGCCTGATGTCGGCGGCTGCGCGCAGGATCGGCACCGTCTCGCGGATCGAGGTGCCCGCGGTCGTCACATCCTCGACGATGAGCACGCGGTCGCCGTCCTGCAGCTTGCGGCCGACGAGCAACCCGCCCTCGCCGTGGTCCTTCGCCTCCTTGCGGTTGAAGCAGAACTCGACCTCGCGCCCGCGCTCGGCGAAGGCCATCGAGACGGCGACGACGAGCGGGATGCCCTTGTACGCGGGGCCGAAGAGGCAGTCGAATCCGCGGGGGAACGAGCGCTCGATCGCGTCGGCGTACGCGCGGCCGAGCTGCGCGAGCTGGACGCCCGAGCGGTACTTGCCCGTGTTCACGAAGTACGGCGTCTTGCGGCCGCTCTTGGTGGTGAAGTCGCCGAAGGTCAGGACTCCGACCTCCAGCATGAAATCGATGAACCGCCGCTGATAGTCGTGCATGGCGCGCGGGATGGTACCCGAGCCGCTCGCGGACGCCCCTTGGCGACGCTACTCCGGCGCCCCCCCGCGCGGAAGCACGGCGACGCCGTCCTCCACCTGATCGCTCGGAAAGAGGACGACCTCCTCTCCGCCCGAGAGACCTTCGACGACCTCGGCGTGCAGCCCCGCGCGTTCGCCGATCTCGACGGTCCGAAGGAGCGCCGTTCCGTCCTCGACGACATACACGCCCCACCTGCCGCCGCGATGGACGAGTGCGCCGACGGGAACGCGGATCACCTCGGGCTTCGTCAGCACCGTGATGCGGGCCTCCACCCGGAACTGGTCGCCGAGCGTCTCCCT
This sequence comes from uncultured Klebsiella sp., assembly GCA_964393015.1. GTDB lineage: Bacteria > Planctomycetota > Phycisphaerae > Phycisphaerales > SM1A02 > QWPT01. The sequence goes on from CAYMSD010000059.1 coordinate 1,093, forward strand.
CTCCTCGGGCGCCTCGATGAAGTCGATGACCACATTGACGCGCTGCTCCTCGACACCCAGCGCGGAGACCTTCGTGAAGCCGCTTGGCTCGACAAGGCGAACCACGCCGCCCAGCGGACGCCCACCGCCCCACCGCTCGATCGAGACAGGTTGCCCCGCACGGACGCGAACCGCCTGATCGGAGAGCACATCGACCTCGACCTCAAGCTCGGAAAGGCTCCCGAGCTCGATCAGCGCCTCTCCGAGCGCGACGGCTCCCGCGCTCTCGCGGATCACGCGGAGCACCTTGCCTGTGATGGGCGACCGCATCTCGAGCGTTGGCTGCGCAGACGATCGATCCGTGTGCTGCAGCAGGGCCGCCCGCGCCTGCTCGAGCTCGTACTCCGCCATCGAGCGGGCGAACCTGCTCGCCGCCGCCGCGCTCTCCGCGCTGCGAAGCATGACGCGCTCGTCCTCGAGTTCCTTCAGGCTCGCCGCGTTCGCCTCCGCAGCCCTGCGCACGCGCTCGAACTCCGCACGCACATGCTCGAGCTCCGATTCCATCCTCGCCTGCTCGGCGTCCGCGCGCGAGAGCGCCGCCTCGCTCACCCGAATGTGCGCCTCCGCCTGCGCGCGCGTGCGCTCGTCGAGCAGGGACGGGTCGTTCGGGGCAATGCGCGCGAGGACCGTCGTGTCCGCGACGACATCGTCCCCTGGCTTCAGGGCGATCCGGTCGGCGATCCCCTCGAGCGGAGCAAAGACGACATAGCGCTCCTTCAGTCTCGTGCGCCCGTCCTCCTCGACGAAGACGACAAGCGGTCCCCTGTCGACGCGCGCGACATCGCAGGCCACGGGCCTCGGGCGAAGCACAAGCCACAACGCGCCCGCGACCACCGCCAACGCTGCCATCCATGCGGCCGTTCGGAGGATCGCACGCGTCATCCCGCCTCCTTGAGCGTCGAGATCAGATCGAGGCGCGCCACTCCCCGTCGGGCCAGCGCCGCGGAAGCCGCTGCGGCGGCCACCGTGACGAGCGCTGCGAACGCGTAGGTGCGGGAGGAGATCACGAGCGGCAGATCGTAGCTTTCCGTCCGGAGCGCCTCCAGCAGGAGACCGGCAAGTCCCCGACCGATGAGAAGCCCGATCGGGATCCCGGCCGCGGCGAGGAGCGCCATCTCCGCGAGCAGCACTTCGCCGACCTCCGCGCGTGAGAATCCGAGCACCCTGAGCGTCGCGAACTCGCGGCGGCGCTCGGCGAAGGCGATGCGTCCCGTGTTGAACACGACGCCGAACGCGATCACGCCCGCGAACACGGCATGGAGCAGCGTGATCTCCACGATGTTTCCCGCGATCACCGAACGGAACGCCTCGACCATGCTGCGCTTGTCGAGCACGGACGCCACCGCGGGCATGCGCCGAAGGTTGTCCTGCAGCTCGCCCGCGCGCGCGGGCTGCTCGCGTACGAGGATCGAGGAGAGCACATGGCCGTCCTTCGTCAGTCGGTTGAGCGCCTCGCGGTCCATGTATGCGGCGAGACCGACATAGCCTGAGAACACGGCCGACACGGGCACCGTCGCACGCACACGCCGCCCCTCGAGAAAGCGGACCTCCACAGCCGACCCTGGCCGCACCCCAAGCACCTCCGCGAAGTGCTCGGAGAGAAGCAGTCCGTCCTGTGGCACTCGGACGGCCCTGCCGGAACCGTCGAGCGGCCGCTGAAGCTCCGAGTCGGCATCCACACCGACGATGGCGGTCGTGCGAACGACCTGACCGTTCCCGATCTTCGCGGCGGCGAGGCGCATCGGCTCGCACAGGAGCGTCGCCTCGCCCCCGAGCAGACCTCGGAAGGACGAGAGCGCGGCATCCGACGCAGGCTCGTTCAGAACCACGGAGAGGTCCTGTCTCTGGGATGCCCCGTACTCCCGCTCGAGAAGGAAGTCGACGGAATCGAGCGGAAAGCTCGAGACCAGCAGCACCGCCGTCGAGAGCGCGATTCCGAGCACGGCGAACGCCGAGCGCCACGGGTGGTTCTCGATCGCCCGGATCGCCATGCGCCATCGAATCGAGGTCCGCGCCGGAGCGAGGCGTCCGAGCAGCCCCGGGCGAAGCCTCTCGGGCGCCTCAGGACGCATCGCCTCTGAGGGTGCGAGACGGGTCACGGCGCGCAGCGCGCCGAGCGCTCCAATCGTCGACGCGGCGACCGCGATGCCGACGCCGATGGCGACCGCGCTCGGGTCGAGCGCGAACTCCAGGAGCGGGAACCGGAAGATCTCGATGTAGAAGGACGCGAGATAGGCGCCGAGCGCGGCACCGCCCGCGACCCCGAGCGCTGCGGCGACCGCACAGACCGCGGCGGCCATCATCAGGACATGCCTCGCAAGCGCGGCATTCGAGCATCCGAAGGCCTTGAGCGTGGCGATCTCCTCGCGCTGCGTGCGGACGAGTCGCCCAAGCACGACATGGATGAGGAACGCCGCGACACCGAGGAAGATCGCGGGCGTCCAGGTGCCCATCACCGCGAGCTGGTCGAACTCGTCGCGGAGATAGCGGTCGGAGACATGGTCGGTCCTGTCGAAGGCGCCGAATCCGCCGAATCGATCGAGTCGCGCGTCGACCGCCCGGATGACATCGCCGTGCCGGGCATCCCTCGAGAGGCGGATCGCGACATCGTTGAACGCGCCCTGCATGCCCAGCGCGTCCTCCAGCCCCGAGCGCGGCATCCACAGCACGCCCGAGCGGCGGTCGTCGGGGAGCATCGCTCCGGGCCGGACGAAGTAGACGAACTCGGGCGAAAGCCCGATTCCGACGATCTTCAGCGTCTGCCATCTGCCGTTGATCACGGCGCCGATCGCGTCGCCCGGCCTGAGGCCGTTCGCGACCGCGAAGGGCTCGCTCGCGACGACCTCCGCGCGGCGCGGTTCGGGCATCCGCCCGACGCGCAGATGCACGGCGTTGAGGGCAGGCTCGCCGGGATCGGGAATGGACACGAGCCTCGCCGTCGCGGCGCCCGCGAGCCCGGGGACCGTGAGGTTCACATCGTGCACGATGCGGGTCTCGAGCGCCTCGACTCCCTCGATCTCCCGCAGGCGATCCGCGACGGACTCAGGCGCCCGCTTCAGCTGCGCGAAGACATCGCCGAACCGTCCCTCCTGGTAGTAGACGGCCCTGCTCCTCGCGAGCGATGCGCTCGTCGACCAGGCCATCACCAGCGCCGCGACGCCCGCCGCCATGACGAGCGCGGCGGCGCCGAGCGGCGCACGAAGCCGCCAGAGGTCGCGCAGCAGCTTGCGATCAAGCGCACGCACGCGAGGCCTCGCTGCAAGGGCGGAGCACGGCTACCACGAAAGCTCCTCCGCGGGCATCCTCGTCGCGTTGCGCTCCTCGCGGACGATGCGGCCGCCCGACATCGTCAGCACGCGGTCGGCCATCCGCGCGATCGCGGCGTTGTGCGTGATGACGACGGTGGTCGACCCGAGCTCGCGGTTCACGCGGTCGAGCGCGCGAAGGACGGGGATCGCCGTGCGCACATCGAGCGCTCCCGTCGGTTCGTCGCAGAGGAGGACATCGGGGCGCTTCGCGATCGCGCGGGCGATCGCAACCCGCTGCTGCTCGCCGCCCGAGAGCTGCGAGGGAAAGTGGTCCATCCGGTCCGCGAGTCCGACGAGCGCCAGCGCGTCCTCCGCGGACATCGGGTTCCGCACGAGCTCGCCGACGACCGCCACATTCTCCCGCGCCGTGAGACTGGGTATCAGGTTGTAGAACTGGAACACGAAGCCGACATGCTCGCGGCGATAGCGCGTCAGCGCGGCGTCGTCGTGGAGCGACAGATCGTGCTCGCGATAACGAACGCGCCCCGCGGAGGGGGAGTCGAGCCCCCCGAGAATGTTGAGCAGCGTCGACTTGCCGCTCCCGGATGGACCGAGAAGGACCACGAGTTCGCCAGGATAGAGATCGAGATCGAGGTCCTGCAGCGCGCGGACATCCGTTTCGCCGCTCCGGTAGACCTTCGAGAGGCCGCGCGCCTCGAAGGCGGGCCGCGCCGTCCGACTGGATTCGGGCCCGACCTGTTCTGTATCCCGTCCGGTGCGTCCCATGGAACGGCTCCTCGCCGTGCGAATGGTACCTCGGGAGCGCGCCGAGGCATCGCTGCGTCCATCCACTTCACGGGCGTGGCCGAGGCGCTCGCCTCGGCGCGGCGCGTTTATGGCGCAAGACAGAATGGGCCGATTGAACATCAGACCCGTCCGCTCGTCGAGGCGACGGGCTGCAATCCGCGAAGGGCGGCCTCGTTTGAACCACATGCTTCACATGAAGAGAATCAGGGAAACGATCGGTCTTCCCGCACTGGCGGCCCTCGCGTTCGCCTTGGCCTTCGTGTCGGCCTTCGTGTCGGTCTTCGTGTCGGTCTTCGCGTTGCCATCCCAGGCGGCCACGATCGGCTCATCCGCCACCACGCAGTCTGAAGAGCCGGTGCTGTGGATCACCCCTGCGATCGCGGCGCCACGCGTCTCGCACCGCACCTTTGAGAGCGCGGCAGCAAAGTCCGCAGTCAGCTACCACATCTACACCCCCGCCGCCTACGAGCGCGACCCCGAGCGGCGCTTCCCCGTGGTGTACTGGCTGCACGGCTCTGGAGGCGGCCTCGCGGGCATACCCGCGGTCGCGAGGCACTTCGATGCCGCGATCGAGGCGGGCAGGACGCCGCCCTGTCTCGTCGTGTTCGTGAACGGCCTCGAGATGGGGATGTATGTCGACTGGTCGAACGGCGCAGCTCCGGTCGAGTCGATGATCGTCAAGGACCTCGTCCCGCACATCGACGCGACCTACCGCACGATTCACACCCGCGAAGGCCGCCTTCTCGACGGATTCAGCATGGGCGGCTACGGCGCCGCGCGCCTCGGGTTCAAGTACCCCGAGATGTTCCGCGCCGTCTCGATCATGGGCGCTGGGCCGATGCAGGAGACGCTCACGCAGACGCCGCGAGCGAGCAAGGTGCAGGCGGATGAGCTGCTCACGCGCGTCTACGGCGGCTCGCAGGAGCGATTCCTCGAGGTCAGCCCGCGCACGCTCGCGAAGAGCAACGCAGACGCGATCACGAAGGGGTCGCTCGTCCGCCTGGTCGTTGGCGATCGCGACGAGACCTACGCGAACAATGAGGCGTTCCACGAGCACCTCGAGTCGCTGAAGATCCCGCACGAGTGGCGCGTCCTGCGCGGCGTCGGGCACGATCCGATGGCCGTCATACTCGAGCTCGGCGACGCACATTGGGCGTTCTATCGGCAGGCGTTCGGCGAGAGTCCGAGGCCCGCGGCCGCTCTCGAGTCAGCCGATGCGCCGGCTTCGCCTCAGGCCTCGCGTCCCGCGAGCGGCGACATCAAGCTCAGCATCAAGGGAGTCGATCGCAACGCGATCTTCGCGAATGCAGCCACAGACGGCACCAAGCGCGCTG
>CAYMSD010000059.1:6620-20151 GCA_964393015.1 uncultured Klebsiella sp.
CTCACGCGAGGTCGAAGCGGTCGAGGTTCATCACCTTCGTCCACGCCGACACGAAGTCGCACACGAACTTCTCCTTCGCGTCGGCCGAGGCGTAGACCTCGCTCAGCGCGCGGAGCTGCGAGTTCGAGCCGAACGCGAGGTCGACCCGGCTCGCCGTCCACTTCGCCTGGCCCGACTTGCGGCAGCGGCCGTTGAAGAGCTCCTCGTCCGCAGACGCAGGAGTCCACTCGGTGCCGATGTCGAGGATGTTCACGAAGAAGTCGTTGGTGAGCGCGCCCGGCGTCTTGGTGAGAACGCCGAGGCTCGAGCCGTCGAAGTTGGCGCCGAGCGCGCGCATGCCGCCGACGAGCACCGTCATCTCGGGCGCCGTGAGCGTGAGGAAGTCGGCCTTGTCGACGAGCAGGTGCTCTGCGCGGCGCGGCAGGCTGTGCGCGAGGTAGTTGCGGAAGCCGTCGGCCGCGGGCTGCAGGTACTTGAAGCTCTCGACATCGGTCTGCTCGGCGGTCGCGTCGGTGCGGCCCGGCGTGAACGGCACGGAGACCGAAACGCCCGCGTCCTTCGCGGCCTTCTCGACGCCCGCGCAACCCGCGAGCACGATGAGGTCCGCGAGCGAGATCTGCTTCTTGCCGCCGGCGGCGTTGAACTCCGCGCGGATCTTCTCGAGCGCCGCAAGCACGATCGCGAGCGCAGCCGGGTTGTTGACCGCCCAGTCCTTCTGGGGTGCCAAGCGGATGCGCGCGCCGTTCGCGCCACCGCGCTTGTCGGTGCCGCGGAAGGTCGACGCAGACGCCCACGCGGTGACGACGAGCTGCGAGACGCCGAGGCCCGACGCGAGCACCTTCGCCTTGAGCGCGGCGACATCGGCCGCGTTCACGAGCTCATGCGAGACCGCAGGGAGCGGGTCCTGCCAGATCAGCTCTTCCTTCGGCACAAGCGCGCCGTGGTAGCGCGAGCGCGGGCCCATGTCGCGGTGCGTGAGCTTGAACCACGCGCGCGCGAACGCGTCGGCGAACGCCTTCGGATCCTTGTGGAACTTGCGCGAGACCTTCTCGTACGCGGGGTCCATGCGGAGCGCGAGGTCGGTCGTCAGCATGATGACGGTCTCGCGCTTCGACGCATCGTGCGCGGCCGGCGCGGTCACGCTCGAGCCCTTCGGCACCCACTGGTGGGCGCCTGCGGGGCTCTTCGTCAGCTCCCACTCGTTGCCGAAGAGCGTGTCGAAGTAGCCGTTGTCCCACTGGGTGGGGTTCGGCGTCCACGCGCCCTCGAGGCCGCTCGTGATGGTGTCGGCGCCGTGTCCCTTGCCGTAGGAATTCTTCCAGCCGAGGCCCATCTCGTGAAGCGGCGCGCCTTCGGGCTCTGCACCGACATACTTCGATGGATCGGCAGCGCCGTGGGTCTTGCCGAAGGTGTGGCCGCCCGCGATGAGCGCAACGGTCTCCTCGTCGTTCATCGCCATGCGCTTGAAGGTCTCGCGGATGTCGTGCGCCGAGGCGAGCGGGTCGGGATTGCCGTCCGGCCCCTCGGGGTTCACATAGATGAGGCCCATCTCGACCGCTGCGAGCGGGTTCTCGAGGAAGCGCTCGCCCGTGTAGCGCTCGGAGCCGCGCCACGCCTTCTCGGCGCCCCAGTAGGTCTCGTCCGGCTCCCAGGTATCGGCGCGGCCGCCGCCGAAGCCGAAGGTCGTGAAACCCATCGACTCGAGGGCGACATTGCCCGTGAGGATGAAGAGGTCGCCCCACGAGAGCTTCTTCCCGTACTTCTGCTTGATCGGCCAGAGGAGCCGGCGCGCCTTGTCGAGATTCGCGTTGTCAGGCCAGCTGTTGAGCGGCGCGAAGCGCTGGAGGCCCGCACCGCCGCCGCCGCGGCCGTCCGCCACGCGGTAGGTGCCGGCGCTGTGCCACGCCATGCGGATGAAGAACGGGCCGTAGTGGCCGTAGTCGGCGGGCCACCAGTCCTGCGACGAGGTCATGAGCGCGCGCAGATCGGCGCAGACCGCGTGGAGGTCAAGCGACTTGAACTCCTTCGCATAGTTGAAGTCGCCGCCCATCGGGTCGGACTTCGCCGAGTTGCGCGCGAGGACCGTGAGGTCGAGCTGGTTCGGCCACCAGTCGCGGTTGTAGTTCCCCTCGGTGATGTTGCGAACGAATCCACCGGCAAACGGGCACTTGCTGACACTCGTCATCGCTTCGACTCCTGTACCCCGCCCTGCAACGGGGGAGCGATCGTAGCACGGTGCCTCCGATGCGTCGAGCGCGGCGCGATGCGTCTATCGCCCCCGAAACAGCAGGATTTCGCGCGTGCTTTCCTCGCGCCGAACAAGAACGTCGGTCGACCAATCTCCGATCGCAGCGCCGTCGATCTCGATGCAGACCCACTCGGGCCCGATGAGAAGCGCACGCAGTCCGGCGGACGGCGGCGCGGGCTCGACGACCGCCGATCCATCCGTGATCGGCTCTCGCGCGGTGCACCCGGGCGACGAAGACACGCCTACGAGGGCAAGGGCGAGAACGGAAACACGGACGAGGGCGCTGCGATGCATGACGGTCCCGGGAACGAGGTGGGTCAGGCACGGGAATCGGCCTCTTGAAGGGGCCGCACGGGGCTTCGAGGGCCGGGCCGGTGCGTAGACGCATCAATCGCAGCAGAAACTCGCGCCGAGCGCGCGAATCGCGCCGAACGCCCGATCATCGCGTATTCAACGCGCTGCCGTGGACTCCTTCAAGACACGCGCTATGTTTGGAGCCAGCCCCCGATGAAGCACCTCGCTCTTCCTCTCTTGTCTCTTGCCTCGATCGCCGCGGTGGCGTTTGGCCCCGTGGGCGCACCCGTGCGCGAGGCCGCGGCGGCTCCGCCGAGCTACCGAGTCGAGGTGATCGGCCCGAACCTGTCGGGCTTCGACATGAACGCAGCGGGCACCGTCGTCGGGCGGCAGCTGAACGCGCAGCAGATCGGCAAGGCGTTCGTCGCGCGGCGCGGCGAGGCGCCGACCCTGCTGCCGACGCCTGCACAGTGGCAGAGCTCCGATGCATACGCGATCAGCCCGAACGGAATCATCGTCGGCGCGGTCAGCACGGGAACCATCGCGTCGGTCGGTTCGCGCGCGGCCGCGTGGCATCCGACGAAGACGGGCTACCAGTTCACGCTCCTCACGCCGTATCCAGGCGACACCCACAGCACGGCCACCGCCGTGAACAGCCACGGCGACATCGTCGGCGGCTCGGGCGGCCTCGGGCTCGGGTCGTATCCGCGCGCGGTTCGGTTCCGCGAAGGACCTGCGGAGATCCTTCCCGAGATCTCGCTTCCCGCAGACATCAACGAGCACCGCGTCGTGCTCGCGTGGAACCAGCTGCTCGACCTCGACGACATGTCGATCACGACGATCCCGCTGCCGCCCGGCAACTGGCAGGGCTTCGTCGGCACGGATCTCGCCGACAACGGGAACTTCTGCGGCTCCATCCTCGGGTTCTCGGGATGCAGCACCTTTCCGCTGCGCCATCGACCGGGCGTCGGCTGGGAGTTCGTCGGAGGCTGCGCGACCACCACGGCCGCGAACTCGATCAACAACCGCGGCGATGTGACCGCGTATGTCGCGAACACGGCGAGCTGGGTTGCGTTCGTCGGCGAGGCGAACTCCGATCCCGCATCGCTCATCGACCCGACGGACGGCCTCTGGACCATCCTCGGCGTGGGATCGATCATCGACAGCCGCGCGATGCTCGCCAGCGGCCGACCGCTCGGCGACCCCGTGACGAAGCTTCTTCGGCTGGTGCCGATCCTCGCCGAGGACTTGAACGGCGATGGAACGGTCGGACCCGCGGATCTCGCGATCCTGCTCTCCGCATGGGGCCCGAAGGGCGGCGACGCCGACCTCGACGGCGACGGCTCCGTGGGTGCATCCGACCTCGCGCGCCTCCTCGCGGCGTGGAGTTGAGCCGCTCCGAACGGCGCGGCTTCGAATCCGCCGCGGTGCAGACGCCGAACGCGGCCCCATGCTCGACTCGCTCTCAGCGCCCCATTTCCGCCCATGGATGCGAACCTGGCTCATGGCCGCGGCCGTCTACAACATCATCTGGGGCGCCTGGGTCGTGCTCGCACCCGACCATCTCTTCACGCTCGTCGGCATGGACCCGCTCACCGCGCCCGGGCGCGGCATCTGGCAGTGCCTCGGCATGGTGATCGGCGTCTATGGCATCGGCTACTGGTGCGCCAGCCGCGACCCCGTGCGTCACTGGCCGATCGTCTTCGTCGGCCTGCTCGGCAAGATCTTCGGGCCCATCGGCTTCATCTGGACCGCCAGCCGCGGCGAGATCCCGTGGGCCTTCGGCGTCACGATCCCGACGAACGACCTCCTCTGGTGGATTCCGTTCGCGCTGACGCTGCGCGCAGCCTGGAAGCGGTGATCCCCTACGGCTCCGTCCATGACCCGCGCCACGCGCCGGCGGCGTCGAGCGCGAATCGCGCGCGCTGGTGGCCTTCGCTTGCAAGGTGCAGCCAGTCGATCGATGTCGCGCGCGTCACGACAAGCGCGAAGTTGGCGCGCCCGGGAAGCGTCTCCTCCTCCGTCGGACGGCGGTCGCGCACGCCCTCCGGCAGATTCGGCGACGGCGCGTCGCACGCTTCGCCCGGCGCGCGCGGAGCGAGATAGCAACGGCGGCTCGTGACCGCGCTGCGCGCCCACGCCTCGTCGGCGCGGGGGCCGTCGGGAACGACCTCCGCGATCGCGGCGATGCGCAGCTGCAGCTTGCGGCGCTCGTCGTAGAAGTGCCACGCCACGCGCGGATCCGCACGGATCTCCGCGACCTTGCCGCTGCGGATGTCGGTGTGGCACTGGATCTCCCCCGCTTCTGCGCTCACGCGCCGCAGCACGACCGCGCGCGCCTGCGGGGCGCCGTCGAGCCCGAGCGTGGCGATCGTGGGAACATGAAAGCCGTGACGCCGGTCGACGGCGCCACGGCCCAGTTCGTTCCAACAGGAGCGGAGGATGTCGGCAAGCGCGTCAGTCACGCGAATCCAGCACCGGCGCGAGCAAGTCGCGAGCGCAAGCTCAGTAGACGCTGTCCGCGAAGTAGAAGCGCTTCGCGTTCTCAGGTGTGATCAGATCGACATCGATCATCAGGTGCTGCGGCATGTACTTCAGCTTCTCCTCCTTCTTGCCGCCCTCCAGCACCGTCGCCGCCAGCTCCATGCCCGTCGCGATCATCGACGGCGGGTAGGTGATGTTCGCGGGGAACATCGGATCCCTGTCCATGACGCGCTTCACGATGTCCTTCATGCCCGCGCCGCCGAGGATCCAGACGCCCTCGATGCCCTTCTCGGCGAGCGCCTGCTCGACGCCGAGCGCCATGTCGTCGTCGGAGGCCCAGATCGCGTTGACCTTTGGACTCTTGGTGAGGAGCGCCTCGGTCACCTCGAGCGCCTTCTGGCGGTTCCAGTTGCCCGCGGCCTGTCCGACGATCCTGATGCCCGGCTCCGCCTTGAAGACCTCCATGGCGGCGTTGACGCGGTCGGTGTTCACGGTGCAGGGAATGCCCTCGAGGACGATGATGTCGCCCTTGGCCTTGCCCTTGCCGCCGAGCTTGTCGACCATGAACTCCGCGCTCTTCCTTCCGAAGGCCTTGTTGTCGCCCTCGATGAAGATGTCGGCGACGGGCTTGAGGAAGCCGCGGTCGACATTCACGATCAGGATGCCGCGCCCCTGCGCCTCCTCGGCGACGGGCGTGATCGGCGCGCTCTCGGTGGCGAGGATGACGAGGCCGTCGACCTTCTTGGCCATGAGCGCCTCGATGTCGGCGATCTGCTTCTCGGGGGTCTCGGCGGTGGCGATGGTCCACTCGATCTCGGGGTGCAGCTTCGCGCACTCCTTCGCCCACCACACGACGCCTGCGGTCCAGCCGTGCGAGGCGGCGGGGATCGACACGCCGATCTTGACGGGCGCCTTCGCCGGCGCCGTGCTCGGCTGCGGCTGCGGCGCTTCGGGCGCGACGGGTGCGTTGGCGGCGAGGCCGAGGGTGGCCGTGGCCGCGAGGAGACCGATGGAGGCGATCGTTGCGAGCTTCATGGCGCGGAAGATACCGACCGCGCCGCATCGCCGCTATGCGCGCGCCCCGCGCTGGACGAGCACCGCGAGCACGATCACGCCGCCCTTGACGGCGCCCTGCCAGTAGGGGCTCACGCCTGAGATCGTGAGCATGTTCGTGATCATCCCGAGGATCAGGACTCCGATCACGGTGCCCCACACGCGGCCGAAACCGCCTCGGAGACTCGTGCCGCCGATCACGACCGCCGCGATCGCGTCGAGTTCCGCCGCGACGCCAAGCCCCGAGGTCGACACCGAGTTCATGCGCGAGGCCTGCAGCAGGCCCGCGACGCCCGCGAGGAGGCCCATGATCGCGTAGACGCGGAAGCGCACCCATGCGACGGAGATGCCCGCGTAGGTCGCGGCCGTCTCGTTGGCGCCGACCGCGACGAGATGGCGGCCGAAGCGGCTCCGCGAGAGGAACCACTGCGCCACGATGGCGATCGCGAAGAAGAGGATGACGCTGTAGGGAAGCGTCAACGGACGGTCGGCCGCGTTGAGGAGACCGCGGTAGGTCGCCTCGCCGACCGCAACGCCGTCGGGCCCGATGGGCGCGGGAACCTCGTAGGCGAGCGGGATGCCGTCCCGCCCGAGCATGCGGAAGAGGGTCGCGCTCTGCGACCTGATCTCGCCTGCCTCGGCGATGGCGAGGGCCATCGAGCGGTAGGCCGCGAGCCCCCCGAGCGTGGCGATGAAGGGTGCGATGCGACCGACGACGACCAGGAGTCCGTTGACGGAGCCCGCGGCGAGGCCGACCAGGAGCGTGGTGCCGACGCCGAGCCAGACGGCGGCGCCCTCGCTCCACTCCTGGCGCACCCCCCAGTTCACGGCGGTCAGGCCGATCGCCGCGCTGAGGACCACCATGCTTCCCACGGAGAGGTCGATGCCCGCCGAGATGATCACGAGCGTCATGCCGACCGCGAGGATGCCGACCGCAGCATTCGAGTTGAGGAGCGAGCGGATGTTGTCGGCGTTCAGGAAGTCGAAGCCCTGCTGCCACACGCTGACGCCGAAGAGGAGGACGAACGCCACGACGACGCCCCACCGCTCGAGGAAGCGCTGCACCGAGAAGCCGTCGCGGGAACCTGATTTCGTCACGCCAAGCACTCCTTCATGCGGTTTGATTCGTCACTCCGCGACTTCCCTGTCGGCAGCCATTCCCGAGGCGAGCCGCACGATGCGCTCCTCGCTGTCGGCGGCGGCGAGGCCCGCGCGGTCGACCTCGCCCGCGACGCGCCCCTGATGCAGCACGACGACGCGGTGCGCGAGCCCCACGAGCTCGGGAAGCTCGGAGCTGATCACGACGCAGGCGAGCCCCTTGGCCGCGAGGTCGGCGATGATGCGGTAGATCTCGGCCTTGGCGCCCACATCGACGCCGCGCGTCGGCTCGTCGATGACGAGGACGCGCGGCGCGGCCTCGAGCCAGCGCGCCAGCGCGAACTTCTGCTGGTTGCCGCCCGAAAGCGAGGAGATCGGCGCCGCGGGGCGCGCGCAGCGGATCGCGAACGCCTCGATCCAGCGGCGCGCGACGGACCGCTCGCCCGCCCCGTCGACCCACGCGCCGCCCGCGCGGGCGTGCCTGTCGAGCGTCGGAAGCGTCATGTTTGCGATGGAGGAGAGCGTGACATGCAGGCCGCGGCCCTTGCGGTCCTCGCTGACATAGGCGACGCCCGAGGCGAGCGCATCCTTCGCCCCCGCGAAGACCCGCGCGACGCCGTCGACGAGGAGCACGCCCTCGGCGGGCCGAAGCCCGAGGATCGCCTCCGCGGTCTCCGTGCGCCCCGCGCCGACGAGGCCCGCGAGGCCGACGATCTCGCCTGGACGCACGGCAAGGTCGATCCCCCTGCTCCGCCCGACGGCGCCGAAGCCCCGCAGCTCGAGCACGGGCGGCGCGTCCTGCGCGCATCCCTTCTCGGGGTAGATGGAGCCGAGCGTGCGGCCGACCATCGCCGCCGCGAGCGCATCCTCGTCGACGGGGCTTCCGCCACCGTCGCGCAGCACGCCTTCGGCCCGCGCGAATGTCGCGACGAGCGCACCGTCCCGCAGCACGCTCACCCGATCGGCGACGGCGACCACCTCGTCGAGGTGGTGCGAGATGAAGAGGACCGCGCGGCCCTCGTCGCGCAGCGCGCGCATGCGGCCGAGGAGCCGCGACGCATCGCGCTCGCCGAGGACCGCCGTCGGCTCGTCGAAGATGAGGATGCGGGCGTCGCTCGCGAGGCACTTCGCGATCTCGACGAACTGCGCCTCCGCGATCGAGAGCGTGCCCGCCTCGCGGGCAAGATCGATGTCGGCGCCGAGAAGCGAGAGCGCCTCGCGCGCACGCGCGCGCTGCCTGGCGCGATCGACGCCGAAGCCGAGCGCTGCCGACGGCTCGCGGCCGAGCGTGACATTCTCGGCGACATCGAGCGTGGGCACGAGGCTCAGCTCCTGGTGCACCATGGCGATTCCCCGTGCGAGCGCCGCGGCGGGCCGGTCGAACCATGCCGCGCGGCCGTCGAGGCGCACCTCGCCGGCGGTCGGAGACACCGAGCCCGAGAGCACCTTCATCAGCGTGCTCTTGCCAGCGCCGTTCTCACCGACGACCGCATGGATCTCGCCGCCGCGAAACTCGATCGAGACGGCGTCGAGGGCGCGGACCCCCGGGTACTCGACGGTGACCTCCCGCGCCTCGAGCGCGACGACGCCTCGATGGCTATCGCCACCGCCCGAACGGGCGGAGCCGCTCGGCGTGGTCGCAGAAGTTGCGGGATTCGCGTCCTGCACGGCCTGAAAGACTACCGTGGGCAGGCGGATCAGACCGACTGTACGGTCGCAGCGCCGCCGAGCCGACCTGCGGCCCGGCCCTGTGCTACCTTTCCCGTTCCATGGCGCGGCCCGGCCGACCCAACCCCCACCTGCGGCTCACTGCGGCGATCCTCGTCGCGGTGCTCGCGGCCTTGGCGGGCGGGTTCACGACCGACGGCGCCGAGCCTCGTGCGCGACGCGCCGAGCTGCAGTCGGCGCTCCGATTCGTGATCGAGCGCGACGACGCGCGGCCGACGGTCCGCACCGATGCGCGGGCGATGCGCGCGAACGCGGTCGACGCACATGCGGCGCACGCCGCGACGGTCGCCAGCGACCGTTCGGGGGTACGCGCCGAGCACTCCCTGCGCCGAATGGCGGCGCACGCGCGCGCCGCGCGCCTGAAGACGACAGCGCTGCCTCCGCCGATGGCGTGAGCGCCCCGTCGATCCTTCCCGTCCGCCAGCCACCAAGCCAACATCCGCGTTGGCGGCCTTCGCCGCCACCGTCGCAGCTCCCCTCGGAGCAGAGATCCACATGAGCCAGCTTCTCAAGGGCATTCCCGTTCTCGATTGGTTCGTCCGCGTCACCCTCGGCACCAAGAACCAGCGCGACGTCAAGCGCTACACCCGCATCGTCGACCAGGTCAACGCCCTCGAGGCGGAGACGCGGCGCCTCACCGACGCGCAGCTCCGCGCGAAGACCGAGGAGTTCCGCACGCGCACCGCCGCGGGCGAGAAGCCCTACGCGATGATCCCCGAGATCTTCGCCGTCGCCCGCGAGGCCATGGACCGCGGCGTCGGCATCCGCAGCATCTTCAACCCCGCGCGCAACGCCGACCTCAACCACGACGGCGTCGTCGACGCCAACGACCGCTTCGATCCGTCGCTCCTGCCCGCATCGGTGCGCGCGCTCTACGACGAGACCGTGGCCGCCATGCGCGCCGCGCCCGTGCGGCTCCCCGAGGGCGACCTCCGCGGGAACGAGGTCCCCATCGAGGGCTGGCAGTACATCGACATCCCGGTCGAGATCTACGAGGCGGTCCGGACGATCTACCCCGAGAGCCGTCCCCCCTTCCGCGCGCGTCCGTTCGATGTGCAGCTGATCGGCGGCATCGTGCTCGCGGAAGGCAAGATCGCCGAGATGAAGACGGGCGAAGGCAAGACGATCGTCGGCCCGCTCGCGTGCTACCTCGCGGCCTGCGAGAGGAAGCAGGTCCATGTCGTCACGGTGAACGACTATCTCGTGCAGCGCGACCGCGACTGGACCTTCCCCTTCTTCCGCGCGCTCGGGCTCACCGTCGGCGCGATCCACCCGCAGCACATGCAGGCGCACGAGGCGAAGAAGGCGGCGTACGGCTGCGATGTGGTCTACGGGACGACGAGCGAGTTCGGCTTCGACTACCTGCGCGACAACATGAAGACGCGCCCCGAGGAGCAGCTTCAGAAGGAGCGCGGGTTCGCGGTCGTCGACGAGGTCGACTCGATCCTCATCGACGAGGCCCGCACGCCGCTCATCATCTCGGGCCCCGCGCACTCGCACCAGCCGCGCTACGACCTCGCGGACCAGGTCGCGAGGCATCTCGTCGCGCGCCAGTCGGAGTGGGACGCCGCCAACGACGAGTGCCGCAAGATCGCGGAGTCGGTCGCGGGATACGAGGGCGACATCCGAAACGCGCGCGACCGCAACGCCGTGCCCGCGCTGAAGGCGTCGATGGACGCCGCGCGCAAGGAGCTGGCGCAGGCGGAGGCGCGCCGCGACCGCTTCCCGCAGTTCTACGAGGTCGAGCTCGACAAGAAGGTCGCCACGCTCACCCACCAGGGCGTCGAGGAGGCGCAGCGCTTCGCGAAGCGGATCGACCCCACGGTCGGCAGCTTCTACGTCGGCGACAACATCGACATGCCGCACCTCGTCGAGCAGGCCGTGCGCGCGCACACCGTCTACCAGCGCGATCGCGACTATGTCGTGGCGCCCGATGAGAACGGCGTCGAGGGCGTCGTGATCGTCGACCAGAACACGGGCCGCAAGATGGTCGGCCGCCAGTGGTCGGACGGCCTCCACCAGGCCGTCGAGTCGAAGGAGAAGGTGCGGATCAAGGAAGAGACGCAGACGATGGCGACCATCACCATCCAGAACTACTTCAAGCTCTACAAGCGCCTCTCGGGCATGACGGGCACCGCGGACACGGAGGCCACCGAGTTCCACGAGATCTACGGGCTCGATGTCGTCTCGATCCCCACGAACCTGCCCATCGCGCGCGTCGACCGCCAGGACCGCGTGTACCTGTCGCAGAAGGACAAGTGGAACGCGATCGTGGAGGAGATCAAGCTCCACCACGATGTGGGCCGTCCCGTGCTCGTCGGCACGACGAGCGTCGAGAAGAGCGAGCTCGTGGCGCGGATGCTCGCGTCGAAGTACCAGATCCGCCACGAGGTGCTGAACGCCAAGCAGCACGACCGCGAGGCCGAGATCGTGGCGCGCGCGGGCGAGCTCGGCGCCGTGATGATCGCCACGAACATGGCGGGCCGCGGCACCGACATCAAGCTGCGCGGATTCACGCGCGCGGAGCTCGTCGAGCACTGGAAGCGCCGCAACATCTGCCCGAAGGAGGCGCGCGCCGAGATGTCCGACGACGAGATCGTCGGCCTCTGCTACCGCCACCTCGCCGAGCGCATCCTCGGAAAGGACAGCGCCGCGGGCAAGGACGCGCCCGAGCTGCGGCTCCGCCTCATGCGCCACTGGGCCATCGAGCGCGCCAAGCTTCCCGAGAAGAAGGCGGAGGCCTTCTCCGCGGAGCAGCTGGCCGAGGTGCTCGACGCGTCGGGCTTCCCGCCGCTCCACCGCCTCGCGATGTGGACCGATGTCGAGGACATGGGCGGCCTGCACATCGTCGGCACCGAGCGCCACGAGAGCCGGCGCATCGACAACCAGCTGCGAGGCCGCGCGGGACGCCAGGGCGACAACGGCTCGAGCCGCTTCTTCCTCTCGATGGAGGACGACCTCATGAAGCTGTTCGCGGGCAAGGCGATGCTCAAGGTGCTCGCCACGCTCGGCATGCGCGAGGGCGACGACCTCGAGGACTCGATGCTGACGCGGCAGATCGAGAAGGCGCAGCGCAAGGTCGAGGAACGCAACTTCCAGATGCGCAAGGGCATCCTCGAGTACGACGAGCCGATGGAGCACCAGCGGCGCGCGTTCTACGGGCTGCGCCAGCCGATCGTGGAGGGCAAGGGCGTGAAGGACCTCGTCCTGCGCTATGTCGAGGAGTCGATCGACAAGGCCGCGGAGGACTTCCTCGGCCCGATGCATGTGCCGAACACGCTCGCCGAGTGGGTGCGCGAGAACTGCGGCGTGCGCATCGAGCCCGAGCGCTTCCTGAAGAAGGACCGTGAGGAGATCGAGCAGATGATCCGCATCGACTGCTCGGAGGACGCGCAGGAGCAGGTGCGCGCGACCGCGGGCGAGTGCCTGCCGCTCGAGCTCGAGCCCGAGGAGTGGGACGCGGAGGGCTTCGCGGTCTGGGCGCGCACCAACTTCGGCGCGGAGCTCACCCCCGAGTCGATCCGCGGCATGGACCGCGGACAGGCCATCGAGCTCGTGTCGGACGCGGCGCTCGCCAAGTTCGCGGAGATCGACCTCTCGCCGATCGCGGACTTCCTCGTCCCCGACTTCGGCGCGAGGCAGCTCGCCTCGTGGGCGAACCGCAAGTTCGGCACGACCTTCGACGCGGGGCTCTTCGCGGGCGCGACCACGCCTGCGGCGGCCGCGGACGCGCTGGCCGCGAAGGCGCGCGAGCTCTACGGCGAGCGCGAGCGCGCCTATGCGATCGACTACGCGATCGAGCAGACGAACGCGCTGATGCAGCAGGATCCCGCGGCGGCGCTCGCGCAGTTCTGCGCGTTCGTGAAGGCGCGCTACGGGCTCGCATGGGATCCAGCGCAGCTCCCGTCGAACGACCCGAACGAGCTGCGGCGGCTGCTCGTCGAGCGCGCCGCGGCGGTCGCGAAGGAGGAGACGGAGGCGCGCGCGGCGGCCTGCCTCGCGCGCGGACGCGACGCGGACTCGATCTCGGCGTGGTTCGCGGAGGAGTGCATGGTGCGCATCGGCGAGAGCGAGCGCGAGGAGATCGCGACCGACCCCGACGGCTTCGTGCGGCGGAAGCTCCTCGACCTGCCGCGGCTCGAGCTCACGCAGTTCGAGCGCTGGGTGCTGCTCTCGATCCTCGACAACGCGTGGAAGGACAACCTCCACTCGATGGACCAGATCCGCGACGCGATCGGCCTGCGCGCCTTCAGCCAGAAGGACCCGCGGATCGAGTTCAAGCGCGAGAGCGCCAAGGTCTTCAACGAGATGCAGGAGACCGTGCGCGACCGCGTGACGGACATCGCGTTCCGAGGCAGGCTCGCGCCGCAGACGCCGCGCGTGGCGCCGCGGCCCGCGATGGCGGCGGCGGGAGCGGGCACGGTCGCCGCGCCCGATGCCGACGCCGCCGCGCGCGCACTGCCCGAGCAGCGGCCCGCGCCACAGCCCCCCGCCGCAGCGGAGCGCGCGCTCGCCTCGGAAGCGCCTGTGGACCCGGCGTCGATTCCCGTCGTCGGCCGCAACGAGCCCTGCCCCTGCGGCAGCGGCCTCAAGTACCGCCAGTGCCACGGAAAGAAGCCGGAGGCG
>CAYMSD010000060.1:0-1323 GCA_964393015.1 uncultured Klebsiella sp.
CGCTTCGGCTCGGGGTGGCACTCGAGGAAGAGGGCGTCGACGCCGACCGCGACCGCGGCGCGCGCAAGCTGGGCGCAGCGGTCGGGCCGCCCGCCCGTCGTGGTGCGGTCGCCGCCCGGGAGCTGGGTCGAGTGCGTGGCGTCGAAGCAGGTCGGCGCGGCGAACGCGCGGCCGATGTCCATCATGTCGGCCACGCCGATGAAGTCGCTGACGAGGCGGTTGTAGCCGAAGCTCGTGCCGCGCTCGGTGAGCATCGACCTCGCAGCGCCCGCCTCGCGCAGCTTCTCGAGCGCGTTGCGCATCTCGGGGGCCGACATGAACTGGCCCTTCTTCACATTGACGGCGCGGCCCGTGGCCGCAGCGGCCGCGAGGAGATCGGTCTGGCGACACAGGAACGCGGGAATCTGCAGGAGATCCACGGCCTCCGCGACGGGCGCCGCCTGCGACGGGTCGTGGATGTCGGTGGTGACGGGCGACTTCAGGCGCTCGCCCATCGCGGCAAGCATCTCGACCCCGCGCGCGAGGCCTGGGCCGCGCGGGCTGTGGATGCTGGAGCGGTTCGCCTTGTCGAAACTGGCCTTGAAGACGAACGGAAGGCGGAGCTCCGCGCAGATCGCGGCCACCGTGTCGCCGATGCGGCGGTTGGTGTCGTCGTCCTCGAGGACGCACGGGCCGGCGATCACGAGAAGCGGCGGCCGCGCTCCGCCCTCGCACGAGCGCGCGAAGGCCTCGAACCAGCCCGAGAGCACGGGATGGATGCGGGGGGAGGCGGCCTGGGGCGCGTGGAGGGGGGTGGTTTCCGGCATGGGGCGCTTCGAGACGGGGGTTGGCTGCGAGGCGGGGGCTGGCTGCGAGGCGGGCAGTGTACGGGGCGGCGGGGGTGCGAAATCTCGGCCCGAGTTGGAAGGTTCGGCAAAGGCCGCGTCCGTGAACGCCGAAGTGACCGTGTGGAAGGTTCCGCCCGCGACGGCCCGCCCTGGGCCCCTCGGACGGCCCTCCCGCGGCTTCGGCGGCCGCGTGCGTGCAGCCGGAGTCCCCGCGTCAGAGACGCGTGCGCGTAGGAGTTCGAACAGAGGCACCCGGTCACAGGAACTCGGTCATGGACGACTCGGAGAACCTTCCCCTCGATCCCGACGCCTTCGCGGCGCATGTGATCGAACTGCTGCAGAAGCAGTTCCCGGATCGCGCGTCCGCCGTGACGGGGCCGCTCCATGTCGTCTTCGACGGCCGTCATCTCGGCCTCGAGAACCTCTACCGCATGGTGCTGCGCGACCCGCGCAACGGCGACGACATCATCGCGAACTACCTCGACCGCCTGCTCGA
>CAYMSD010000060.1:1423-20060 GCA_964393015.1 uncultured Klebsiella sp.
GCGACCCGCGCAACGGCGACGACATCATCGCGAACTACCTCGACCGCCTGCTCGAAGGCGACCAGATCTCGGGTGCGCCGCTGCCGTTCTCCGTGGTGCGCGCGCGCATCATGCCGCGCATCCAGCCCGACACCATCTTCGAGCATCTTGACCGCGAGCAGGTCGCGCATGTGCCGTTCGTGAACGAGACCTCGATCGTCTTCGTCATCGACCTCCCGCAGCTGACGGTCTCGATCACCACCGAGCAGATGGTGCGCTGGGGCCTGCAGTGCGACGACCTCGACGCGATCGCACGCGAGAACCTCGCGCACTACGCGCCCGACCTCGAGGTGCGCCTCGTCGACTCGCACGACGGCGGCCGCGCTGCCATCGTGTCGCAGCAGGACGGCTACGACGCGGCGCGACTGCTGCTCTCGACGCTGCACGACCGGCTTTCGCGCGAGATGAAGGGCGACTTCTATGTGGCGACGCCCGCGCGCGACACCTTCATCGCGATCAGCGTCGGCCCCGGGCCGTTCGTCGGCCGCCTGAAGCAGCGCGTCGAGGACGACTTCCGCCGACTTCCGTACCCGATCACGCGCGAACTCTTCTATGTGACGCGCGACGGCGTGGCGGGCACGGCCGCCTGAATCGACCGCAGGCTGTCGCTTCCACGGCTCTTCACCTCTTCACCTCTTCACTTCTTCGCATCTTCGGCGAGGAGATGCTCGATGGCATCCTCGATGCGCGCGTTGATCACATCCGCGCCGCGGAGCCTGCCCTCGCGGTCGATGATGAAGAAGTCGGGATACCCGTCGACCGCGTAGGCCTTGTTCGCCTCGCCGCGCGCGTCGAGGCAGATCGGGTAGGCGATCTTGTGGGTCTTCGCCGTGTCGAGCATCTTCTCGCCGCCCTCGGGGTGGCAGACGCCGATGATGACGACGCCCTTGTCGGCGTACTTCTCGGAGAGCGCGTTCAGCTTGGGGATGCTCGCGATGCAGGGGCCGCACCAGGTGGCCCAGAAGTCGAGCACCACGATCTTCCCGCGGAGTTCCGCGAGGCTGGTGGCTGTGCCCATCGTGGCCTCCGTGTTCGCCCAGCGCGTCACGGCGCCGAGCGCGGGCGCCTCGGGGCATTGGTCGAACTTCGCGAGCGCGCCGCGCCGCTCGCCGTTTCCCTCGAGCATCTCGCGCGGGAGCCGCTGCACGCGGCCCGTGCCCGCGGCGCGCGACTTCGGAGCGGGCGGAGTCGCGGCGTCGGCTGGCTTCGCCTCGTCGGTCTTCGCTTCGTCTGTCTTCGCTTCGTCGGTCTTCGCTTCGTCGGTCTTCGGTTCGTCCGTCTTCGGCTCTTCGGTCGCCGCGGGCTCGGCCGACTTCGGCTCGTCCGTCTTCGCAGCTTCCGGCGCGGGCTCGGCGAGAAGCTTCTCGACCACGGAGCGCACATGCTGCGGCTGAAGTCCGATCGCGCGCACGACCCCCGCGCGGTCGACGACCGCGTAGGTCGGCCAGAACGAGACATTCCACGCGCGCGCGCTCTTGCCGCCCGCGTCGATCGCGAGCGGATAGTTGATGCCCGTCTTGTCGGCCGTCTCCTTCATGCGGTTCCCGCCGCGGTTCGCGTCGTGGATGCCGAGGAAGGTGAGGCCCTGCGGGCCGAGGTCGCGGACCATCTCGATGTTCTTCGGGATCGCCTGCATGCACGGGCCGCACCAGGTGGCCCAGAAGTCGACGACGACGACGCGGCCCTTGAGCGCGGTCCAGAGATCGCGCTTGCCTGCGTTCAGCGCGTCCGCCTCGCCCGCGCCTCCGCCGTCCCACTTGGCGACGGTGACGGCCGGCGGCGGCTTGCCCACCATGGAGCGATGCGCGCTCGGGTCGCGTGCGCGCCAGAACCACGCGTCGGGGAACTCGTCCGCTGCGATGCGCGCCTCCGTTGCGCGCGGTGCGGGTGATGCGGGGGCGGCGTGCGCCACGGCTGCGAACGCGGCGGCCGCGATGGTCATGGACAGGAATGCGCGGAGCGACGGCCGATGGCGGAGTTCGCGAAGCATGGCGAAAGGGTACCTCCCGAGTGCGTGGCGGCGGATCGCGGATCCGCCCTGTACGCTCGGTTTTCGGCAGAAAGAGCCCGCGCGGCGTGAAACTTCACCGACCGAGGCGGTTCGGCGTCGCTCAGCGGGGCGCCGCGACCGCGCGCCGCTCGCTGGCATCCTTGTTGAAGAGGATGACATTTCCTCCGCCGCGCTCGTCGATGCCGACGCGGACGAGGTCCTTGCCTTCGCCGCCGCGCACGATCACGGCGCCGCCCGCGGCGTCCTCGGCGGTGCCGGCGACGACCACCGGCGTTCCCGTCGGGGAGAAGAGGTTCAGGAGGCCGCCGTTCGAACCCGAGAGGAGCGCAAGCGCGCGGCGGCCCGCGCGCGAGAGGCTGAGGCTCGCGCCGTCCTCGCCGCCGCTCTCCGCGATGAAGGTGGCCGAGCCCTCGCGCGTGCCGAGCGCGAGGCGGCCCGCGCCCTCCGCGTTCACGGCCGCCGCGAAGACGGGCGCCTGCGAGGCGTTGTAGAGCTGCATGATGCCGCCGCGGTCGAGCGACGGGTTCGCGCCCATGCTCGCGAGCGCGCGCTCGCCGCCTGCGCGGCACACGACGACGCCGCCGACGGCGTTCGCCTCGAGCGAGGAGAGCCGCGCGCCGTCCGTCGAGAGCACATCGACCGTGCCGCCGTCCGCCGTCGCCTCGAGCCGCGATGCGCCCTTCGCGGAGAGCGTGGTCACGAGCGCCTCCTTCTCCGTGGCCGACGCCGCCACGCGGTGCGCGCCGCTGCGGCACGCGAGGTCGAGTTCGCCGCCTTCCTCGCCCGCGAGGAGGCGCGCGAACCGCTCGCCCGTGTCCGCGCCGAGGACGAGGCTGCCGCCGTGCTCGGCCGTCGAGAGGACCGCCACATCGCGGTTCTCGCGGTTCCCCACGCGGAGCGTGCCGCCTTCGTCGAACGCCGCCGCGCCCACGACGGGATTGCCCGCACGGTTCCCGAGGGCGAATCGCCCGCCGAGCGCGCTCGACTCGAGGAGCGCGGCCACGCGCGTGCCGCCGCCGCCGACCTCGAGGCGACCGCCCGACGCCTGCGCGTAGGCGCTCACGGCGGGGGAGCCGTCGCGGTTCCAGAGGATGATGTCGCCGCCCGAGTCGTTCGAGCCGAGGCGCGCGATGTTGGCGCCCGCGGCGTTCCAGAGGTCGAGGCGTCCGCCCTGCGCGTTCGCGGTCGCCACGAGCGCCACGCGTCCCGCGTCGTCGACGATCTCGAGGCGCTTCGTCTGGATCACGCGCGACGCCTGGGACTCGGGCGCAGCCTCCGCCGACGGATGCGGCGAGGCCATGGCGCCGAGGCCGAGCACGAGCGCGGCCGCGGACAGCCCTCCGAGGGCGCGGGCGGTGCGTGTCTTCGCGCGGAGCAGCGCGACCTCGCCGCGCAGGCTGCGCAGCTCGAGGGCAAGGGCCGCGAGGCGCGCATCCTCGGTGGAATCGTTCGTTGGGCGTGGCGTGTCCGACATGGCGAATGCTCCCTCGAGTGGCGGTTGTCCGACTGCGGCGATCTGCCGCGGCGTTCGGCGTCCGCGCGTGGTCGCTAGCATATCGGCCGCATTCCCCGCGGTTGCCGAAGGCGGCGTACCGCGCGATGCGGGTCCCGAATCGTTTCGCGAGGAGTCCACATGGCGAAGAGCACACACGCCGCACCCGCCCGCGCGACGGCCACAGGTCCGTTCGGCGTCGGTCTCATCGGCACCAAGTTCATGGGGCGCGCGCATTCGACCGCATGGGGGAAGTGCGCGCAGTTCTTCGACCTGCGCCGCGAGCCGCGCCTCGCCGCGGTTGCGGGCCGCAACGCCGACGAGACGGCGGCCTTCGCCGCGAAGTGGGGCTGGCGGCGCGCGACGACCGACTGGCGCGACTTCCTGTCGGACCCCGAGATCGAGCTCGTCGATGTCTCCACGCCGAACCATCTCCACGCCGAGATGTCGATCGCGTGCCTCGAGGCGGGCAAGCATGTCGCGTGCGAGAAGCCGCTCGCGGGCACGCTCGCAGACGCGAAGCGGATGGTGCTCGCCGCGCGCGCAGCCGCGAAGAAGGGCGTGCGCACCTTCGTCTGGTACAACTATCGTCGCTGCCCCGCGGTCGCGTTCGCGCACAGGCTGGTGCGCGAAGGGCGCCTCGGGCGCATCTACCATGTGCGTGCGTCGTATCTCCAGGACTGGGGCGGGCCAGACACGCCGCTTCTCTGGCGTTTCCAGGCCGATCAGGCAGGCTCGGGCGCGCACGGCGACCTCAACGCCCACATCATCGACATGGCGCGGTTCATCACGGGCGACGAGGTCACCGAGGTCGTCGGCTCGATCGAGGAGACCTTCGTGAAGGAGCGCGCGGTGGTCGCGAGCGCGGGCGGCGCGATCTCCGGGAAGGGGGCGAAGGGCGCCTCCGCGGGCAAGAAGGCAGGAAAGTCCACGGTCGACGACGCCGTGCTCTTCCTCGCGCGCTTCAAGCAGGGCGCGATCGCCAGCTTCGAGGCGACGCGGCTTGCGACCGGCAACCAGAACCGCAACAACATCGAGATCAACGGCGAGAAGGGCTCGATCAAGTTCGACTTCGAGCGCATGAACGAGCTCGAGTGGTGGGACCACACGCTCGAGCCGAAGCTGCGCGGCTGGAGCCGCATCATGTGCACCGACGGGTCGCACCCGTACGCGGGGCACTACTGGCCCGCGGCGCACCTCATCGGCTACGAGCATGGGTTCATCAGCCAGGCCGCGGACACGGCGGCCGTGGTCGCTGGAGGCTCGCCCGTGGTGGCGCTGCCCGACTTCGAGGACGCGTTCAAGACGCAGTGCGTGCTCGAGGCGGCGATCCGCAGCGCGCGGGAGCGGCGGCCTGTGCCGATTCGCGAGTTGGATCGTTTTTGAGCGGTCGCAGGTGTTTGGAGCGGTCGCCGCTTCGGCGGCTCCCTCTGCAGCTGCGGAGGGAAACGGTGCCTGGCACGTGCCGTGAGGTGCCTGGCACCAGACGGCACGTGCCAGGCACAGTGCTCCGAGCGGTGTTTCCACGCGTTCCAAGGCGGGAGCGCGTGTCGCTTCCGCCATGGTTGCGGCGGTTCACCCCTGGTGCCTGGCACGTGCCGCGAGGTGCCTGGCACCAGACGGCACGTGCCAGGCACCGTTTCCGGGGGAGTTCTCCAGGCGATCCCGGCGCGCGCCGCGTGTACATTGGCCGTCCCTCACCCGAACCCCTCCGACCATGCGAGAAGTGCCGCAGCCACCCCGTTCCCAGAGCCGACGCGCCGCCGTCGACCAGCGCCCGCTCGCCAACGCGGAGATCGAGCAGCACCTCGAGCGCGCCGTCCGCGCGCTCAAGTCGCTGCAGCGGCCCGACGGCCACTGGTGCGCAGAGCTCGAGGGCGACTCGATCCTGCAGAGCGAGTACCTCCTGATGAAGTGGATCCTCGGCCAGGAGGCGCAGCCCCTCGCCGACGGCCGTCCGCCGCAGACCTTGCAGCGGATCCTCGCCTACCTCCGCTCGCAGCAGCGCGAGGACGGCGGATGGGGCCAGTATCCGAACTCGGCGCCCGACCTCTCCGCGTGCGTGAAGGCGTACTTCTGCCTCAAGCTCTTCGGCGACTCGCCCGATGCGCCGCACATGAAGAAGGCGCGCGCCCTCATCCGCCATCTCGGCGGCGCGGAGAAGTGCAACTCCTTCACGAACTTCTATCTCGCGGCGCTCGGGCAGATCTCGTGGAACGCCGTGCCCGCGATCCCGCCCGAGATCGTCTATCTCCCCAGGTGGTTCTACTTCCACCTCGACAAGGTGAGCGCGTGGAGCCGCACGATGATCCTGCCTCTCGCGATCGTCGCGACGAAGCGCCCGACGCGCGAACTGCCCGTCGAGCTCGGGATCGGCGAGCTCTTCCTCGACCACGACGCGCGGCACATCCTCAAGCCGACGAACGACGCGCCGCCGTTCTGGCGCGGCTTCTTCCTGAAGGTCGACGCGCTCCTGAAGCGCGTCCACGACGCTGGCGGCACGCCGATTCGACAGCAGGCGATCCGCCGCGCGTTCGAGTGGATCGAGTCGCGCGCCGGGCAGGACGGCGCAGCAGCGACCGACGGCGTCGGCGCGATCTTCCCGCCGATGGTCTACTGGCAGATCGTGCTCCACGCGCTCGGCTACGAGCGCTCGCACCCGCTCGTCGCGCGCGCCGAGCGCGAGCTCGACGCCTTCTTCGTGCCCCTCGGGGCGGGCGACGATGCCCCGATCCGCATCCAGCCATGCTTCTCGCCCGTGTGGGACACGGGCATCGCGCTCTATGCCCTCGCGGACTGCGGCTTCGACGCCGAGGACGACGAGGCCGCGCGGGCGGCGCAGTGGCTTCTCGCGAAGGAGTGCCGCTTCGCAGGCGACTGGCCCGCGAATGTCGAGGATGTCCCGCCCGCGAGCGGGTGGTTCTTCGAGTACGCGAACGCGTTCTACCCCGACTGCGACGACACGGCGATGGTGGCGATGGCGCTGGCGCGGACGCGCGCGGAGTCTCCCGCATCGCCGCGCGCGGCCGACGCCGAGGCCTTCGCGCGGGCCGCCAAGCGCGGCGTGCGCTGGATCCTCGCGATGCAGAACGACGACGGCGGCTGGGCCGCCTTCGACAGGACGCGCGACCGGCGCATCCTCGAGTATGTCCCGTTCGCCGATCACAACGCCATGCAGGACCCGTCGTGCCCCGACATCACGGGGCGCGTGCTCGAGTGCCTCTCGTGGCACGGGTTCGACCTCGGGAACGCGGCGGTGCAGGGCGCGATCGACTTCATCCGCGCGCGCCAGGAGGCGGACGGCTCGTGGTTCGGCCGCTGGGGCGTCAACTACATCTACGGCACCTGGCAGGCCGTGATCGGGCCGATCCGCTGCGGCGTGCCGCGCGAGAGCGAGTGGATCCAGCGCGCGGGCAGGTGGATGAAGTCGATCCAGAGGCCGGACGGCAGCTTCGGCGAATCGGCCGACAGCTACATCGACCCCGCGAGGAAGGGGCAGGGCCCGTCGACCGCGAGCCAGACCGCGTGGGCCGCGATGGTGCTGCAGGAGATCTACGGCGCGGACGACCCCGATCTCCGCCGTGCGATCGAGTGGCTCTGCCGCACGCAGCTCGACGAGGGCGCCGCGAACGACCCGATCGCCAACCCCGACGGCGACCCAGCGGGCAGCTGGCGCGAGACCGAGTACACGGGCACGGGCTTCCCGAAGGTGTTCTACCTGCGCTACCACCTCTATCGCCTCTACTTCCCCACGATGGCGATCGGGCGGTTCCTCGCCGCGACCGGCCGCGGCGTGCGCGGCAAGAGGTTGATCGACCGCGGCGAGCGCGCGGCGCTGTTTGGCTGAGTCCGCTGTCACGCGTGCGGTCGCGGTCGTCGCGTACAGTGCGCGGATGCCGCGCCTTCCTCTTTCCGCGCTCGCGTCGCTCGCCCTCGCAGAGACCCTCGCGGCAACGGCCGCACCCTTCGCGCTCGCCGGTCCTCCGAGCGATGCGCGCGCAGGCGAGGCGGTCCTGGTGCCGCCGTCCGTCCTCGTGGAGGGCGACCCGTTCCGCCAGCTCGAGGAGGTGCTGCCGACCGCGAACGACTTCCGCGCCGCGAGCGGCGCCCCCGGCGCGCGCTACTGGCAGCAGCAGGTCGACCAGGACATCGAGGTCGCGCTCGACCCCGAGCGCGCGGAGCTCTCGGGCAAGACGCGCATCGTCTACCGCAACAACTCTCCGGACGAACTGCGCTACCTCTGGTTCCAGCTCGACCAGAACCGCTTCCGCCGCGACTCGCTCGGCGCGCTCGCGAGCCCCGCGCCCGACCTCTCGCAGCCGCAGCCCGTCGGCTCGATGCGCCAGATCGTGGAGCAGTCCGGGTGGGAGGGCGGCTACCGCGACCTCGCGGTGACCGACGCGGCGGGCGCGCCGCTTCGCGCGACGGAGGTCGACACGATGCTGCGGGTCGACCTTCCCGCGCCGCTTCCTCCGGGCGGGGTGTTCGAACTGTCGATTCTATGGCGCTTTCCTGTCGTGAAGAACACCACGGCCCGCGCGCGCTCGGCCTACGAGCTCCTCGGCGAGAACGACCCGACGCGCCCCGGCTCCGACCTCGCGCCGATCTATGTCATGGCGCAGTTCTTCCCCCGCGCCGCGCCCTACACCGATGTGCGCGGCTGGCACCACAAGCAGTTCCTCGGCACGGGCGAGTTCGCGCTCGAGTTCGGCGACTACACCCTCGCCGTGACCGTGCCCGACACATGGACGGTCGCGGCGACGGGCGAGCTCGCGAACGCGGGCGAGGTGCTCACGGCGGCGCAGCTCGAGCGGCTCGCCGCGGCGCGCGCCTCGGAACGACCCCAGTTCGTCACCACGCCCGAGGAGGCGGCCGCACGCCGCGCCGCGACGCCGACGGGCACGCGGACATGGCGTTTTTCCGCCGAGAATGTGCGCGATGTCGCCTTCGCAGCAAGCCCCGCGTTCATCTGGGACGCCGCGAAGGCGCCGCTCCCGGGAAGCGAGCGCTCCGTCCTCGCGATGAGCTTCTATCCCGCCGAGGGCGAGCCGCTCTGGAGCCGCTACTCCACGCATGCGATCGCCCACACCATCGACTGCTTCTCGCGCTACGCGCTCGCCTATCCCTACCCGGTCGCCATCAGCGTGAACGGGCCCGTGGGCGGGATGGAGTATCCGATGATCTCGTTCAACGGCCCGCGACCCGAGGCCGACGGCACCTACTCCGCAGGGACGAAGTGGGGTCTCGTGAGCGTGATCATCCACGAGGTCGGGCACAACTGGTTCCCCATGATCGTCAATTCGGATGAGCGCCAGTGGACATGGATGGACGAGGGCCTCACGACCTTCTGCCAGTACCTCGCGGAGCAGGAGTGGGAGGACAAGTACCCTTCGGGCCGCGGGGAGCCTGAGAAGATCATCGACTACATGACGAGCGCCGAGCAGGAGCCGATCATGACGAACTCGGAGAGCGTGCGCCGCCTCGGCCCGAACGCCTACGCCAAGCCCGCCACCGCGCTCAATGTCCTGCGCGAGACGGTCCTCGGCCGCGAGCTCTTCGACTTCGCGTTCCGCGAGTACTGCCGCCGCTGGGCGTTCAAGCGGCCCGAGCCCGCCGACTTCTTCCGCACCATGGAGGACGCCTCGGGCGTCGACCTCGACTGGTTCTGGCGCGGCTGGTTCTACTCGACGCGCGCCGTCGATGTCGGCATCGAGCGCGTCACGCGCCATACGGTCGAGACGCGCGACCCCGCGCTCGTGAAGGCGGAGAAGAAGGCCGAGCGCGACGCGCGGCCCGAGACGCTGTCCGAACTCCGCAACAGGGGCCTTGCGCTTCGCGCGGACCGCTACCCCGAGCTTCTCGACTTCTACTCGACCTTCGACGAACTCGATGTCACCGACGAGGACCGCCGCCGGTTCCGGAGGCTGGTCGAGCAGTTCGGCGCGCGCGATGCGGCGCTCCTCGAGACGCCGCTCCACTTCACGGTCGTGCGCTTCAAGAACCGCGGAGGGCTTCCCACGCCGCTGCCGCTCGTCCTCGTGCTCGCCGACGGAAGCGAGATCGAGACCACGCTGCCCGCCGAGATCTGGCGCTATGCGGGCGGGAACACCGCCAGCAAGCTGTTCGTGACGGCGCAGGAGGTGGCCCGCGTCGAGCTCGACAGGCGGCGCCAGACGGCGGATCGCGACCCGAGCGACAACATCTTCCCGCAGGAGATCGAACGACGCTGGTTCGCGGTCGAGCCGCGCGCGCGCGGCGGCAACCCCATGCGCGACGCGGGCGACTCCGAGCGAAGGCAGGAGACGCGCGTCGCCGCCGAGCGCCTCGGCCCGAGGATCGTCGCCGCCATCGAAGGCGGGCGAAGCGCGGGCAGCGTGCTTGCAACGGGCGACGACGCCGCCGCCGCGGCGGACGGCTGGGGCACGGCGTTCGTGGTCCTCGACGGAGCCGAGCAGGGCGATGGCGGCATCGCGCAGATCGTCTCCGCCGGGCCCGACCGCGCCATCGGCGGCGAGGACGACATCTCGTTCGTCGTGACGGGCGATGGCCGCGTGCGCGAACGCCCGCGGCGCCCGCGGTAGGGCGGCGCAGGCCGATCTACTTCGGCTCGAGCCCCGTGACGGAAAGAAGCACGGCGAACGCGTTGTAGACGCCGTGGATCAGGATCGCCGCGACGATCCACGGGAATGCATCCGAGATCCGCGCAGGCACGCGCGCGCTCATCACGCGACGCCACATCCGCGCCACGCCCACGGCTGCGATGGTCGAGCAGATCGCGTGCATGGGCATCGTGACGCCCCAGCGCCACGCCGCAAGCTCCTCGCCCGAATCGGGAAAGTAGACCGTGAGGTAGATCGCATTCTCGATCGCGCCGAAGAGGAGGCCGCCGGCGAGGCCCGTCGCGATGATCGCGGCAGTGCCGGACGAGAGACCCGACGCGCCGAGCAGCCACGGCCTCCGCTCGACCACCCAGAGGACGACGGCGACCTTCGCCATCTCCTCGACGACCGGCCCCGTCACGGTGACGGCCATGTATCCGAGCCCGCCGCCGAGCCCGAGCGAGGACCAGAGCGCGCAGAGGATCGCCGCCGGCCCCGCGACGACCACGAGCCCCGCGAAGACGAGCGCGCGCGTGGCGGAGGAGGTCTCGCGCTCGCGCTCGGCGAGGTGGTCGGCGTAGCCCGCGATGTCCTTCATGCCGTCCGCACGCCACGCGAGCGATGGCTCGTCGCGTGCGGAGCGCTCCGCATCGGCGACACCGTCGGGGCCCGCGCGCACGGGCTCCTCGTCGAGCCTGTCGCCCGACGCGAGGTCGAGCGGCGTCCCGAGCATGTGCGGCTCGCGGAACACGCTCGGGTCATGGTCGGGCTTGCGCGCCATGCAGTGCTCCCGCGTGCGGCGTGTTCGTCAGGTCGGGCGTGGAATCAGCGCGGTGCCGTAGGCGATGACCTCGGCCATCGGCATCGCGCTCGGCCCCGCCATGCTCCCGATCGAGCTGGTCTCGAAGCGCACGTTGATGACGGCCGTCGCGCCGCTCGCGCGCGCCTCCTCGAGCATGCGGCAGAGCGCCTCGCGCCGCGCGCGCACCATCATGCGCTCGAAGGAATGCACTTCGCCGCCGATGATCTTGCGCAGTCCCGCGGCGAAGGACTTGAAGTAGTCGGACCCGATCACGACGGAGCCGGACACGAGCGCGCCCTCCGCGTCCGCGAGCGCCGCGGGCGCAGCGCGCAGGTTCGTCGCGGACATCCCTGCGAGCTCGCGCTCGCGGCGATCGAGCGCGCGCAGATGCGACGCCTCGACCGCGCGCCCGACGAAGAATCCGAGCGCGATGAGGAAGAGCGGAACTGCGCAGTTGAGAAGCGGTGCGAGGACTTCCATGGCGTCGAGGCTCCGGTCGTCGGGGATCGATCACGCGAGCGGGGCGTCTGCGCCGGAGGGCATGCCGAACTGCTGCGCGGGCGGCGGCGCCGCGCTCCCCGTGCTGCGCCGCAGCCTGACCGCCGTGCCGTAGGCGTAGAGCTCGGCGGCGCCCTGCGTGATCGCGCTCGTGCTGAAGCGGACATTCACGACGGCGTCGGCGTTCAGCTGGTGGGCCTGCGCCATCATGCGCTCGATCGCCTCGCGGCGCGCCTCCGTGAGGAGCTCCGTGTAGCCCTTCAACTCGCCGCCGACGAGGTTCTTGAACGATGCCGCGATGTCGCGGCCGACATGCTTGGCGCGGATGGTGTTCCCCTGGACGAGCCCGCACAGGGCGGTGATCTCATATCCAGGAACGGTCTCCGTGTTGACGATGATCATGCTGCCTCCTCGCAGGCGCGGATGCTACCACCCGCTGCGCGTCAGAAGGGGGTCTCCGCCGTGAACTCGACGCGCGCGCCCGTGCGGGGGTGCGTGAACGCCAGCCTTCGCGCATGAAGAGAGAGCCGCGGCCGCGCCGCGCGCGCGGCGCCCTCTGCGTAGAGCTCGTCGCCGAGGATCGGGTGGCCGAGCGCGAGCATGTGCACGCGCAGCTGGTGGCTGCGGCCCGTGAAGGGCGTGAGGCGCACGCGCGTCCACGCGAGGCCATCGCCGTCCTGCCCGCGCTCGACCACCGCGAAGTCCGTGCGGCTCGGCTTTCCCTCGGTCATGTGCACGATCTGCCGCGCGCTGCCGAGCGCCTCCTTCCGGAGCGGCAGGTCGACCGTGCCGCTGTCCGCGGCGAGATGCCCCTCGACGAGCGCCTCGTACTCCTTCTCGACGGCGCGCGCCTCGAAGGCCATCGAGAGCGCGCGGTGGGTCTCCGCGTCGCGCGCCAGCACGATCACGCCCGAGGTGTCGCGGTCGAGCCGATGGACGATCCGCGCGCCCGCGAAGTCCTGCTGCAGCCGCGCGACGAGGCAGTCGGCCTTCTCGGGGCCGATTCCAGGAACGGAGAGGAGCCCCGACGGCTTGTCGACCGCCAGAAGCCACTCGTCGGCATGAAGGATGGTGCCTGTTCCGTCGGTCACGCCCACTACACTATCCGACCCATGATCACCCTCATGAACGCGCTCCTTCTCACGGCAGTCACCCTCGCGAACCCGCCCGCGGCCGCACCCGCGCCGCAGGCTCCGCCGGTGCCGGTGACCGAGCCCGGCGTCTCGGACGCACGGCAGCTCACCTTCCCGGATCGGTTCCTCAAGGCGGGCGAGGCCTACTTCTCGCCCGACATGAAGAAGATCGTCTTCCAGGCGATCGAGGTCGTGCCCGAGGGCGCGGAGCCCGACGAGTTCTACGCCATGTTCGTGTGCGATGTGGTGCGCGACGAAACGGGCGACATCACGGGCGTCTCGAACATCGTGCGCATCTCGCCGAAGGGCAGCGCCAACACCTGCGGCTGGTTCCACCCGAGCGATCCGAACCGCGTGCTCTTCGCGTCGACCGTGACGGCGCCGACGGCCGAGCATGCGCCCGGCTACCAGCGCGGCACCTCGCGGTACCGCTGGGCGTTCCCGCCCGAGACGCGCATCGTCGAGGTCGACCTCGCGACGGCCGACGGCGGGGTGGCATCGCTGAAGCCGCTCGAGGGCGACGGCAAGGCCTACGCGGCGGAGGGAAGCTGGTCTCCCGATGGGCGCTTCCTCCTCTTCTGCTCGCTCGAGTCGGGCGACGGCGACCTCTACATCCGCGACCTGAAGACGGGTGCGCGCACCCTCGTGGTGTCGGCCCCTGGCTACGACGGCGGGCCGTTCTTCTCGCCCTGCGGCAAGCGCATCTGCTATCGCTCCGACAGGAACCGCGACAACCTGCTGCAGGTGTTCGTCGCCGACCTCGTGTTCGCCGCCGACGGCACGATCACGGGGATCGCCAACGAGACGCAGCTCACCGACAACGAGCATGTGAACTGGTGTCCGTTCTTCCGCCCCGACGGAAAGACGATCGTCTACGCCTCGAGCGAGGTCGGTCACCGCAACTACGAGATCTTCGAGGTGGTGCTTCCGACCGAGGCCTCCGCGCCCGTGGTCCGACGCCGCGTCACGGAGGCGGACGGTGCGGATGTGCTGCCTGTCTTCTCGCCCGACGGGAAGTGGCTGCTCTGGACAGGCCAGCGGCATGAAGGACGCTCGAGCCAGCTCTATGTCGGCCGCTACAGGGAGCGGTCCGCGGCCACCGAGGCCGCAGGGGACGCGGCGCCGTGAGCGACGCGCTCCTCTCGTCGATCTCCGAGCGGCGCTACCTGATCCCGTTCCGCTCGCAGCTGCTGCCTGCGATCTTCACCGACACGCTCGTGATCGGGTCAGGCGTCGCCGGCCTGCGCGCGGCGCTCGCAGCCGCGGAGCACGGCGAGGCGATCGTCGCCGCGAAGGACGAGCTTGACCTCTCGAACACCGCGTGGGCGCAGGGCGGGATCGCGGCAACGATCGCGGCCGACGACAGCGCGGACGCCCACGCCGCCGACACGCTCGAGGCGGGCGCGGGGCTCTGCGCGGAGCAGGCCGTGCGGGCGCTTGTCGAGGAGGGGCCGCGCGAGGTCGAGCGGCTGATCGAGCTCGGCATGCGATTCGACCGGGAGCCCGGCGGCGCGCTCAGCCTCACGCGCGAGGGCGGCCACGGCATGCGGCGCATCGTCCACAGCGACGGCGACGCGACGGGGCGCGAGCTCGCGCGCACGCTCATCGCGGCGTGCCGCGCCACGCCCCGTGTCCGGCTCTTCGACCGCTGCTTCGTGCTCGACCTGATCACGGCGGGCTCGGCGCCCCGCGGCGCGGACCGCGTGCTCGGCGCCGTCACCTACCACGCGCGCTACGGCCTGCAGCTGATCTGGGCGCGGGCCACGATCGTCGCCTCGGGCGGCATGGGGCAGCTCTGGCGCGAGACCACGAACTCGCGGATCGCGACGGGCGACGGCATCGCCATGGCGTGGCGCGCGGGCGCGGAGGTCGCGGACCTCGAGTTCGAGCAGTTCCATCCGACGGCGCTCTATGTCGCGGGCGCGGGGCGTTCGCTGATCTCCGAGGCCGTCCGCGGCGAAGGCGCGCATCTCGTCGACCGCGCGGGTCGTCGCTTCATGGTCGGGCGCCACCCGCAGGCCGAGCTTGCGCCGCGCGATGTCGTGAGCCGCGGGATCGTCGAGCACCTCGCATCGACGCAGGAACCGAATGTCTTCCTCGACGCGCGCCACCTCGGCGCGGACGGCTTCCGCACCCGCTTCCCCGGGCTCCATCGCCTTCTCGCGGGGTTCGGGATCGACCCCGCGACGGCGCCGATCCCCGTCATGCCCGCCGCGCACTACACGATCGGCGGCGTGCACACCGATGCGGACGGACGCACCTCCGTCCCGGGCCTCTTCGCCTGCGGCGAGACGGCTGCGAACGGCCTGCACGGCGCCAACAGGCTGGCGTCGAACTCGCTCCTCGAAGGGCTCGTCTTCGGCCGGCGCGCCGGCGTCGCCGCGGCGACCTCGGGCGGCGAGGCGCGCGGGGATATCCGCGTCGTGAGCGACATCAGGCCAAGCGACAAGGGCGAACTCGACCTCGTCGATGTGCGGTCGAGCCTTCGCAGCGCCATGTGGCGCAATGTCGGCATCGTGCGCACGGGAAACCGCCTCGCCGACGCGCTCGACATGATCCACTTCTGGGGGCGCTACTCGCTCGACAAGATCTTCGACACGCCGTCGGGCTGGGAGATCCAGAACATGCTCTGCTGCGCGACGCTCGCCACGGTCGCGGCGCTCGCGCGCGAGGAGTCGCGCGGCACCCATGTGCGCAGCGACTTCCCTTCGCAGCGGCCCGAGCACGCGTTGCGCCGGATCTACGGCGCGGCGCTCGCGGCTCCGCGCACGGTCGCCGTCGCGCCTGCGCGGCCCGCCGTTCCCGCGCACGCGGGGGTCGGTGCATGACCGGGCTGCGGATCCTCGCTTCGCTCCTCGCAGGCGGTGCCGTGTTCATCTCCGCCTGCGGCCCGCGCGTCGAGTACCGCGCGCGGCCCGGATGGGCCTCCGCCGAGGATCTCCCCGACGAGATCGTCCTCGACGACGGAACGATCGTCCGCTATGTCTCGATCGGCGAGCATCTCGCAAGGCAGCGCGCGATCAGGCGCGGCGAGCGTTATGTGGAGGGAGGCGACCGGAAGGAGGCCGACCCGTCCGCTCCGTCGTTTCTGCCGTGGATGGAGCAGGAGGACGGCTCCGTTGTCATCGAGGCGCGCTCGCCCGAGCATGTCGTCGTCAACACCATGCGCGCGTTCCGCGAGGAGCGCTACGGCGACCTGTGGACTCAACTCGTGGCCCAGGGCGTGCGGACCCGCGCGGAGTCCGAGGGCGGCGCGGACGCCGCGCGCGAGCGATTCGCGGCGTGGGCGGCGCGCAACCGCACCGACGCGATGACGCTTCTCAACCGCATGAGCTTCGCCTTCAGCACGAACGGCGTGATCATGCGCGGCGCGGGTGGCGGCTTCTTCGAGCTTCGTCTCGCCCCGCAGATCTCGCAGGACTTCAAGCTGCGCGTGGTCGAGGTCGTCGTCGAGACGACGCCCCAGGGGCAGCGCGCGTGGCTTGCGGGAATCCGCTAGCCCGCCAGGTCATCACCGCGGCCGCGGGCTTCTGCGCTGAAGTCGCCCACCGCAGCAGCCACGGCCTCCAGAACGAAACGCAGGCCCGGCGTCTGCCGGGCCTGCGGTCGAATCAGTGATGGGAGCATCCGCTCAGGAGCCGCGCGCGCCCGCGACGGGGGTCGGGGTCGGCTCCGAGGGCCCGTGGCCTCCGTCGTCGTCGCCGCCGCCGTCGCCGGTCCGCGTCGCCTTGAAGGTCAGGTGGTCCTGGCCTTCGACGCGGGTGACATGGATCTCGTCGCCCGACTTGAACTCGCCCATGAGGAGGTTCTCCGCGAGCGGATCCTCGATGTACTGGCCGAGCGCACGGCGCAGCGGACGGGCACCGAAGTCGGGGTTGTAGCCCTTGTCGATGAGGAAGTCCTTCGCCGCGGAGTCGAGCTCCATCTTCATGCCCTTCTCCGCGAGGCGCTTGCGCACCTTCGAGAGCTCGTACTCGATGATGGTGACGAGGTCTTCCTTCACGAGCGGACGGAACACCACGACATCGTCGAGGCGGTTGATGAACTCGGGGCGGAAGAACTTCTCCACCTCGCCCATCAGCGCCTTGCGCATCTTCTCGTAGTCCTGCACCTCGGAGCGCTTGCCGAACCCGAAGGTCGACCCGCCCTTGATGACATCGGCGCCGAGGTTCGAGGTCATGATGAGGATGACGTTCTTGAAGTCGACATGGCGACCGAAGCTGTCGGTGAGGCGCCCTTCCTCCATGATCTGGAGGAGCATGTTGAACACATCGGGGTGCGCCTTCTCGACCTCGTCGAGGAGGACGACCGCATACGGGCGGCGACGGATGCGCTCGGTGAGCTGGCCACCCTCTTCATACCCGACATATCCGGGAGGAGCGCCGACGAGACGGCTCACGTTGTGCTTCTCCATGTACTCCGACATGTCGAGGTAGAGGAGCGCGTCGGGGTCGCCGAACATGAACTCGGCCAGGGCCTTCGCGAGGAGCGTCTTGCCGACGCCCGACGGTCCGACGAAGATGAACGAGCCCATCGGACGCTTCGGGTCCTTGAGGCCCGAACGCGCCTTGCGGATCGAGCGGGCGACGGCCTTGACGGCGTCGTCCTGGCTGACGACGGTCTTGTGGAGCTCGTTCTCGAGGGCGAGCAGACGCTCGCTCTCGGCCTTCTCGAGGCGGGTGAGCGGCACGCCCGTCATCTTGCTGACGACCTCGGCGACGACTTCCTCGTCGACGGTACCGACGGTCTCGCTCATCCGCTCCTTCCACTCGGCCTGCAGACGCTCGCGCTCGCGGCGGTGCTTGTCCATCTGGTCGCGGATCTGCGCCGCGCGCTCGTAGTCTGCGTTCTTGACCGCCTCGTCCTTCTCGATCGCGAGGCGCTCGATCTTCTCCTCGATCTCGGCGAGGTTCGGCGGCTTCGCCATCGAGCGGAGGCGCAGGCGCGCGCCCGCCTCGTCGATCACATCGATCGACTTGTCGGGCTGCACGCGGCCGGGGATGTAGCGCCCCGAGAACTCGATCGCGGCGCGGAGCGCCACATCGGTGATCTTCACGCGGTGGTGCGACTCGTACTTCGGGCGGATGCCCTTGAGGATCTCGAAGGTCTGCTCCGCGTTCGGGGGCTCGACCGAGATCGACTGGAAGCGGCGCTCGAGCGCCGCGTCCTTCTCGATGTACTTGCGGTACTCGTCGAAGGTGGTCGCGCCGATGCACTGGATCTCGCCGCGGGCGAGCGCGGGCTTGAGGACATTCGACGCGTCGATCGCGCCTTCTGCGCCGCCGGCTCCCACGAGGGTGTGGAGCTCGTCGATGAAGAGGATGATGTTCTTCGCGCGGCGGACCTCGTTCATGACCGCCTTGATGCGCTCCTCGAACTGGCCGCGGTACTTGGTGCCCGCGACCATCGCGGCGAGGTCAAGGACGACGAGGCGACGGTCGAACAGGATGTCGGGGACCTCCTGGTCGACGATGCGCTGGGCGAGGCCCTCGACGATCGCCGTCTTGCCGACGCCCGCCTCGCCGAGGAGGACGGGGTTGTTCTTGGTGCGGCGGCAGAGGATCTGCACGACGCGCTCGATCTCGTTGGTGCGGCCGATGACCGGGTCGAGCTCGCCGTTCCTGGCGAGTTCAGTGAGGTCGCGGCCGAAGCTGTCGAGCGCGGGGGTCTTGCTCTTCGCGGCGCCGCGGCTGCGCGCGCCGTCGCCGCCCTGCGGCGGTCCGCTGCCCATCGGGGGCTCCTGCGGCTCGCTCGGCGGGGGGGCTTCCTCGCTCTCGACGCCTGCGCCGAGGAGGTTCAGGACCTCCTCGCGGACTTCCTCGAGCTTGAGGCCGAGGTTCATGAGGACCTGCGCGGCGACGCCGTCGTGCTCGCGGAGGAGGCCGAGGAGGAGATGCTCCGTTCCCACATAGTTGTGGTTCAGGTTGCGGGCCTCCTCGATCGCATACTCGATGACCTTCTTGGCGCGCGGGGTCTGCGGGAGCTTGCCCATCGTCACCATCTCGGGCCCGCTCTTGACGAGCTTCTCGACCTCGAGACGGACCTTGCGCAGGTCGATGTCGA
>CAYMSD010000061.1:0-20008 GCA_964393015.1 uncultured Klebsiella sp.
TCGTCGCGAACCTGCGCGAGATGTTCCACCGCGCGATCGAGCCGCCCGTCACCGAGCGCGCGCTGCGCGCGATCTTCGCCGACGAATCGCGCTTCGCCGTGCACGCGGCACTGCCCTCAGAGTCGCGCGAGGGCGCCGA
This sequence comes from uncultured Klebsiella sp., assembly GCA_964393015.1. Taxonomy (GTDB): domain Bacteria; phylum Planctomycetota; class Phycisphaerae; order Phycisphaerales; family SM1A02; genus QWPT01. The sequence goes on from CAYMSD010000061.1 coordinate 140, forward strand.
CTACGGCGACGAGGGTGCCGCAAACCACACGCGCTTTACAACATCGTGTGCGAATGGTGGTGCGATCGCCGGCGTCCACTTCTTCGTCTATGGAACGGCACAAGAGGCGGCGCGCGTGCCGAGGAATTTTCCCGCACGGCAGACGTTGGAGGCAAGTGAGCGGATCGCGCAACTCGGACTCCTCGACCGAGCGCGCTGCGTGTTCGCCCAGCAGAACGCGGACGCGATCGACGCCGGCGTCTTCCACAACGATGTGATCGCGGTGGGCAACGGCAACATGCTGCTCTGCCACGAGCTTGCGTTCGAGGATCGATTCGCCACGCTCGCGGGCCTGCGCAATGTCGTGGGCGACGCGCTCGTCGTCGCCGAGATCCGCGCCGACGAGGTCTCGCTCGAGGACGCCGTCAAGAGCTACCTCTTCAACAGCCAGCTCCTCACGCTGCCCGATGGCTCGATGGCGCTTGTCGCGCCGTGCGAGTGCGAGGAGAACCCGCGCGTGAAGGCCGCGATCGACCGTGTGATCGCCGACGCCGCAAATCCGCTGAAGCGCGTGATCTACATGGATGTGCGCGAAAGCATGCGCAACGGCGGCGGCCCTGCGTGCCTGCGCCTGCGCGTGCCGATGACCGCCGCGGACCTCGGCGCGATGAACCGCGCGGCGCTCGTCGACGCGGCGAAGCTCGCCGAACTGCGCGCGTGGGTGACGAAGCACTACCGCGAATCGCTGCTGCCTTCGGATCTCGCCGACCCCGCGCTCCTGCGTGAATCGCGCGACGCGCTCGAGGAACTGACGCGGATTCTGGCGCTTGGCCCGATCTACGACTTTCAGGCGTGAATCAGCGTGCCCGAAGGACACACCATCGTCCTCTTCGACGGCGTCTGCAACCTCTGCAGCGGCGTGGTGCGCTTCCTCATCGCGCGCGACTCGAAGGCGCGCTTCCGATTTGCGCCGCTGCAATCCGATGCGGCGCGACGCGCGTGCGCGGAGGTCGGCGCCACCCCGCCCGCCGCGGTCGACCCCGACACGATCATCGTCATCGTGAACGGCCGCGCGCTCGAGCGATCCGACGCTGCCCTCGCGATCGCGTCGCGGCTCCCCTTTCCGTGGCCGATGTTCGGCGTCTTTCGCATCCTCCCGCGCGCGCTGCGCGACTGGCTCTACCGATTCGTCGCGAAGAACCGCTACCGCTGGTTCGGCAAGAGCGAGACCTGCATGATGCCGACGCCCGAGCTGCGCGCGCGGTTTCTCGAGTGACGCCGCGCAGGCGACTCACGGCTGGTCTTCGAGCGGCCAGATCCAGCCACGCGCTGCGTACCAATCGCCGCGATAGCGCAAGTAGACATCCCTCCTGTGCACGAAGACATCGGGTGCGTCCGGTGCAAACGCCCACGCGGTCGCCATGTTGCCGCCGTAGCCTGTTCCCTCGATCGGAAACACAGCGAGCCTTGCAAGGCGCACATCAACCGTACCGTCGGCCTTGAGCTCGCCCGACTTCCGCTTCGCCAGCGCATCCCATGCGTCGTCCGACAGTGGTCCTTCCGCAAACGGATCCCTCAGCTTGCCAAGCGCCGACTCGGGGGCGAATGCCCAGACCGACACATCGATCCAGACCGCGCCCGTGGCCACGCTGCCCGACCAGGTGCGGATCGGACTCCACGCGCTCGGCTGCACAGGTACGCCCTGCGCAATCGGCTCGAGCACGCCACGATCGAGTAAGAACGCCGCCCTGCGCGTCACATCCGACGCGACGAGGAGCTTGGCCAGCGCCACCGTTGCCAGCGGAACCAGCCACCGATGGAGCGCGATCGGCACAGCGCGCGGACGGCAGTGAGGGAGCGTGATCCGCCCGATGAGGCCCAAGAACACACGCCCGCTGTAGATGAATATGAGCAAGGCTCCAGCGAGCATGGCGTAGATCTGCGCGCCGAATGCCGGTCCCGGCAAGAACCCAGACGCGAGGATGAGGATTGCCACCAGCGATGCCAGCACGAACATCGGCCACCCGGGCGCCTGCGCGAGCCGCCGGCTGAACCGCGTGTGCCCAGGCCCGATGAAGGTCCCCGCGTCGCGTCGGTCGAACGCGCGCCCGCACTCGGGGCAGCGCGGCTCGGAGATCCGCTCGAGGTCGAAGTCGCAGTCGATGCAGCGCATCGCTGCGCAGGGTACCACGCGGGTTCCCTTCGCCTTCATCGATTGAACGGCGACTCGTTCACCCGGTGGAAGCCGCGGTTCATGAGAAGGAAGCTCTTCGCGTCGAGCCGCTCGCACCCCGCCTCGACGCGTGCGCCTGCGACTTCGCCCGTGAGGCGCAGCGTCTTCTCGCCATCGCGCGTGAAGGAAAGCGTGCCGACGAGCGGCGCCTTCGACGGGTCGTCGCCGACCGCGACAGTCGCGAACACGAGGTGCGACGCGAACTGCATCCAGTTGTAGGTCGTGTCGCCCGAGCCGTTCGGGAAGACCGTGATCTCGATGCCGAAGGCCGTCTTTCCGATCCACGCATAGAACGGCCGCGCGGCCTCGTCGTGCCAATAGCCGAGCATGCCGACGACGGGCAGGAGGCCCCAGATCGCGGAGAAGAACGCAAGGGCGAAGTAGACGAGCAGGAAGCGAAAGGCGATGCGTGCCGCCCAGTGCCACCGTGGTCCTTCGGAGCCATCCTGCATGCGCGCAAGGTGGTGTTGTCCGTGCTTGGAGTCGATGCCGGCGACTGATAACCAGAACCCTCGTGCCAAAGAGCTTTCTTGGGTGGTTTTTGTTCTTTGAAAGAATCTACAGTCTCGCGGCTGCGAATGTCCTCGGTCGGCGCCGCGGGCGCAGACCCGATCACCTCCTGCTCGAACTCCGAACACCATGCTCAACTCGAACACCACCACAGCGTCTCGCCGCATCGTTCAGTGCTCCGTCTCGGGAATGGCCCTTCTCGCCTCAGCGGTCGCGCTCGCAGGCCAAGGCGAGTTCTTCGCGATTCCCGGCCTCGGCCCGATCGCCGGCTCCAACCCGAACGGCTGCTATGTGAACGCCACCAGCGGATACTCCGCGATCCGCGTCAGCGCGGACGGGCAGGTCGTGACGACGACCGCCTATGCGCCCGGCTACTCAGCGGGAGCAGTCCCCCGCTTCGTCACGCGCTGGACAGAGGCCGGCGGGCTTCAGCAGATCACCCCGGAGTTGGGCTCCCTGTACGGACCGGTCGGCATCTCCTCCGATGGCTCGACCATCTGGGGAGAGAACTGGCGCTGGACTGCGAGCGGCGGCCACCAGTACCTCTCCAGCATCCTCCTCGGCGACTTCCATGTGTTCGGCTGCTCGGCCGACGGCAACACCATCACTGGTGTCCGCGGCAGCTTCCCGGGCTATCACGAAACCGACTTCTTCCGCTGGACCGTCGGCCAAGGTTCGCCGGAGATCCTCCCGCGCAGCGTCGAGAATCCCATGGGCTACTACTACTTCAGCAGCATCAGCGACGATGGAAGCACCGTCGGTGGTGCAGCGGTCGGCCCCGACTACACCTCTTCGGCGGTCGTCGTCAACTCGAAGGGCGTGATCAACCTGACGCCGACGCAGAACCAGTCCAACCTCGTCAAGGATTTGTCGAACGACGGCTCGGTCGCCGTGGGCATGGCGCTCTCACCGTCATTCAGCGTGGATGGATTCCGCTGGACCGCTGCAGGCGGCATGGAAATCGTCGGCCCAAGCAACTCGGACTGCCGCGCCTGCAACGCCGATGGCACCATCGTCGGCGGCCTTCGCTTCAACCCCGGCGCGGCCGGTCTGATCGCATGGATCCGCATCGGCGATGCGCCGTGGACCGATCTCCAGGACTACCTCATCGCCGAGCAGGGCCTGGGCGCCGAACTCGACGGCTGGCACCTTGAGTCGGTCCAGGACATCTCCGCAGACGGACGCACGATCGTCGGCAGCGGCATCAACCCCGAAGGCTGCGAGCAGGGCTTCCTCGTGCGCATCGACCTTCCCTCCACGAACGACATCGCCGACATGAATGGCGACGGCTCGGTCAACTCGCAGGATCTCGCCATCCTGCTCTCGGCGTGGGGCAGCTCGGGCGGCGCGGCCGACATGAACCGGGACGGCATCGTGAACTCCGCCGACCTCGCGATCATGCTCAGCCGCTGGAGCTCGTGACTCCCGCAGCACACTGAACCATCCTCCCCACGCGCTCCGATCGCTGATTTGCACGACGGAGCGCGTGGCGTTCGTGCGCTCTCATTCCTGCAGCCTGATCCAGACCTCGCTGCGCACCAAGGGCAGCGGGTACTCGATCACCAGCCTGAATCGGTCGTACTCGTCGGGGTCCTGGCCGAGCATCTCGAACGCCCGCAGCGCAAGAGGCACTGCAAAGTCCTCTCCAGGCCTCCCACGCCTGCGATAGCCCTGGCCCATGGGCACGAGATCGTCTCCCTGGTCAATGACGCCGCGCCCCGTGGGATCCGGCCCGTGCAGATCCGGCTGCGCCCTCGGCGTCGAGTCGATCGAGAAGATCGAGAGCGGCAGGACGGTGCCGAAGGTCGCCCGATGGACGAGGATCTCTCGCAGAAGCAACCTCGTCGCGCGCGAAACCTCGTAGGAAGTGGCAGTCCACTTCTCCTCACTCGTCGCCCGCGGCGCCGTGAATCGGAGATTGACGAGGCCGACGGCGAAGTCCATCGGCTCGTCGAGCGGCGGCGACTGTGGATCCAGCACGAGCGAGTGAATGCGCCCGACCCTCTCGAGCCGGACCTGCGACGCGACATCCGTGCAGAACTCGCGAATCAGCGCGACACCAGGGTCGTCCTCGATGGGTTCGCCCTCGAGGGTGACCCGGTCGAAGCCGGTGTTGTTGTCGTCGCGCCCGCGCAGCGAGAGGATCGACTGCGGATGGCCTGGACGGAGCCGGCGAAGCCCGGTCGTGCCCAGCACCATGGCCTGGGCCGCCTTCTCCCCGTCCTTCCCAGGCATGAGGATGTTGATGAACGACTGGGTCTCGCAGCACAGCCCCTGCGCGAAGACGAAGGCGTTGTACGCGCCTCTCCGCGCGGCACGCAGTTTCGCCTCGGAAACCTTGGGCATCGCGGATCGACCTGCCGCGCTCCCGCCCGCAGGCTCCGTCGCGGAGATGGCCGTGATCAGCGCGGTGCGATCCCCCGGAAACTCCGCGATCGCCGCGTCGAGTTCGGCGATCGACTTCCGGGCGTTGGCCACGAGCCGCTTGCCTGCGCCGAGGGTCCCGCACTTCGCAACGATCTGGCCGAGCGCCTCCGCGGCGGGAAGTTCACGCAGCGCCGCACCGGCCTCGGTCATGCGCACCGCGCGCGCCACGCGGCTCGCGATCGACTTGTCGAGGCCCAGCTGCTCGCGCAGGTCGCTCATGCGGGGTTGCTCGAGCCCGATGGACGCGAAGACGCGAGCGAGGGCCGATCTGACGGACTCCGCGGACGAGAGCACGCGCTGCAATGCCTGAGAACGCACCTTTCGCACTATAGCGAGGTATGCTCCCTCTCGACGCAGCGGTGAGTCGCCGCGATAGTCACGCCGCATCACGATGGGAGAACGACCATGAAGGACCCGCGCATCCTCGCCCTGCTTGCGATCTCCGCCCTGCTCGCGCTTGCGTTCCTCTCGCGCACGGAGTCCGCCGCGGCCCTCACGCCTGTCGCGTCGGGCGCGATCCAGTCTCCCCCTGCGGGCCTGTCGGTCGACGCGAAGGATGCACCCTTCGGCAAGGGCTTCGACTTCCGCTTCCGTTCCGACACCTCGTCGACCACCGTCTCGATCGACCCGCTCGGACATCGCCACAGCGACTCGGGTTCGCTTTCCTCGAAGGCGGGCACGATCTCCCTCTCGGCGAAGTACAACCAGAACGACCGCACGATCGTGATCACCGCGAAGCGCGGCGGCGTCTCGATCGGCGAGTACTCGTGGCGGGTCGAGGCCGTCCTGCGGTAGAGTGCGCGCCATGCAGCGCCGCGACTTCCTTGCCTCGACCGTGACCGCCGCCGCCTCGATTCCGCTCGCAGCGGGCCTCGCGCACGCGTCCCAGGGCGCGCCGGCGCAGGCCAGCGCTCCCACGAAGCGCAACGGCCGCATCAAGCACTCGGTCTCCGCGTGGTGCTTCGGCATGCCGCTTGAGCAGCTCTGCGAGAACTGCTCGGCGATGGGCATCGAGGCGATCGACCTTCTCAACGCCGACCAGTGGGAGACGCCGCGCAGGTTCGGCATGGTGTGCTCGCTCGGCAATGGACCGACCTCGATCGGCGACGGCATGAACCGCGTCGAGAACCATGACCGCGTGGTCGCGGAGTGCGAGACGCTCCTGCCGCTCGCCGCGAAGCACGGCGTGCCGAACCTCATGCTCTTCTCGGGGAACCGCAAGGGCATGCCCGACGATGTCGGCCTCGAGAACTGCGCGAAGGGCCTCAAGCGCGTGATGCCCATCGCAGAGAAGCACGGCGTCACGATCCTGATGGAGCTCCTCAACTCGCGCGTCGACCACGGCGACTACATGTGCGACCGGACGCCGTGGGGAGTCGAGCTCGTGAAGGCGGTCGGCAGCGACCGCTTCAAGCTGCTCTACGACATCTACCACATGCAGATCATGGAGGGCGATGTCATCCGCACGATCAAGAACAACCACCGGTTCTTCGGCCACTACCACACGGCCGGCAACCCTGGTCGCAACGAGATCGACGCGTCGCAGGAGCTGAACTACCGACCGATCTGCGAGGCGATTCACGCCACGGGATTCAAGGGGTATCTCGCGCAGGAGTTCATCCCGAGGCGCGACCCGATGACGAGCCTGCGCGAGGCGATCGACATCTGCGATGTCTGAGCGCGCGTTCGGCCCCCTGCTTCTCGCGCTCGCGCTGGCGGCGGCGCTTGTCGGCTGCCGTGCGACGCCCGCGCGCGAGGCTGCGGCGCCAAGGCGCCCCCCGAACATCGTGCTCGTCTTCGCAGACGACCTCGGCTACGGCGAACTCGGCTGCTACGGACAGACGAAGATCGCCACGCCGAACATCGACCGCCTCGCGCGCGAGGGCGCTCGCTTCACGCAGTTCTACACGGCCGCCCCCGTGTGCGCGCCCTCGCGCTCGGCGCTCTTGACGGGCCAGCACCTCGGCCAGACGCCGATCCGCGACAACTCCGAAGTCCAGCCCGAAGGTCAGGGGCCGCTGCCCGCATCGACGCGCACGCTTGCGCACGATCTTCACGCAGCGGGCTACGCCACCGCGTGCATCGGCAAGTGGGGCCTCGGCTTCGTCGGTTCGTCAGGCGACCCGAACGCGATGGGGTTCGATCTCTTCTACGGCTACAACTGCCAGCGACAGGCGCACAACTTCTATCCGACGCACCTCTGGCGCAACGCCGAACGGGTGGTGCTGCAGGGGAACGACCCGAAGTCGCGCGCGGAACTCGCGTACGCGCCCGACCTCATGCTCGCCGAAGCGCGGTCGTTCATCGAACGGAACGCATCGAGGCCGTTCTTCCTGATGTACGCCTCGCCGCTGCCGCATCTGGCGCTGCAGCCGACGCCCGCGGACATGAAGCCCTACGAGCTCAAGTTCGACGAGACGCCGTATGTGGGCGGCAAGGGCTACCTCCCGCATCCGACTCCTCGCGCGGCCTACGCCGCGATGATCTCTCGGCTCGACGCGGAGGTCGGCGCGATCCGCGCGGCGCTCGAGAAGGCGGGCGTCGCCGAAGACACCATCATCATCGTCACCAGCGACAACGGCCCGACCCACGATGTCGGCGGCGTCGACACGGGGTTCTTCGATTCGACCGCAGGCCTGCGCGGGCGCAAGGGTTCCGTGTGGGAAGGCGGCATCCGCGTGCCATGCATCGCGTGGTGGCCGCACCGGATCGCGGCGGGTGCGACGATCGATGATCCCGCGTGGACGGTCGACCTTCGCTCGACCTTCGGCGCGCTCGCCGATGCGGCAACTCCGGCGAGCGACGGCCGCGACCTCGCGGCGCTTCTCCTCGACGGCACCCCGCTGCCAACGCGCGCGCTGTACTGGCCGTTCCCGGGCTACGGCGGCCAGGAAGCCGTGCGCGAGGGCGACTGGAAGATCGTGCGCACGGGCCTGCGCCAGCGGAAGACCGCGACGGCCGATCTCGAAGGCTGGCAGCTCTTCGACCTCGCGCGCGATCCGAACGAGACCACCGATCTCGCGGCGGTGCACCCCGAGGTCGTCGCGCGCCTCGCGCTTCTCGCGAGGAGGTCCTACGAACCGAGCGAGCGCTTTCCCCTCAATCGCGCCGATTGACGCCCGCGCCCTCAGCGGTCGAAGACAAGCACCTCCTGCAGCGGACGCTTCCTGATGTCAGGCACCAGGCAGCCGTCCGCGGGGTAGCCGACGGGAAGCAGCAGGAACGGGCGCTCATGGGCGGGCCGGCCGAGGATCCCCGCGAGGAACTGCATCGGGCTCGGCGTGTGCGTGAGGGTGGCGAGGCCCGCAGCATGCACGGCCGCGATGAAGAGCCCCGCCGCGATCCCCACCGATTCGTTCGCGTAGTAGACCTGGTCGCTGATCCGCTCGGCGCGGTCGTCCTTCATCTTCTTGAACAGCACGACAAGCCACGGCGCATCCTCGAGAAACGGCTTCGATGCGTCGGTGCCGAGAAGACCGAGGTCCGCCAGCCACTCGTCGTTCGCGCGCTCCTCGTAGAACTTCCGCTCCTCGGCCTCGGCGGCGGCGCGGATCTCGCGCTTGATCGCGGCGTCGCTCACCGCGACGAAGGTCCACGGCTGCTTGTTCGCGCCGCTCGGAGCGCTCGCCGCAGCCGCGACGCACGCCTCGATCGTCTCGCGCGGCACGGGGCGCGTCGAGAAGTCGCGGATGCTGCGACGCGTGGCCATCATCGCTGCGAACGCGCGCGCGGCCTCCGTCGCGTCGGCGGGCCTCTCGCGCGCCGGAAGCGGCACGAGCTGCGGAGCGGCGCGCGACGGCCCCTCCTGCGTCACCGCCAGTGCTCCGCGACCCACGGCGTCTTGTGCACATGGCGCGTGATCTTCCTGGTGACGCCCTGGATCGCATCGGGCGGGTTCGGATGGCCGTGGAAGACCACGATGCGGCAATCCTGCGGAATCCGCGGCGGAATCCACCAGTTCATGGGGAACTTCGCCATGCAGCCGTACTTGAAGCTCACGCACCATTCGCGCGGCCAGTACGAGAGCTTGCCCGCGCGGTGGAGCTCGCGGGAGATGTACTCCTGCTCGTTGCGCACCTCGCGGCGGATCTCGGCGTGCTCCTTCATGAACTTCGCGAGGAGCTCGGGGTGCGCGCCCGCCTCGAAGCGGTAGACCGACGAGTTGCCCGTCGGCCGCCACGGCCGCGCCCAGTCCTTGATGATGAGGAACTCGCCGGGATGCGAGAAGAGGCAGTCGATGTTGCCGACGATGACGATGTCGATGTCGAGAAAGAGCGTCGGCCCCTCGAGGTCGAAGAGCGGCCTGCGGAAGGTCGAGATCTTGCGCCAGCCGCGCTCGGGCCCGCCCGGATCGTCGAAGTCGGGCAGCGGGCGCGCGTCGATCCCCGCGTCGAGGCCCGACGCGTCGTCCGTCATGCACACGAAGCGATGCGGGATCGTGATGTTCCGCTTCACCATCGAAGCGAGGCGGTTCACATATTCGGGCCCGTACTTGGTGCCCCACTTCATGCAGATGATGTTCGCCATGGGTGCGCCCGCCTTGGTTCACGCCGCGTGACTCGCGGAGGCGCGCACTGTACCGCGCGCCGTCAGCGCCCGCCCGAGGCGAGCAGCTGCGCCACATGGCGCGGGTCGTGCTCGGCGGCAAGCGCGTCGGACGCCTCGGCAGCACGCGCGGCGTAGTGGTCCCAGCGCGCGAGGGTCGCGTCGATCGCCTCCGCCAGCCGCTCGGGCGTGCGCTCGCGGATCGCGACGCCTGCATCGAAGCGCTCGACCACATCGCCAGCCCAGGTGCCCGCGGTCGCCACGCAGGGCGCACCGTGAAGCAGCGCGTCGAGCACGACGCCGCTCACGCCGTCGGCGAACTTCGCGCGTTCGTACGGCGCGAGCACGAGCGACCCCACGAAGCGCGCCGCGTACTCGTCGCGGTCGGGCGCCTTCGGGTCGGCGACAAGCCCGCGGTAGCTGGCCGCCAGCAGCCGCGCCACGACGGCATCCTCGCGCGAACCATGGCGGTCGACATGCTTGGGCGAGACCTGCACGAGGAGCGGGGTGTCGCGGCCTTCGTGCGCGTAGCGCTCGGCAAGCGCGGCGACGAGGTCGAGGCCCTTGTTGATGCGCGCGGCGCCCGCCATGAGGAGATGTCGGAACGGCGCGCGCATCGGAGTGCTCGCGGTGCGGGTCGCGGGATACGCGACCTGCGCGACCCGCGCGCAGCCCGCCTCCGAGAGCATGTCGCGGACGCCGCGCGTCGGCGCGATGAAGAGCGCATGGCGCCGCGTGCGCGGCGAAAGCGCGAGCGCGAGCCGCGCCTGCGGCTTCGAGAGCGGCCAGTGCACGAAGAGCGAGAGCCGCGAGAGCCCGTCGCGGCCCGCGAACGAGAGCCATTCGGCCGAAAGCGCGTGCGAGGCGTTCGCGGTGAGGACGAGCGTGCGCGTTCCCGCGCGCAGCGAGGCTCCGATCGCAGCGAGCTCCGCCAGCGTTCCCGCGGCGGGCGGCGCGGCGTCGACGGGTACGGCGCCGCCGAGCGTGGCGAGAAACCCGCGCGCGCGCGGGTCCGCCACCACGCGGATCTCGGAGAAGACGCCATCGGCACGCGCCGCGACCGCACGCACGAACTCCGCGTAGTGCCCGCTCGGCCCGCGAAGCTTCGGCTCGACGATCGTGAGTGGCGACTGTGTGCTCGCTGCGTGCACGCGCGGGGAGGATACAGTGCCCGACCTGTGACCATCCGCCGCACGCCCCATGATTTCCGCGTCGAGGAGCGTCAGACGCCCGAGTTCCACGCGTCGGTCGTCGCGGACCCGCTTCCCAGCCACCCGTTCGCGGCCTACACCCTCGAGAAGATCTCGCTGGCGACGCCCGACGCCCTCGCCTTCATCGCGAAGACGCTGAAGCTGCCGCGCGAAAGCGTCGCCGCGGCCGGCCTCAAGGACCGCCACGCCGTCACCACGCAGGTCATCACGATCGACACCGCCGCCGTGCGCGGGCGCGTGCGCGAGCGCTTCGAGACCGAGTCGTGGCGCCTCACGCACATCGGCTTCGTGCCGCGCGCGGCCGATTCGACCGTCATCGCGCGCAACGCGTTCACGATCGTGGTCCGCGCGCTCGACAAGTGGCACGCCGACGAACTCGTGCGCCGCGCCTCGCTCATGCGCGACCGCGACGGAAACCTCCTCTTCGTCAACTACTTCGGAGACCAGCGCTTCGGCAGCGCCCGCCACGGCAAGGGATTCGTCGGCAAGGCGCTCGTCGAGGGCGAGTTCGAGCAGGCGCTGCGCCTTGCGATCGGCACTCCCGCGCGCAAGGACTCGGGCGCCGTGCGCTCGCTCACGCGGGCGCTCGCCACGCACTGGGGCGACTGGAAGACGGCGCTCACGAAGTTCCCCAGGATGCCCGAGCGCGCCGCGATCGAGACGCTCGCGCGCGGCGGCAACTACATGGACGCCTTCGCGGCGCTGCCGAAGTTCACGCAGGAGATCTGCGTCGAGGCGTACCAGTCGCATCTCTGGAACGGGATCGCGCGCGAGCTTGCCCACGCCATCAGCGAGGGAAGCGCGCAGCGCGCCTTCGAGGCGGACGACCTCTTCGGAAAGATGGTCTTCCCGCGCGCAGCCGCGATCACGCCCGCGTTCCGCGCGTTTCCGATCCCGATGCCCTCGCCGCGGTCGCAGTACCACGAGTGCCTCTCGGAGATCGTGGCGGGCGTGCTCGAGGACGAGGGCGTCACACTCGAGACCCTGCGGATCCCCGGCTTCGCGCGCCCCTACTTCGGCGGGGGCGACCGTGCGTTCATCGTGGCCGCGCGCGAGGTCTCGATCGGCGAACCCGTGCGCGACGAGTTCGCGGGCAACAGCCCCGCGAACCTCGCCTGCACGCTCTCCTTCGAGCTGCCGCGCGGCAGCTACGCGACGGTGCTTCTCCGCGCGCTCGGGCAGTAGCGCCCGCTGCGGATCCCACGCCGAACCGCTACGCTTTCCCGATGGCCGTCCGCCACGACCACCCATCGCGATTCCCGCCCGCCGTGCTGCGTGCATCGGCGGCGGCGCTTGTCGTCTGCCTGCTCGCCGCGTGCGGGCGGACCGTCTCGATGACAGGGACCGCCGACGAGGCGTGGAACGAGACGATCGAGGTGCTGCGGGCGCAGGGCGCGATGAGCGAGAGCCTCGACCCGACCGCGACCGACCCGTCTCGCGAGCGCCCCCGCTTCGACAGGGCGGCCGGCACCATCGACCTCGTCTACGACGACAATGTCTACTACGGGGAGGGCGCCGTGTTCCTGCAGCTCGATGTCCGCCGCCCCGAGGAGGCGCGGGAACGCTCCGTTCGCATGTGGGTCGACTACCCCGTCGGCAACAAGGTCGTGCGCTACGGCCGGTCGATCGACGACGCCGCGACGGACAGCTTCCACCGCGCCTTCATGGCTGCGCGGAGGGCGGTGGCCGCCGGGCGCCGCATGAACGCCGCCACACCCGCGCAAACCGCGCCCGAACAGGGCGAAGGCGAGTCCACCCCATGACAGCGAAGATCCTGCTTCTCGGTTCGGGCGAACTCGGCAAGGAGTTCGCGATCAGCGCCAAGCGCCTCGGCTGCCGCGTCATCGCGGCGGACCGCTACGACGACGCGCCCGCGATGCAGGTCGCCGACGGCCGCGAGGTGGTCGACATGCTGTCGGGCGCCGCGCTCTCGCGCATCGTGCGGCGACACAAGCCCGACTTCATCGTGCCCGAGATCGAGGCGATCCGCACGAGCGAGCTCCTCAAGCTCGAGAAGGCCGGCCACTCGGTGGTGCCGAGCGCGTTCGCCGCGCACATGACGATGAACCGCGACGCGATCCGCGATCTCGCCGCGAAGGAACTCGGCCTCCGCACCGCGCGCTACGCCTACGCCGCGAGCGCGCAGGAACTCGCCGACGCGATCACCGCCAAGGGCGGCGTCGGCCTTCCCTGCGTGGTGAAGCCCACGATGAGCTCGTCGGGCAAGGGCCAGTCGGTCGTGCGCACGAAGAAGGAGATCGCGAAGGCGTGGGAGTACGCCGTCACCAACATGCGCGGCGACCGAGCGGTGGTGATCGTCGAGGAATTCATCGACTTCGACTACGAGATCACGCAGCTCACGGTGAAGGAGCGCGCCGCGCGCGGCGGCGGCGTGGTGTTCGTCGAGCCGATCGGCCACCGCCAGGAGCGCGGCGACTACCAGGAGTCGTGGATGCCCTGCCCGATGAAGCCCGCCGCGAAGCGCGCGGCGCAGGAGATGTCGGAGAAGGTCGTGAGGCGACTTGCGGGCAGGAACGGCGCCGGCATCTTCGGCGTCGAGTTCTTCGTGAAGGGCGGCGAGGTCATCTTCAGCGAGCTCTCGCCGCGCCCGCATGACACCGGCATGGTCACGCTCCGCTCGCAGGATCTCTCGGAGTTCGACCTCCACATCCGCGCGATCCTCGGGCTTCCGATCCCCGAGATCCGCTACGCGGGGCCGACCGCGTCGGCCGTGATCCTCGCGACGCGCGACTCCGAGCGCGCCCCGAGCTACGCGGGCGTCGAGCAGGCCTGCGCGATTCCCTCCGTCGAGGTGCGCATCTTCGGCAAGCCGTCGACGCGCAGGCACCGCCGCATGGGCGTGGCGCTCGCGCACGGAAGGACGGCGGCCGCCGCGCGGAAGACCGCTGTGCGGGCGGCGGCGCTCGTGCGCGTCGGCTGACCGCAGGCGGAAAGGCTCACACCTTCGGACGGCGGGAGTGCGGTGCGCGATAGGTCTCGCGCGGCGCGTCGGGACGGACGCCACGCGCGACGGGCTTCAGCCCATCCTCCTGCACGGCCTTGCGGAAGATCTCGAGCGTGGTCTCGTCGAGCAGCTGGCGCACGGCTCCCTGCATCGCCCGCAGCCTGTCGTGCATGGCGCACGGTTCGCCCACGCCGCACACGCCCCCACCGAACGGGCAGTTGGAGCTGTCGTCGTCGCGCTCGAAGAGCTCGTGCGCCTCGCGCAGGCTGATCCCCTTCGGCTCGCGCGAGAGCGCGTACCCGCCACCCGGCCCGGGCGACCCGTGCACAAGCCCCGCCTGCGACAGCGTCGAGAGGATCTTCGCCACCATCGCGCGCGGGAGGCCGCGCTGATCCGCGATGTCGCCCGCGGAGAGGCGCGTGCGGCCGCCGTCCCAAACCTCCGCGAGGCGGCTCAGTGCGGCGATGGCGGTTTCCGTCTGCTTTCCGTACATCCGTGGTCGCTCCTCTGCCGAGATGGTGGACGGCAGCACCCCCGATGCTGTCCGCCGAATCGCGCGAGCCGCGAATTCAAGATAAGTATATCTGCATTCGCAGGATGCGCAAGGCGTCTCGGCCCTTGCAAAGAGCGCACGGCCAAGAGCATACGGCCAAGAGCACACGGCCACGGGCACATGGCCACGGGCACATGGCCACGAGCACATGGCCACGAGCACATGGCCACGAGCACATGGCCACGGGAAACGAGCCCCGGTCAGCGTGAGAATCTGGCCCGAGATCGCTCAGCGCGAGCCGTTTCGAGGCTCGAGCGGCCCGTCGGGCAGCTCCGATCCGTTCACGCCGCTCATGGCGACGGCCACGAAGTGCGTGGCGGGCACGACTCGGCCGTCCCCGTGGCGCCGCGCGCGCGCGGTGTCGAGGATGTCCTCGACCTGCCTGAGGAGCCCACGGATCCGCTCCGACTCCGCCGAAGTGAGGCGCTCGCGTCGCACCGAGAGATGCGCATCGCCCTTCGGCATCGACGCGATCGCCTCCGCCATCCCACGCTCGACGAGCTCGCGCAGCAGCGTCTCGCGTCGCTCGAGGCAGCAGTCGTTGCGAGAGAAGAACCCGTCGGGGAAGCCGTTGCCATTCGCGCGGTAGACCAGCGCCTCGGGTCCGCGGCCAGGGCGTCGCGCGGCCGCCGGCGCGTTCGAGGCGCCCGACGGGGCCTTGGGCGCGTGCGCGGTGATCAGCCCGCTCTCGAGGAGGATGTTGATGTGGTAGTAGAGCCGCGGCGCGCTGGTGCGCAGCGCAAGCGAGAGCGTGCGCGCATCGACGCCGGGGCAGGCGCGGATCGCCTCGAGCACCTGGAGGCGCAGCGGCGATCGCACGGCGTGCCATGCCGCATCGTCGCAGACGGATGCCGGCGGCGCCGCCGCGCGCGCGCGCGCCGCTGCCGCCTCTGTGCCGACCTTGATCGCTGTCCGCCGCGAGGCGGAAACCTTTCGCTTCTTCGACATGCACGGACCCCCTGCGGAAAGCTCCCAGATCGGCAGCCTGCCGATGGAAGGCTATCTGTTCATCGACCTATTCGCAAGCGACGAATACAAGAAAGTCGGGCGCGAATTTGAGTGTTCTTCGGCCTCGCCGCATCGCGTGCGAACTCAAGGGCTCCATGCGCTGATAGGGTGCCGCGCATGCACGCTTTCTACAGCCGCAGCGAGCTTTACTCCGCTTTTTTCGAGCCATCGGGCGAGATCCGCGGCTCCGTCGACCGTCTGGTCCGCCGACATCTGCGCAGGATGCCGCGGCGCGTGCTCGACCCGGCATGCGGGCCGGGCCTCTGGCTCTCGCACTTCCTGATCCATGAATCCGAGGTCGCCGGCTGCGATCTCGAGGAGCGTGCCGTCGAACTCGCGCGAAGGCGGCTTCCGAAGCGCGGCGCCAAGGTCGTCGTCGGCGACATGCGGCGGCCGCCCGACGAGCTCGGCGCCGACTTCGACCTCGTGATCAACCTCGACAACTCGATCGGCCACCTCGCGGAAGCGATGGATGTCGCGGAGCACCTCGCGTCGATGCGCGCGCGCATGGCGCCGAAGGGCATCTATCTCCTCGGGCTCGCGCTGCGCGAGCAGGGCGACTCGATCGACGCGGGCATCGTCTACGAGCGCGGCCCCGTCGATGTCCCCGGCGGCGGCTTCGCCGCGCTGCGAACCGAGACGCTCGGCCTCATGCCGCGCACGAACTGCGAGCGCATCCGGCAGATCGCGATCACGGCGAATGTGCCGGACATGCCGGCCGTGATCGCGGAGCAGTACGACCTCCTCACCTTCGACTTCGCCACGCTGCGCGACATCCTTGCGCTCGGGGGCGGATTCGAGGTCGTCGGATGCCACGACGCGACCGACGAATCGCTTCCTGAGAAGGCGTTCCGCAGGCGCGCGGGCGATGTCGTGCTCGTGCTTCGCCCGCAGGGTGCGGCGCAGCCCCGCGCGCGGACGAAGACCCGGCGCAGGTCCGCGCGCAGAGGATGAACGAGCGCGATGCCCCCGCTTCCGCCACAACTCGTCCTGCGCCCCGTCGGAGCCGCGTTCCCCGCAGGGCTCGTGCTCAGCGAGTACGACGCCCGCCACCGGCATCACATCGCCGCGGATCGCGGGCATCTTCCCGAGGAGGAGCGCGCGCTCGCCGAGACGATTCGATCGGAGCATCGGAGGATCGGCTTCCTCGCGGGCCGCATCGCGCTGCGCTCGGCCCTCGCGGCGCACGATCCGCTTCTCGCCGCGGGCGCCGTGCTGCGCGATTCCCGCGGCCGCCCGCACGCGGAGTGGAGCGGCGCACCACGCATCTCGATCGCGCACACGCGGGTCCGCGCCGTGGCGGCGGCCGCGCCCGCCGATGCATGCGCCGCCATCGGCGTCGATGTCGAGGAGATCGATGGGCACCGCGCGCACGCCCTCGTGAGGATGTCGCTCTCCGCGGAGGAGGCCGAGCGCGTGCGTGCGACAGACGAGGCGATGCTCGCGGGCCCGATCGCGCTCTGGTGCGCGCGCGAGGCCTGCGTGAAGGCCTTCGCCCTCGAGGTCGGCTGGTTCGGCACGGCGCTCGTGGCCACGCGCTTCGAGCCGTGCGACCCGCCCACCGCGGAGGCTGCGCGCGCGTGGAGCGTGGAGATCGCCTTCGAGTCGCGTGCGCCGATGCGGGCGGTCGCGTGGGAGTCGCGCGGCGCCGTCTATGCGTTCGCGGCGCTCAGTGCCTGAAGCGCGGCGGGTCCTTCAGCCACCCCGCCTCGACCACGCCGAAGAGCCCGACGAGGATCGCCTCCGCGGCATCGTGCCCAAGCTGCGCGGTGACGCCCTTCGCCTCGCTCCACGCGACGACCTGCGCGGCGAGCTTCAGCGCGTGGGCCTTCGCCTGCGCGCCGTCGCGGCGCTCGCGCTCGTAGAGAAACCTGCGGCGCCACTCGCCCGCATGCACGATGCGAAGGTGGATCCCGCGGTGCGCCGCGGCCTTCTGCCAGCTCTCCGCGAGATCGCCGCCCCCCTCGACGATCACGCTGTGGACATGGGGAATCTCGTCGAGGATCGAGGCCGCGGCCGCGCGCAGCGCGTCCTTCGACTGGAACCGGCGCGACCGCACGGACTCGAGCCGACCGTCGCGGTCGTAGACGGCGAACGCCGTCGCGAGCCCGAGGTCGATCCCGATGAACCGCGACTTCTCGCCAAGGATCCGCGGCGCGGTGGCACGGAGCGCCTCCGCGGAGCGCGAGAGCCCCGCGTCCTTGCGCCGCTCCTCGGCCTCGAGCCGCTCTGCGGCCGCGGCACGCTCGGCCTTGGGTGGCGTGCGCCTGCCCCACTTCGGTTCATTCCTGCCGTCGGCGTCGCGGTCGCGTCGAGCCATGCGGCGAGAATACCCGCGCCGTCGCGGACGGTTCGCATGGGAAAGCGGTGCCGACGCTTGACTTCCCTCCAATGGCCCGTATGCTTCGCGCCTCCATGAACCGCCAGCAGGTCATCAAGTGCCACGCGATGCACATGCACATGCCCAAGCATGTGTGTGTCGTCGCGCCGGCACTTGGACTCCGCTGAACGGTCTTCTCCCGTTCACCCCAAGACGCCGGCCCGAGCGCCGGCGTCTGTTGCTTTTCGGCCTTCGAAAGGGACGCGCGGCGCGGGAAGGCGATCTGAAGCCGCTCGAAAGGCACGCCATGAGAACAGTCGCGCTCGAAGTCGAACCCGCTCCCTCCCGCTTGGACTCGGTGGTTCCCCCGCCGACCGCACGATCCGCGCTCGTCGCGCGCCTCGCCGCGCGCATCTCCGCCTCGACCGGAGAGGTCGCCCCGTTCGCAGGCGTGGACCGCGCGATCGCGTCGATCGCCGATCGCCTCTTCCGCGACAGACGCGTCGTGCTTGCGCTGCCCGTGGCGGAGCGGATCGCAGAAAGCGCCCGCGCCCTTGCAGGCACCGTGCTGGACACCGACCGGCGTGACGCACGCGCGGACGCGCCGCGCGGCTCGAGGGAGGCAGCCGTGTTCGAGTCCCTCGTCCGCACCGCGCGCGATGCCGATGCGCTCGTCCTCACCAGCCCCTTCATCGCGGACGACGGAGCCGCCCAGGCCCTCTCGCCGCGCGATCTCCTGCGGCTGCGCGCCCGCGCGCCGCGGCCCATCATCGTCCTCGACCTCCTCGATGAAGACCTCGCCCGCGCACCGCTGACACAGGCCGCGCTCCTCATTCCGGGAACAGTCATCCTGCGCGGCTTCGGCCTGCTCTGGCGCGACGCAGGGGCGGCCAACGCAGCGGACATCGCCTTCGTGGCCGGCGCGCCCGACCTCATCGCGTCGCTCTCCGCAGCCGACGGCGCCGACACCATCACCGAGGAGCTCTCCGCCGCGGCGATCCGAGACCTCGACAGACCCGGGATCGAGCGGACCATCCGGGAGGCCGCCACGCGCGCACGGGTGCCCTTCGGAAGGGACTGACGCGGAGCGATCGCCTTCGTGATGCGGAAACCGAAGCATCGGGCTTGATCGGCCCTCCCGCGCGGGTCATTCTGAACGCGGGCCCCACTGATTCACGGCAAGAACCGGAGCACACGCATGCACACCGAGACAACGACGATCAATCGACCTTCCGCACCGCGCTCTCGCGCCGTTCCCGCACTGGCGGCGCTCGTCGCCTGCGGCGCGCTGTGTTCGAGCCTTGCCGCCGACACCACGGTCGTCGCGTTCGACAAGGGCGATGCGCAGGGCTGGGTCGGACCGGCGGGACCCGGCGGAACCACTTCGGTCGTCTCGAGCGGAGGCAACCCGACCTGGAACATGCGCACCGTGTTCAACAACTTCGGGGTCGGCTTCCGCAACAACTCGAACGCCGCCTTCATCGGCGACTACACCTCGGCACAGAGCGTGACGCTGAAGATCGATCTGCGCGTCGAGTTCCTGAACTTCTTCGGGCAGAATGTGAGCCGTCCCTGGCTCGTCGAGCTGCGCAACTCGAGCCTCGCCAGCGGCGGCTATCCGTGGGTGAGCGTCTGGTACAAGTTCGCGCAGGTGTCCGCCGCGTCGCATGGCCAATGGACGACCTTCACCGTGACCTTCGATCCGCGCTCGACCACGCTCCCACAGGGATGGAAGGGATATGGCGCGGAAGACCCCGTCACCTTCGAGCCGATCCTGCCGCCCGGAATCACCTTTGACGAAGTCCTTGCGGGCATCGACGCCGTCTCGTTCACGACGCTCGAGCCAGGTCTGTTCTTCGGCTTCACCGACCACACCTTCCGCATCGACAACATCACGGTGACGCGCGTGCCCGCGTCGGTGCCTGGCGACCTCGACGGCGACGGCGCGGTGAACGCGGCGGATCTCGCGATCCTGCTCTCGGCCTGGGGCGCCTGCCCGCCGAAGCAAGAGTGCCCCGCCGATCTCAACGACGACGGCTTCGTCGGCCCGCAGGACCTCGCGGCGCTCCTTTCTGCGTGGAATTGAGCGCCGCGCGGCTCCTCGGGCGGGGAGCGCTA